>DATENL010000066.1:0-3790 GCA_035275105.1 Thermoleophilaceae bacterium
AGGCGGCGCAGCGCCGGGAGCGCGTCGACCGCCAGGCCGCGCGTGGCGTGCAGCGCCGTGCGCGTGGCGTGCAGCGCCCCGGGCAGCCGCTCGATCGCCGCCTTCAGCTCGGCGTCGCGGTTCCCGAGCGTGGTGAAGACCGCCGACGACGCGTCCACGAGGCTCGCGAGCTCCTGGTCCTTCGACGCCGCCGCCTCCGAGAGGACGCGCAGGTTCGACACGAGCCGCTTCACCTTCTCGCGGCGGTCCGCGATCGCGCCCGCCACCTGCTGAGTCTGCGCGAGCGTCGGCTGCGTGGCGCGCAGCACGCGCCGCAGGTCGCCGCCGCGCCCGTGGAGCCCCGGCCCGCCCGCGTTCACGAACGCCTCGAGGTACGGCCGCGTGTCCGCGTCGAGCGACGCGAGGACCTGGTCCGGGTTCACGTTCGGCCGCGTGTTCTCGATCGGGATGGTGTCGCCGTCCTCGAGCCGCCCGCGGTGAGGCAGCGACCCGTCGGGCCGGCCGGGATCCATCTCGATCGCCATGTCGTTCAGCCCGGTCTTCGGCCGCAGCTGCAGCCGCGCGTTGCGGTACACGGGCCCGAGGTCGTCGCTCGTGAGCTTCATCAGCACCACGGCGCGGCCGTTCTCGAGCTCGACGCCTCCGATCTCGCCCACCTGCACGCCGGCGACGTTCACCGACTGCCCCTGCCCCGGCGTCACCGACTGCGCGTTCTCGAACTCCGCGTAGATCCGCGTCTCGTGCTGCCATGGGAACCGCAGCCGCTGGTGCACCACCACGTACAGCGAGACCGCGAGCGAGAGCAGGATCATCCCCGCGAGCGCCGCCAGGTAGGGCGCGTACATCTTCAGCATCTGTCGCGTCCGGCGGGTCATGGGAGCGGGGTCGTCGGCTCGGCGGCGCCGGTCTCGGCGTGCAGGTTCACCAGCTTCTGCTTCAGGCACGGCGCGTCGGGGCGGAAGGGCGGCAGACCGGTGGCGGGCTTCTTGGGCCGCGAGCCGATGATCGGGTTCTCGGTGACGCCCACGAGCGGCTCGCCGATCGACGGGATCGTCCCCGTCGTGAACGTCTGGTCCCCGAAGCCGGCGTGGTAGCGGACGGCGTGGCCGTTGCCGTCGAAGTTCTGCACCGCGCTCGCGAGCCCGACCCACCCGTGCAGGAGCTCGGAGTAGACCGGGAACGGCGACGTGTGCTCGCCGTCGTCGAGCTGCGCGTAGCCGAGCGGCAGCACCCGCGTGCGGGCGCACTCGGTGACCGGGCGCAGGAGCCGCAGGAACTCGCGCAGGTCGGGCTGGAGCCGCGCGAGCGCGGCGATCGCCGGGTCGCCGGCCTCGATCAGCGCCGGCAGCTCGGATGGCGACAGGATCCGCCCGAGCTGCGTGAGCAGCGGGTTGACGAGCCGGAGCGTCGCGGGGGCCTCGCGCAGGGCGGGCCGGATCTCGCGCGCGAACGCGCGTGCCGTCGGGAAGAGCCGGTTGAGCGAGACGAAGGTCGGCCGCGCCTCGCGCAGCGTCGCCGCGAGCTCCGGGAGCGACGCGGCCAGCTCCGCGCGGCGGCTGGCTAGCGCCTCCACGGTCCGGTCGAGCCCCGTGATCAGCTGCACGAGCTGGGACTGCCGGCTCGCCAGCGCCCGGCTGACGCGCTCGGACGCCACGATGAACCCCGACAGGTCGTGCCGCCCGTTGCCGCGCACCGCCTCCGCCGCGATCGCCCCCTTGCGGAACGCCGGCGCCCACTCCGGCAGGCTGCGGTGGAGGGCGCGCGCGCCGCCGCCGTCCAGCGCGACGGCCAGCTCGTGCACCACGCGCGTCAGGTTCTCGCGAGTGTTGCGCCGCAGGGTGTCGAGCACCTGGTCGAGCTGGACGGGCACGGCCGTCTGCCCGAGTGGGATCTTGAAGCCGGAGTCGACCACCCGCCCCGACGGCGTCCCCGGCCGCAGGTCCACGAAGAAGTTGCCCTCCAGGAAGATCCGCGGGCGCACCTTGAGGGTCGCGTCGGCGTGGATCGGGAGCGCCTTGTCCTGGATCTCCATCGTCACGGTCGCCGCGCTGCCCGGCCCGCGCTCGACCGACGAGACGCGGCCGACCTCGATTCCCGCAACCCGCACCGGGGTGCGCGAGTGGAGCTCGTTGGCGGAGCTGACGACGGCGCGCAGCTGGTACGGCGACTGCCACGGCAGCGCGCCGCCGAACGCCACGTAGACGACGATCGCGGTGAGGGCGATAGCGATCAAGCCGGCCTGGAACGGCGAGATGCGGCGACCGAGCTTCCTGAGCCGATACCTCATCGCTACGGGCCCCCCGGCCTTCCGAGGTCCTCGGTGTAGGTCGCGTTCGCGCCCGGCGCGTGACCGATCACCCGCGTGCCCTTCTTGTACGGCTCGTTGCCCGTCTCGCAGATCCCGTTCTGACCCGTGTACGGGTAGGGGTTGGCGTGCAGGTCGGGCGCCGGGTCCGGGCGGTACGTCATCTGGCCCTGGTTGACGACGACGAGCGTGCGCAGCCAATTGCCCGACGCGTCCCCCTCGGACACGGTCGACCCGATGTTGCGGAGGTACACGCCGAGGTAGTTGCACTGCGTCTGCGCCGGCGCGACGTAGCGGAGCGTCGGCAGGAGCGAGTCGAGCGCCACGCGCAGGCGGCGCAGCGTGCTGCTCGTGAGCGGGTCCGAGGCCAGCAGGTAGACCTCGCGCAGGGCGGTGCGGAGCCGGTCCGACAGCTTGCTCGCGCGGCGCAGCACCGGGATGCCCGTGCGCAGCGCGCGGTGGAGCCTCCCGGCAGCCGTGGGCAGGACCTCGATGCCCGGGCGGATGTCGTGCACGAGCAGCCGCGCCTCGCGCAGTACCGGCCGCGCGTCGCGGAGCGTCCGGATCCCCTCGAGCTCGACGGGCGGGAGCAGCGCCAGCGTGGCGCGCAGCTGCGGATCGACCGAGGCGAGCGCCGCGAAGGTCCGCTCGCCCGACGCGATCAGCGACCCGAGCTGCGGGGCCACCGGCGCGAGCTCCTCCACCAGGCGGGCGACGGCACGCGTAGTGGGCCGCAGCCCCGTTCGCGGGTCGGCGAGGTTGGCCGCCACGTGCCGGAGCCTCAGCAGGAGCTCGGGCGACGCCGCGACGAACTCGTTGAAGTCGGCGCCGCGGCCGGCCAGCGCGGGTCCGCCCTGGTCGAGCGCGCGCTTGGCCGCCAGGCGCGTGCCCTTGTCGAAGGTGTCGATGACCTCGTCGAGCTCGACGGTCGGCTGCGCGCGCGAGAGCGCCAGCGTGCCGCCCTCGCGCACCGGTCGGCCCCGGCGTCCCGGCTCGAGCTCGAGGTACTTGAGGCCGAGCGGCGACCGCGGCCGGACCGTCACGCGCGCGTCGGACTTGATCGGCTCGATCGTCTTGTCGAGCTTGAGCTCCAACTCCGCGTGCGCGCGCTTGCCGCCGTGCTTGGCCACGATCCGGTCGACCACGCCGACTCGCTTGCCGCCGCTCCGCACGTCGTTGCCCTCCACCAGCGACGCCGCGTTCGGGACCTCCACCTTCACGTGGTAGGTCGGCACGAACGGCAGGCCGGAGTTCGCGTTGTACGCGAGGAAGACGGCGATGAACGTGATCAGCACCGTCACGCTCCCGATCAGGATCGGGCTGCCCGCGAGGCTTGCGCTCTGTCGCGGCCTCATGGCTGGAGCAACCAGTCGAGTAGGTCGGTCGGGATGCCGCCCGGCGCCGCGCCGCCGCCCGGTACGCGGCCGCGGACGGCGTCGGCGGCCTGCTCGGCGATGTCGGGGATGCGGCGGCCGCCGTCACGCC
>DATENL010000067.1:0-18372 GCA_035275105.1 Thermoleophilaceae bacterium
GCTCGCCTGCGCGCCGGCCGCGTCCGCGGCCAAGCTCGGCGGCGTGGTGCCGCCCCCGCCGGCCGCCGCCGCGCAGGTGAACGGCCCGCACGTGGTGAAGGACGCCGACGGCCCGACCGTCAGGGGCACGCGCGCCGTCCTGATCGGCTCGAAGGCGTACGCGCCGTCGAAGGCGCCCGGCTCGGTGAAGCGCGTCATCTGGGCCGCCAACAAGATCCGCCACAAGCCGTACGTCTGGGGCGGTGGCCACGCGCACTATTGGAAGGACCGCGGCTACGACTGCTCGGGGTCCGTGTCGTACGCCCTCCACGGCGGCGGGCTGCTCGACTACCCGATGGTCTCGGGCAGCTTCGCGCGCTGGGGCGACAGGGGCGAGGGCAGGTGGATCACGATCTTCGCCAACGACACGCACGTCTTCATGGTCGTGGCCGGCCTGCGGTTCGACACCTCGGGCGGCGGCGAGTCTGGCCCGCGCTGGCGCCCCGAGCCGCGCTCGACGCACGGCTTCCACGTGCGCCACCCCGACGGGCTGTAGCACGCTACTCGCGCACGCGGCAGCGCAGCGAGCGCCGCAGCTCCACCCTCCGCGCCGGCAGCGTGACCCTCGCCCGCACGCCGATGCGCACACGGCGGCGCGTGGGCACGAGCCGCATGTGCCGCCGCCAGGGGCCGCCGAGGTCGTCGAAGTGGCGGCCGTTGGCCGAGAAGCGGACGCGGCGGATCCTCCGCGCGGCCGACCCGCGGACCTGCGCGTAGACGCCGCTCCGCCAGCAGCGCACCCGCAGGAGCAGGGTGCCGCGGTTGCGACCCGGCGGGCGAACCGCCGGCGGCGGCTTCGCGCGGAGGCTCATCTGCGAGACCAGCCCGCGGAAGGCGTCGAACGCCGGCTTGGGCGAGTAGTCGTCGCGCATCAGCCCGTACTGCTGCTGGAAGTTCGGGCTCGCCGTGTCCGCGTCGCGCAGGTCGAACCAGAAGTAGTTCGTGACGTTGTAGTTCGCGCGGTACGTGTTCACCGCCCCGACCATCGACTCGAGCGCCGTGCGCTGGTCGGCGTAGCTCCGGCCCGGCCCGGTGGGGTAGCCGTTCTCCTCGACGTGGATTGGGACGCTCTCGGGTATGTCGCCCTCGTCCATGAAGCAATTGCGCAACTGGCTCAGCGCGTTCACCACGAAGTCGCCGGTGGCCGCGGGCGGCGTCGCCGGCGGGAAGAACGTGCCGGGATACACGTCCAGGCCGACCCAGTCGAGCGAGCTCGAGAAGCGCTTGCCGCCGTGCTCGTCGAGGTACTGCCAGAAGCTGTCCTCGTTGTTCGGGTCGGTCCGGTAGAACCAGTTGAAGCCGATCTGGACCTGGTCGTAGCCGCGCCGCCTGGCCTCGTCCTTCGCCGCGATCACGCCCTGGATGAGCGCGTCGCGCGCGCCCTCGTAGACGCCGTCGGAGGAGTCGCCCGACGCCGCGAAGTTCACCTCGTTGGTCACCTGGAAGCCGCGCACGAGGGGGTTGTCGCCGAAGCGGCCCACCACCCCGCGGACGAACTTCGCGAAGCCGGCCGGATCCCCGTCCCGCCGGTATCGGATCACGATCTCGACGCCGTACCCGTGGCCCGTGTAGAGATCCACGAGGCGGCGGTGCTCCACGTCCTCCTTCGCGTCGTTCTGCGCGTCCAGGTACGAGCGGTAGATGTGGACGGTGAACGGGCCGCCGGCCGGGCGCAGCCGGGCGAGCGCCTGAAGCGTCTTCGCGCGGTCCTCGGGCTTGGGGACGGCCGGCACGACGATCTGCCCGGCCACCCCGCCGGGGTAGATGCCGAACTCGAGCTTGCGGCCGCCCGGCTTCGGGTCCGGCGCGTTCCCCGTGCTCGGCGTGTCGCCCACGCAGTCCGCGAGCGCCGCGCCCGGCAGTGCGAGCGCGGCGGCGGCGACGGCGAGCGCGACCGCCCGGCTAGCGCCCCGCGCCCAGCTTGGACGGGGCCGGCGCCTCGTAGACGCCCCCCGGGACGCCGCCGACCGCGAGGATGCGAATCCCCTCGGGACCGGTGTAGATCTTGCGCCTCGCCTCGGGTCCAACCCGGATGATGGTGTCAGGATCGATGTCCACGCGCTCCCCGTCCACGTCGATCCATCCGGAGCCGCGGATCGTCACGTAGACCTCCTCCTGTCCGGTGTGCTTCTCGTCGTGCTCGGGGAACTGCTCGAGGTTCGGGGGCAGGTCGAGCACCTGGATCCCGAACGACTCGACCCCCAGCTCGGCTCGGACGCGCTTGAAGGCGCCCCCGTACGCGGCGTCCATCTCTTCGATCTTCTTGACTGTGTAGTCGGCCATCGACCCTCCTTACATGGGAAGGGTCGGAAGCATACCGTCAGTATGTCTGGAGCACCCGGTAGAGCGTGTCGCGTTGCGCCGCGGGCCGGCCCGCGGCATGCGCCGCCCCCACGAGCTGGTCGGGCGTGAGCATCGTCCCGTGGTAGGAGCCCGCCATCCGGCTGATCGACTCCTCCATCAGCGTGCCGCCGAGGTCGTTCACGCCCCAGCGCAGCGCCTCGGTCGCCGCGTCGAGGCCCATCTTCACCCAGCTCGCCTGGAGGTTCCGCACGCTCCGGCCGAGCGCCAGCCTGAACGCGGCGGTGTGCTTGAGGTTCTCCTCGCGCGAGATCTCCTCGATCCCGTGCGTCCGTCCGAGCAGCGTATGGAACGGGATGAACGACAGCGGCACGAACTCGTTGAACGCGTCCGTGCGCTCCTGGAGCTCGCGGATGACCCGCATGTGCTCCGCGAGCTCCCACGGCTCCTCCACGTGGCCGAACATCACGGTGGCGCTGGTCGAGCGCCCGGCGCGCGCTGACGCCTCGATGATCTCTACCCAGCGCGCCACGGGGAGCTTGTTGGGCGAGATGCGCTCGCGGACGCCGTCGTCCAGCACCTCGGCCGCGGTGCCGGGCGTGGACCCGAGGCCGGCGTCGACAAGCCGCTCGAAGACCGCCGACGGCGACAGCCCGGAGGTGTCGCACATGTGCTGCACCTCCATCGGCGAGTACGCGTGGAGGTGCACGTCAGGGGCGGTCTCCTTGGCCACGCGCAGCCAGCCCTCGTAGTCGGCGACCGTCCAGTCCGGGTGGATGCCCGACTGCATGCAGATCTCGGTGGCGCCCGCGGCGACCGCCTCCTCGACCCGCCTGACGAACTCGTCGCGGTCGTGCTCGTAGGCGTCCGGCGACCGCCGTCCCTGGCCGAACCCGCAGAAGGCGCAGCCGACGACGCACACGTTCGAGACGTTGATGTTGCGGTTCACCACGAACGTCACCTCGTCGCCCACGAGCTCGGCGCGCAGCTCGTCGGCGGCCTGGCGCATGTCCTCGATCGCCTCGGGGCGGGTCTCCGCGAACAGCGCCGTGAGCGCCTCGGGCTCGAGCCAGCCGCCGTCGCGGGCGCGGGCGATCGCGCCGGGCACGAGGTCGCGCCGGATCGGCCGCTCCTCGCGGCGGCCGGACCCGCGGCGCGGTATGAAGCTCCAGTACTTCAGCTTGACCACGTCGAGGACGCTCTGGTCGAGCCACTCCGGCGTCATGTACTGCGGGTACACGCACAGCCGCTCGGTGAGCGCGTACCCGCGCGGCTGGAGCTGCTTGCGCATCCTGTGGACGGACGGGAACGGGTGCTCCGGCGAGATGTGATCGCCGTTGGCCGACAGGCCGCCCAGGTCGGTCGCGCCCTCCTCCACCAGCGGCAGCCACCAGTCGGAGAGGTTCGGCGGGATCTGGATGCCGACGTCCGGCATCAGGCGGCGCGCCTCGCGCACCAGCACGCGCATGTCGTCGAGCGTGATCGGCGTCGCCCAGTCCGGCGCCGGCAACTCCTCCGCCGGCGCGCCCTCCCCCGCGCGCTGCGCCTCGTCCGCTATCCGGGCCGGCTCGCGGCCGTAGTAGCGCGGGTGCGGCACGTAGTTCTGGAGGATCACCTCCTGGAGGTGCCCGTACTCGGCGTGCACCGCGGCGAGCGCTTCGAGCGCGGCCACGCGGTCCGCGGGCGACTCCCCGATGCCGACGAGGATCCCGCTGGTGAACGGGATCCGGAGCTCACCGGCGAGCCTGATCGTCTCGAGCCGCCGGCGCGGGTGCTTGGTCGGGGATCCCTGGTGCACCACCAGGTCCGGCACGACCGACTCGAGCATGAGCCCCTGCGACGCGGTGACCTCGCGCAGCCGAGCCAGCTCGTCCCGCTCGAGCACGCCGAGGTTGGTGTGCGGGAGCATCCCGCGATCGAGCGCCCGCTCGCACGCCCACGCGACGTACGAGGTGAAGTCGTCGTGCCCGTGGTCGCTCAGCCGGTCGGCGACCTCGGGGTTGACCTCGGGCCGCTCCCCGGTCAGGACGAGGAGCTCCTTGACGCCGCGCCGCGCGGCGTCGTCGAGCATCCGCTCGACCTCGTCAGGCGCGTACAGGTGCGCGCGGTGCGTCGCGAACGAGCAGTACTTGCAGTAGCACCGGCAGGTGCGCGACAGCGACAGCGTGAAGTTGCGGCTGAAGGTGACCCGGCGCACCGCCGCGGAGTCTACGCGGGCGGTGCGCTGGGCCGAAAGCGGCGGTGAGCCGGAGCTAGCCCACGGGCTCCATGCCCGTGACGCCCTTCTTCCCTGGCTGGATGAAGAGCCAGAAGTAGCTCGCGGCGGCCAGCAACGCGCCGATCACGGGCGACAGGATGTAGACGAGCAGCCACTTGCCCGCGCCGCCGAAGTGGTGGCCGACGACCGCCGGGCCGAAAGCACGCGCGGGGTTGAGCCCCGCGCCCGTCAGCGGCGCGATGATCATCACGGCGAAGCCCAGCGTCGCGCCGATCGCGAAGCCGGACCAGTCCTTGAGCCCGCCCGGATTGACCGCCACTCCGACGATCGCCCAGACGAGGAAGAACGTGCCGATCGCCTCGGCCGTCATGCCGCCGAGCGTGGTGCCCACACGGTCGAGGTTCAGCCCGACGGCGCCGTAGTGCACGCCGGTGTTGACGTCGGTGAGCAGCGCCTTCGTCAGCAGCGCGCCGACGGTGGCGCCCGCGAGCTGCATCACGATGTAGATGCCGGCGTCGCCGAGCCTGATCTGCCGGATCGCGGCGAGGCTGAGCGTGACCGCGGGGTTGAAGTGCGCGCCGCAGATGATCGCCAGCGTCTGGATCAGGAAGAACAGGACGAACGCGTGCACCAGCCCGATCACGGCGAAGTCCTGGAACGGCGAGCCGACGATGCCCGCCTGCGCCGTGGGCGCCGGGGCGTACAGGACGACGGCCATGGTGATCGCGAAGACCAGGGCGAACGTGCCTATGAACTCCGCGATGTATGCGGCAGGACCTCGTTCTTCCACTTGTGCTCCTCCTCCGAAGGGGTTTCAGGTCGTACGCTTCGCCGCCTTGGCGCGGCGCCCTGCATTTTCGTGGACTGCGACGATCGTCGCCCTCTGCCTGGCGGGTTGCGGCGGGGAAGGTAGCGAGCGGCCGACCGTCCGCGTCGCGCTCGACTTCACCCCCAACGCCGCGCACGCGCCGATCTTCGCCGCGGCGAGCAATCCGAGTGACGGCGACGCGAGGATCGCGATCCGCCAGCCCTCCTCGTCCACGGACTCCCTGAAGCTGCTCGCCACCGGCCGCGCCGACCTCGCCGTGCTCGACATCCACGACCTGGGTCTCGCGCGCGAGCGCGGCGAGGACCTGGTCGGCGTGGGGGTGCTGGTCAACCGGCCGCTCGCCGCGGTGATCGCCCGCCCGGACGTGCGGCGCCCGCGCGACCTCGAGGGCAGGCGGGTCGGCGTGACGGGCCTTCCATCCGACGACGCCGTCCTGCGCGCGGTGGTCGAGGGCGACGGTGGAGACTTCGACCGGGTTAAGCGGGTGACGATCGGGTTCACCGCGGTCCCGAGCCTCGTGGCCGAGAAGGTCGACGCTGTCACGGCGTTCTGGAACGTCGAGGGCGTGACCCTCCGCCGCCGCGGCGTGAAGACGCGCGAGTTTCGCGTCGGCGGGGGCGCTCGCCGCTACCCCGAGCTCGTGTTCGTCACTACGCGCGCGAAGCTGCGCGCCGAGCGCGAGCGGCTGACGAGCGCGATGACCGGCATCGCGGGCGGCGCCGGGCGAGCGCTCTCCGGGCCCGAGCCCGTGATCGCGGCCGTCGCGAGGGCGGGCGAGACGAACCCCGCGCTCGTCCGCGCGGAGCTGACGGCGATCCGATCCGCCCTCCGCACCGTGCCGCGCGTGCCTCCGAATGTGCTGCGCAACTGGGCCCGCTTCGACGTGCGATACGGAATCCTCGAGCGGCCGCCGGACCTGAAACGGGCCTTCGAGCCGCTCGTGCCCTACTAGCGCTTCGCGTCCTCGCCCACGTCCGACCCCTTCCCGAACTGGCCGGTGATCCGGCGCGTCAAGCCGGGCGACAGCGCGCGCAGCACCGGCACCGACCGGTACTTGCGCGGCACGGCGACCTCGAGCGCACCGCCGGGTCCGGCGCGGACGATCGCCCCGGCCACCTCGTCGGGGCGGCCTACCAGCCAGCGCGTGGCGGCGCTGCCGGTGAGGTCCGTCTGCGGGAACCCCTCCGTGGTCACGAAGCCGGGAAGCACCACGCCCACGTGCACGCCGTGCTCGGCCTCCTCCTGCTGGAGCGCCTCGCCCCAGCCGATCAGCGCGAACTTCGAGGCCGAGTACGCCCCGCCGCGCGGATACGCGACCCGGCCGGCCATCGACGCGACGTTCACTATCGAGCTCGGCGCCGAGGAGCGCAGCACCGGGAGCAGTCGCTCGGTGAGCCTCACGACGGCGTCGAAGTTGACCTCCATGATCCGCCGGACCGTCGCGTAGCCGCCGTCGTCGTCGCCGAACCGCGCCCGCTTCGAGGAGCCCGCGTTGTTCACGAGCAGCTCGAGCCTGCCGCCGAGCCGCTCGTCGACCGCGGCGGCGACCCGCTCCGGGGCGTCGTCGTCGGTGAGGTCGACGGCGACCGAGCTGGCGTCCGGCAGCTCGCTCGCGAGCGCGTCGAGGCGGTCCTGGCGCCGCGCCACGAGAAGCAGGCGCCAGCCCTCGCCGCCGAGCTTGCGGGCGGTCGCCTCGCCGATCCCGCTGGAGGCGCCGGTGATCACCGCCGTCCTCATCGCAGCGCTCGCTCCACGACCGCGGCCGTCTCGCGCGCCATCCGCGATCGGGGGACCACCACGTCGTAGCCCGCGGCCTCCGCCCGGCGGCGCGTGTCCTGGTCGACGTGCGAGTAGAAGCCCACCGCCGGCACGCCCGCGAGCGGCTCGGCGACCACGGCGTTCAGGTCGACCACGAGGACGTCCGGATCGCCGAGGTCGCCGGGACTGTCGTGGCGCTCGACCTCGTGCCCCGCGGCGCGCAGGGCGCCCTCGACGTTCGAGCCGAAGAGCAGGTCGGGGCACAGCAGGGCGACGCGGGCCATCGCGGTCGCGCTCACTGGGCGCGGCGGCGCCGGAACTCCTGCCGCACGGACTCCGGCCGGCCCCACATCTGCACGACCTCGACGCGGCCGACGCGCACCTCGCGCAGCTCGAGCTCGCCGTCGATCCCCTGCTCGTCGAGCAGCCGGAGCGTCCCGCGGACGGTCTCCGGGGCGGCCGCGTGGCCGAACTCGCGGGCCACGTGGAGGCGCCAGTGCCAGTCGTGGCGCGAGTACGGCTGGGCGTTCACCTGGACCAGGATCGTGGCGGCCTCGATGTAGCGGTCCTCGTCGCGGATCCGCAGGTCGAGCTCGATGTGCGTCCAATCGGGGGGAAGCGACCCGACGGTCCGGTCGAAGTCCTGCGCCAGGCCCATGCCGGAACCGTATCCCAGGTCTATGCTTGGACAGTGCTCAAGGCCGCCGAGTATGACCTCCTTCGCGAGGCGGTCGGCCTTGCCGAACGGTCCGCGCGCGGCAAGCTCCGGCTCACGGGCGCCGAGGCCGCGGAGTTCCTCCAGGGGCAGGTGACGAACGACGTCGAGGGGCTCGCGCCCGGTGCCGGCTGCTACGCGGCCCTCCTCAGCCACAAGGGCAAGGTCCAGCTCGACATGCGGATCCTCCGCGACGACGACTGGATCTGGATCGACACCGAGCCCGGCTTCGAGGCGGCGCTCGAGCGCACGGTCCGCACCTTCGGCATCGGGCGCGACGTCCGCGCCGAGGACGTGACCGGCTCGTTCTCGATCCTGTCGCTGCTCGGGCCGGCCGCGCGCGCCGCGCTCGAAGCCGAGCCGCCGGCCGAGGAGCACGCGTTCGTGCAGGGCGAGCACGGCCTGTACGTGGCGACGGACCTCGGGGTGGACGTGATCTGCGGGGCGGCCGACGCCGACGCGGTGAAGGTCGCGCTCGGCGTCGAGCCCGTGTCGGACGACGCCGCGGAGTGCCTGCGCGTGGAGTCCGGCCGCCCGCGGTTCGGGATCGACTTCGACACCGACACGATCCCCGAGGAGGCCGGCCTCAACGACCGCGCCGTGAGCTTCACGAAGGGCTGCTACGTCGGCCAGGAGACCGTCGCCCGCCTCCACTACAGGGGCAAGCCGAACCGGCACCTGCGCGGGCTGCGCCTGTCCGAGCCGGTCCCCGGCGGCTCCGAGCTGCGCCTGGGCGACCGCGTCGTGGGCCGAGTCGGGTCGGTCGCCGTCTCGCCGGCCCACGGCCCGATCGCGCTCGCGCTGGTGCGGCGCGAGGCGGCTCCGGGCGACGAGCTCGCGGCCGGCGACTCCGGGGCGACGGCGGCGGTAGTGGAGCCGCCGTTCCGTGTTACCTGATCTGACCTTGCGCCCCCGCCACGTACTGATCTCGCTCGCGCTCGTCGCGCTGGCCGCTCCGGCGGCCGCGCCGGCCGGCGTGCGCCACCAGGGCGCGCTCTCCACGCTGCGCAAGGCCGAGGCGGTCCGCCACGGCGAGGGGCCGTACCGCGGCGCGGAGCTTACGCCGCTCCTCAAGGAGCTCTCCGAGCGGCTCCCGTACCTGGATGGCGCGGAGCGCGGCCGCGCGAAGCGGCTGATGATGCGGCCGTCCGGCAACCCGCAGCCCGGCGAGGAGGCATACGCGGTGCCCGAGGCGCCGCAATCCCCGTACTGCTCGCCGCACTTCTGCGTCCACTGGGTGGCCGTCAACACTCCCGCCGACAGGGACGCGCCGCCGTCGGCGGACGCCGACATCAACGGGATCCCCGACTACGTGGAGACCATGAGCGCGGTCTCCGAGCACGTCTACGAGGTCGAGAACGTCCAGATGGGCTGGCGCGAGCCCGTGGGCGACGGGTCGCGCGGCGGGGACGTCGACAAGACCGACGTGTACCTCAAGCAGATCGGCGACGACGGGATCTACGGCTACTCGACGCCGGACCCCAACCAGGGCCGGACGAGCTCTCAGTTCGCGTACCTCGTGATGGACAACGACTTCAGCCAGGACGAGTTCCCGCGCTACTCGAACCCCGTGCTGCCGATGGAGGTGACGGCGGCGCACGAGTACAACCACATCCTCCAGTTCGGCTACGACTGGCTCCAGGACACCTGGATGTTCGAGGCGACCGCGACCTGGGCGGAGGACAAGGTCTACGACGAGGTCAACGACTACGTCTCGTACCTGAAGTCGTGGTCCGACATGACGCAGGTCCCGCTCACCACCTTCAACGCGCTCGACTTCTCGGACCCCGTGAACCTGAAGGTCTACGGCGACGCCGTGTGGGCGCGCTGGCTCGAGGCCCACTTCGGCGAGGACGTCGTGCGCGCCGCCTGGGAGCACTCGCTCGACACGAGCCCGCCGTCGTTCGCGCCGGCGGCGTTCGACATGGCGCTCCAGGAGAGGGGGTCGAGCTTCTTCCGCGCGTTCACCCGCTTCGCCGCGGACACCGCCGAGTGGCGCTCCACGGCGGGGCCGTTCGAGGAGGGCCCCAAGTGGCCCGACGTCCACCGCTCCACGAAGAAGACGCTCACGCCGGGCACGGGCGCCAGCGGCCAGCTCGACCACACCGCGTTCGCGCTCCACAACGTCTCGGCCCCCGGCTCCAAGCGGATCAAGCTCGTCGGGAAGCTGCCGCGCGGCACCGCCGGGGCGTTCGCCCTCGTCGGCCGCACAGGGCCGGTGACCACCGGCGCCGTCGAGGTTCACCTCAAGCGCCTCCCGGACGGCGGCCGCGCGCGCGTCGAGGTCGAGCGGCCGGGCCGCTTCACGCGCCTGACCGCGGTGCTGATCAACGCCGACGTCGCCCACGACGGGTTCCGCCCGGAGCTGGGCGACTGGGCCTTCAGGGCTGACAGCAAGCCGGTGAGCGCCCTGATCACCGAGGACTTCGCGCCGCCGCGGGTCGTCAAGCGCAGCCCGCGGCCGGACACGCGGGACGTCTCCCGGCGGACGCGCGTCTCGCTGCGGTTCACCGAGCGCGTCAGGGGCGTGAGCACGCGAACGCTCAAGCTGCTGTCCCCTGACGGCCGCAAGGTCAACGCGCGCGTGACGTACGACCGCAAGCGCCGCCGCGCCCGCCTCGAGCCGAAGGACCGGCTCCGGCGGCACACCGGGTACGTCGTGAAGATCACCGGCGGGATCGTGGACGGCGGCGGCAACGGGGTGCCCGACGCCTCGCGCACCTGGACGTTCCGCACCGGCGGCTGAGCGCCCAACCGCAAAATCCGTGATCCGACTCCGGCGATCCGGGGTACCATCTCCTCACCTCGCCCACACTCCACCGGAGCGAGTCAGCATGACCACATACATCTCGGACCACAGGACACGCCGACTCGCCGACATCGAGCAGCGTCAGCGGCAGGCGTGGGAGGCGTACAGCGACGCGTTGCGCGGCCTCGAGGGACGGGACTACGAGGAGGCTGAGGGCGAGTCGTGGGACCAGCTGCAACGGAAGCTCAGGGAGCTCGACGACGAGCGGCAGCTCGTCGCGGGCGCATAGGCGCCGACAGCCCGCTACTCGGGGGACCGCTCAGCTCCGGCGCCGGAGCCGAGGAGCCGCGCCCGGGAGCGGTCGAGTGGAACCCGCGCGAGGACCCGTACGAGCTGCCCTCGCTCGAGCCCGCCCAGGCCGAGGTCGAGCCCGACCCGCGGCTCCTGCGTGAACTGATCCCCGCGCCGGAGTCCGGCCGCGAGGTGGACGATTGGGGCCGGTCCGAGCGCGTCTTCTCGCTGATGGAGCCGCTGCTCGACTTCTACTACCGCTACTGGTTCCGGGTCGAGGTCGAGGGGATCGACAACGTGCCGTCCGACGGCGGCGCGCTGCTCGTGTCCAACCACTCGGGGGCGCTGCCGCCGGACGGGCCGATGATCATGCAGGCGCTGCGCAACGAGCACCCGGCGCGGCCGCCGCTGTACATGCTCGGCGAGCACTGGTTCAAGGGCTACCCGGGCGTCGGCATGCTCACGAACAAGATCGGGATGGTCGCCGCGCACCCCGCGAACGCGCAGCGCCTGCTCGCCGACGAGGGGCGACTCGTGCTCGTCTTCCCCGAGGGGCAGAAGGGGTCGCGCAAGCTGTTCTGGCAGCGCTACCGCCTGCGCCGCTTCGGCCGCGGCGGGTTCGTGAAGACCGCGCTGCGCGCGGGCGTGCCGATCGTCCCGATCGCGGTCATCGGCGCCGAGGAGGCGATGCCGATCTTCGCGCACGTCCCGCTGCTTCAGCGGCTCACGGGACTCATCTACTTCCCGATCAACCACGCGTTTCCCCACTTCGGCCTCGCCGCGGGGATGATGTACCTGCCGGCGAAGTTCAAGATCCGCTTCCTCGAGCCGATCGCGCTCGACGGCTACGGCGCCGACGCCGCCGAGGACCTCGAGCTGGTCCAGTCGATCGCGGAAGACGTGAGAGAACGCATTCAAACGCAGGTGGATGCGCTGATTTCCTCGCGAACGTCCGTCTGGTTCGGATAGTGTGTCCCCACGGGATGTGGGGAGGGAGCAGACTGACGAGAGTCCGACGTGCCCGGGTCGCAGTGGTTCTCGTCGGGGGCGTCGCGGCGCTCCCGGCGGCAGGCTGCGGCGGCGATGACGACTTCAAGAACAAGCCGCGTCCGCCCGTGCCGATCGAGCTCTCCGGCGTGATCAACGACACGAGCGTGTCCGTCGAGCCCAGTCGCCTGGGCGCCGGGCCCGTCACGCTCGTGATCGCGAACCTCTCGTCTCAGTCCCACACGGTCACGCTCGAGGGCGGTCCAGACGACACGAGCGAGCAGGTCGGCCCGATCAACCCGCAGGACACCGGGACGATCCAGGAGACGCTCAAGCCCGGCACCTACGAGGTCAAGGCCGGCTCGGATCGCGCCGCCGCGCGCCAGCTGCCGCCCGCGACGCTCGAGATCGGCCCGAAGCGCAAGTCGTCGTCGGGCACCGTGCTGCTGCCGTAGCGGCCGCTCTCTCCGCGCGGCCTCCGGTCAGTCGAGCAACTGCGACTGCGCGTCCGGCTCCGGCGCGCCGGCGGCCGACAGGTGCGAGTCGATCTCCGCCAGGTACGCGCGCACGCCCGCGGCCATCGCGTCGAGGATCGTGGCCGCGCCGTCGATCGTCGTCTTCGCTCCTGTGAGCTGCTGTTTGATGCGGCGGACGTCCGCCATCGCGTCGACGGCGCGCTCGACCGTCGCGCGCAGCGCGCCCGCGTCGATCCCGTCGCCGTCCGAGCGCTTCATCAGCACGCGGGCCCGCGCCAGCCGGTAGGCGACCTCGAGCGTGAGGCTGCCGCCTGCCCCCCGCGATGGGGGGTCGCCGTCGGGGTCCCACGCGACCAGCAGCTTGTCGCCGTTGTACTCGCGGAGCTGGGTCGTCTTGGCCGGCAGCTTGTCGTCGACCGGCACCACGAGCACCGCGAAGTCCGCGTCGCGCTCGCGCATCCCGCGGTCGAGCTCCTCGAACGCCTTCGGCTTCGAGAGCTTCGAGTTCTTGGCCTCGAAGACGATCCGGCCGCGCGCCGGCCCGGCGCAGGCGTCGAGTGCGACGATCACGTCACCGGTCTTGCCGGTGGCGCCGCGAACGTCGCCGACCGCGTCGCAGTCGTCGCCCTGGGCCGTGGCGATCGCGTCGATCGCCTCGTGCACGGCCTCCTCGAACGTGCGCCCCTTGGCAGTGCCACGCTCGCGCTCCGCGTCGAGCTCCTCCTCCTTCTGGCGCTCGTCGCGCAGCGCCTGGAGCTCCACCTGGAGCCCGGAGAGCTGCTCCTGCAGCGCGCGCAGGTTGACGTCCTGCCGCTCGCTCGCCTGCTTGACGGCGGCCAGCGTGCCCGCCTTGAAGTCGGCCAGCGGGTTGCTGCCGTCGGCCGACGAGAACTGCTTGAGCAGGTCCTCGCGCGAGCGCGCCATGACGTCCTGAAGCAGGTCGCGCACGCGGTTCTGCACGGCGGTGTCGCTCTCGTCCGAGAAGTGGCGCTCGAGCGCCTTGGTCACGTGGCCGCCGTCGGGGGCGAAGAACTCGTCGACCTTCCGCCCCATCTCCTCCGCCACCTTGGCCGCCCGCTCGGCGAACGCCGTCTCGACGTCGCGCGCGGTCCGGTCGAACTCGCTGCGCACGAAGTCGGCGTTCGCGCCGGCCTGCTCGCGGTCCAGGACGCGGGCGCCGATCTCGATCGCGTCCTCTACGGCCCGCACCGGGTCGTCCCCCGCCTCCTCGCGCGCGCGGACCAGGCGGACCGCGGAGTCGTCGGCGACCACGAGGCCGTCGATCGCGAGGCGATCGCCGATGGTCCGTACGTGTGGCTGTCTGAGCGGTGTAGCGGCTTCCATGGCAGCTTGTCACCGTAGGTCTCACGGCGGACGGAAGCCGTGCAACAAGTGGCCTGGCCCCTGTTGCGCAACAAGTGGCCTGGCCCCTGTTGCGGCGGGCGGAGCGTGAGCCAACTCACATTGGCCGACTGGCCAAGTGCATTCGGCGTGTGCAATACTTGCATGCGTGCAAGCAACTAGGGCAGACGACATCACTGTCGCCGACACGCGACTGACCGAGCACCTCTACGGGCTGCTCAAGTTCCTGCTGCACGGCCACGGCGGCGACTACGTCCGCGCCGTGGGCGAGCTGGAGCTCTCGCTCACGCAGCTCCGCGCGCTGCACGTCCTGACCCGCGACGACGAGACGCTGTCGCTGAAGGAGCTGGCCGACCGGCTCGGCCTCTCCCTCCCCGCGGTGAGCCGCTCGATCGACGGGCTGGTCCACCGCGGGCTCGTGACCCGCGCCGAGGACGCTGCCGACCGCCGCATGAAGCAGGTCCGCGCGACGGCCGAGGCCCCGGAGCTGCTCGACCGCCTGATGGAGCTCCGCCTCGCCGGCATCGAGCAGTTCGTGGGCACCCTGTCCGCCCGCGAGCGGACCCGGCTCGCCGCGGCCCTGGCGCCGCTCGCCGAGCGCGAGGAGATCGCCAGCCGCTGCACCGCCCCGCGCAGGGCCAACCGTAGGAAGGACGCCTGATGCCCCAGCGAATGCGCCTCAACGAGGGCAACCGCAAGTGGTGGACGCTCGCGGCCATGTGCTTCGCGCTGTTCATGCTCATGCTCGACAACACCGTCGTCAACGTCGCGCTTCCCGCGATCCAGGACGACCTCGACGCGTCGCTCTCGTCGCTCGAGTGGACGGTCAACGCGTACACGCTGACCTTCGCGGTGCTGCTCGTGACCGGCGGCCGCCTCGGCGACATCTTCGGCCGCCGGCGGATGTTCCTCTTCGGCGTCGTGGTGTTCGCCGTCTCGAGCGCCGCGATCGGCCTCGCCCCCAGCCAGGAGTGGCTCGTTGCCGGGCGCGCGATCCAGGGCATCGGCGGGGCGTTCATGATGCCCGGCACCCTCTCGATCATCTCGAACACGTTCCCCGCGCACGAGCGCGGGCGCGCGATCGGCACCTGGGCCGGCGTCTCGGCCCTCGCGCTCGCCATCGGCCCAGCGGTCGGCGGCGCCCTGACCGAGTACGTGTCCTGGCGGGCGATCTTCTTCCTCAACCTGCCGGTCGCCGTCGGCGCCGTCATCGTCACGCTGTTCGCCACCCGCGAGTCGCGTGACCCCACCGTCGACCGGCGCGTGGACTACCCCGGCATCGCCGCACTCTCCACGGGCCTGACCGCGCTCGTCCTCGCGCTCGTCGAGGGCAACCGCTGGGGCTGGGGCTCGGCGGGGATCGTCGCGCTGCTCGTCACCGCCGCCGTCGGGCTCTCGCTGTTCGTCTACGTCGAGCTGCGCGGCCGCGCGCCGATGATCCAGTTCGAGCACTTCCGCTCGCGCTCGTTCGCGGGCGCCAGCTCGGTCGCCTTCATCGTCTCCTTCGCAATGCTCGCCATGTTCTTCTTCATGGCGCTGTACATGCAGAACATCCTCGAGTACAGCCCGCTCGAGGCCGGCATCAGGTTCCTGCCGGCGACGGCGGTGATCATCGTCGCGGCCCCGATCGCCGGCCGCCTGGCCGACCGCATCGGCCCGCGCCCGCTCATGGTCACGGGTCTCACGGTGACCGCGTTCTCGCTCTACCTCCAGAGCCGGGTCGACGTGCACACCGGCTACGGCGAGCTGCTGCCGGCGTTCTCGCTGATGGGCCTCGGCATGGGGCTCACGATCTCGCCGATGTCGACTGCCGGCATGAACTCCGTCACGCCCGAGAAGGCGGGCGCCGCCTCCGGCATCCTGTCGATGTTCCGGATGGTCGGCGGGACCTTCGGCGTGGCGGCGATCGGCGCGCTCTTCCAGAGCCTCGCGCACGCGCGGATCGACGAGCGGCTGGCGAGCCTGCACCTCCCCGCGGGCGTGCGCGACGGCATCGTCGACAACCTCGGCTCCGGGGCCGGCTCGCAGATGCTCGACCGGATGGACCCGCGGCAGGCCGCCCAGGTCGGCTCCGCGATGCACGACGCGTTCATCCACGCGCTGTCCGGCGCCCTCACCCTCTCCTGCGCCGTCGCCGCGGTCGGCGCCGTGCTCGCGCTGGTCCTGATCGAGCCGAAGCGCAAGCAGGCGCCGCACGCCGACCCGGCCCGCAGCCCCTCGGCCGCCGAGCCGCTCGGCGCCTCGTAGCGCGGCAGCCCCGATAACCTCCGGACCCGCACGCGAGCGACCCCGGAGGTACCTGAACCCGCATGGCTGTTGACCTGAAGAACGTGACCGACGTCGGGACGGAGCCCGGCACGCTGCCCGAGACGATGGCCGCGTGGGTTATCCGCCAGGAGCGGGAGGGCGAGCCGATCGACGCCTTCCAGATCGAGGAGATCGAGGTGCCCGAGCCGGGCGCGCTCGAGGTCGTGGTCCGCGTGATGGCCGCCGGCGTCAACTACAACAACGTCTGGGCGGCGATGGGCAAGCCCGTCTCCGTCTTCCGCTATCACCCGGACGAGGACCATCACATCGGCGGCTCCGACGCCTCGGGCATCGTCTGGAAGACCGGCCCCGGCGTGACCCGCTGGCAGCCCGGCGACGAGGTCATCATCCACTGCAACCAGGCCTCGTACGAGGACCCGGAGGTCCACGGCCTCGACCCGATGGCGGCGCCGTCGCAGAGGATCTGGGGCTACGAGACGTCGTGGGGCTCGTTCGCGCAGTTCACGAAGGTCCAGGCGCAGCAGCTCATCCCCAAGCCGAAGAACCTGAACTGGGAGGAGGCCGCGTCCTACGGCCTCACCTACTTCACCGCCTACCGGATGCTGATCAACCGCTGCAACATCCAGTCGGGCGACCGCGTCCTGATCTGGGGCGCGGCAGGCGGCCTCGGCGTGTTCGCCACCCAGCTCTGCCGCCTGACGGGCGCGCTGTCCTGCGGCGTCGTCTCGTCCGCCGAGAAGGGCGCGCTGCTCGAGCAGCTCGGGATCACCGGCTGGATCGACCGCAACGAGCACGCCGGCATGATGCGCAAGGGCGGCGAGTCGCCCGACGAGGAGAAGGCGCGCTTCAAGGAGATGCGCACCTTCGGCAAGGCCGTCCGCGAGATCCTCGGCGACGACCCGAACATCGTCTTCGAGCACGTCGGCCAGGCCACCTTCCCCACGTCGGTGTTCGTGGTCAAGCCGTTCGGCAAGGTCGTGATCTGCGCCGGCACCACCGGCTACAACCTCGACTTCGACGTCCGCTACCTCTGGATGCGCCAGAAGGAGATCCTCGGCTCGCACTTCGCCAACGCGTGGGAGTGCACCAAGGCCAACGAGCTGATCGCGTCCGGTGAGATCCGGCCGGTCCTGTGGCGGGTCATGGGCTTCGAGGGGGTCGCGGAGGCGCACCAGCTCATGAAGGAGAACAAGCACCTCGGGAAGATCGCGATCCTCGTCGGCGCGCCCGAGGCGGGCCAGGGGAAGACCGAGGAGGGCCCGGGAGCGATCTACGCGGAGGTCGGTGCGTGAGGCCCGACGACAGCGTCGTGCTGATCCTCTGGCACGCGAACCCGTTCCGTGGCGACAAGTTCGAGGACGCATGGCGGCCCGCGGCGGCCGCGGCCATCGACTACGGCGCCACCTACTGGGCGTTCCTGCGCTCGAAGGACGACCCGCTCGACTTCATGCAGATCGCGTCGTTTCGGTCGAAGACCGAGTTCGAGCGCTACTGGTACTCCGAGGAGATCGCCGAGGCCCGCGCCGAGGCGTCAGGGCTCTTCCAGGTGCCCGTGCTGCCGATGTGGCTGCGCGCGGTGGACGCCGGCGAGCTCGCATCGGCGCTCAGCGGAAACGGGAGCGAGTCGTGAGACAGCGCCCCTGGCTCGTGGCGGCCGCGGTCGCCGCCCTGGCGCTGGCGTGCGCCGCCGCGGCGCTCGCCGCCACGCCCAAGCCCGGCAAGTACCGGGGCAAGACGTCGCAGGACAGGAGCGTCCGGCTGAAGATCAACGACGCGGGGCGGATCCCGCGCGACGGCTTCAAGATCCACTGGCAGGCGCCCTGCCAGGTCAAGCAGGACATGGCCTGGACTGACGTGACCCACAACACCCGGCGGATCGAGCTCGAGGACGACGGCAGCTTCGAGCTGGACGCCAAGTACAAGCACACCGTCGGCGACTTCACCGGCCACATCAAGATCGAGACCGACGGCAAGTTCGACACGAAGACGTCCGCCAGCGGCACGTTCAAGGCCCGGGTCCGGGTCACGGAGGACGGCGACTACGTGGATACCTGCAAGAAGACGGTGAACTGGAGCGTGTCGGACTGACGTAGCCGGCAGCGTCGCGCGCAGCCCGCGATCGTCCACGCGAAAGTCGGAATCGTCTCTCCCGGCGGGGGGTGGGGCGCGCTTAGGGTCGCCGTGACCCGCCGTGACGACCCTCACCCGCCGAGCCCTCTTCCGCCGCAGCGGCGCCGCACTTGCCGCGGCGTCGGCCGTGGGCGGGGGGTTGGGAGGGCTCGCTCAGCGCGCCTGGGCGGCACCGGCCCTCAGCCGCGCGCGCCGAGCGAAGTACGCCGCGCTCGTGGACGCGCTCGCGGAGGTCAACCCGATGATCGA
>DATENL010000068.1:0-7638 GCA_035275105.1 Thermoleophilaceae bacterium
GACGACGTCGAACAGCGCGTCGCCGATCGAGTCGAAGTCGCCCGCGGCGATGGCGTCGCCGGTCGGCACCTCTACGCCGGCCGATGAGGCGCGCCGCAGCAGCTTGCGCGCGTAGAGCGGGCCGGGGAGCGTCTCCGGCACGTCGGCGAAGAGCTCGCCGCCGCGGCCCTCCTCCCCGCGCTTGATCTGGTCCCAGTTGCGCAGCACCTCGGACGAGTCCGCTACCTCGACCTCGCCGAACACGTGCGGGTGGCGGCGGATCAGCTTGTCGCGGCAGTGGTCGGCAACGGCGGCGAGGTCGCCGGCGCCGCGCTCCTCGAGGAGCAGGGAGAGGAAGTGGACCTGGAACAGCACGTCGCCGAGCTCGTCGAGCAGCTTGGAGTCATCGCCGGCGTGCGCCGCGTCGGCCAGCTCGTAGGCCTCCTCGACCGTGTGAGGGACGATCGTGCGCTCGTCCTGCTCGCGGTCCCACGGGCACTCGACACGCAGGCGGCGCGTGACCTCGTCGAGCCGCTGGACGGCGGCCGCGGCCTCGCCGGCGCCGATCGCCACTAGATGAGTGGTTACCCGCCGGGCGGGACCTGGGTCGGCGGTGCGCCGCCCTGCGTCGGCGGTGCGCCGCCCTGCGTGGGCGGTGCGCCCTGGGTCGGCGGTGCGCCCTGCGTGGGCGGGGCCCCGCCCTGCGGCGCCCCACCCGACGTGGGCGGCGCGCCCTGCGGCTGCTGCCCCTGGCCGCCGCCCTGGGGGCCGGTCTGCGGCTTCGGGCCGTTCTTGCACTGGCTCGTCTTGAAGTCGTCGGCGCAGACGGTCTTGTCGCGGTACTTCTTCTGGAACTCCTTGACGAAGTCGTTGAGCGCCTTCTGCTGACCCTGCGACTTCAGAAGGTTCTTGATCGTCTCGGTCGCCTGCTGGAGCGTCTGCTGCGAGGCGGGGGTGATCTTGTCGACCTGGAAGACGTAGTAGCCGAACTGCGTCTTGATCGGGCCCTTGATCTCGCCCTTGTTCGCGCTGAAGATCGCGTCGTCGAAGGCCTTCTCCTGCGTCCCCTTGGTGACGCCGGGGAGCTTCCCGCCCTGGGCCTTCGAGGCGGTGTCGACCGAGTACTTCTTGACGACCGCCTTCCAGTCCTTGCTCTTCTTGAGCTCGGCGAGGGCCTGGTCGGCCTTCTTCTTGCTCTTGGTGAGCACGACGAGCAGGTCGCGGCTCTCGGGCTGCGCGAACCGCTTCTTGTTCTTGTCGTAGTACTCCTTGACCTCGTCGTTCGAGACCTTGCCGGCGTCCTCGACGACCTTCGCCTGGAGCGCGTTGGTCAGGACCGAGAGCTTCACCTGGAAGAGCAGGTCGGCCTCGGTGCGGCCCGACTCACGCAGGAACTTCTGGTAGTCCTTCTCCTTCGGGAACGCCTGCTTCTTCTGGTCCTGGAACGTCTTCTGGACCTCGGCCGGCTTGGCCTTCACGTCGCGCTCCGCGGCCTCCTGCTCGAGCCACTGCGCCGAGATCAGGAACTGCATCGTCTGCTGCTTCAGGCCGTCGTACTGCTGCTTGCACTGCGACTTGAGCTGCGTGACCGGCGGCGGCTGCGCGCCCTTCGGCACCTTCTGCTTCTGCTTCTCGGCGATGCACTTCGTGAACTTGGGCGGGTCCGGCACCTGCGCCTCGCCGGGCGCCTCGCCGGGATCGCCCTGCGACTGCTGCCGGGCCGCCGCCTCCAGCCAGTGCTGGAACTGAGCCTTGGTGATCTCAGTGTCGCCGACCTTCGCGACCGAGTTCTCCGGGACGCTGTCACCGCAGCCGGCCGCGATCAGCGCGAGGGCAAGCGCGGCAGCGAGGACGGTTGTGATCCTGGTGTGTCGCATTACGGAGGAGCGTCGGTGACTCAAGGTCCCCTCCCTGGCCGACGCGAGCGGATGATGGTAGCGAACGCCTACGCGTCCGACGGAGGCTCGCTTGCAACCTTCAGCACGACCTCCGAAGCCCGGACGAGAGCACCGAAGCGCTCGGACGGCTCGTCGGGCATCCGGAGGACCACGGTGCTGCGCCCCGACTCGTAGACCGCGTCCTCGATCTCGGAGCGGAGCTCCTTGACGGCCTTCGAGTCGAGCTCCACCGGCGTGACGCGCATCCGGCCGCCGCTGAAGTCGACGCGCTGGGCGCCGGCGCGGCCGAGCTTGATCCGGGCGTCCTGGAGCTTGATGAGGTTCTCGAGCGGCTCGGGCAGCGCGCCGAAGCGGTCCTCGAGCTCCTCGCGCAGGACGATCAGCTGGGCGATCTCGCGCGCGCCCGAAATGCGGCGGTGGATCTCGATCTTCGCCGCCTCGTACGGCACGTAGTCGCCCGGCACGTAGGCGTCGACCGGCACGTCCACCCGGACCGGCTCGGGCGCCTCGTCGGCCGACGTTCCGCCGAGGGCCGCCACCGCCTCGTCGAGCATCGCCACGTAGAGCTCGAACCCCACCGCCGCCACGTGGCCGGACTGCTCGCCCCCGAGCAGGTTGCCCGCGCCGCGGATCTCCAGGTCGCGCATGGCGATCTTGAAGCCCGAGCCGAGCTCCGTGTAGTCCGAGAGCGTGGAGAGGCGGGCCGCCGCATCCTCGGTGAGCGCGGCCGACGAGGGGTAGAACAGGTACGCGTACGCGCGCTCGCGCGAGCGCCCGACGCGCCCGCGGATCTGGTAGAGCTGAGCGAGGCCGAGCGCGTCGGCGCGCTCCACGATCAGGGTGTTCGCGGTCGGGATGTCGAGCCCGGCCTCGACGATCGTCGTGCAAACGAGGACGTCGGCGCCGCCGCGGAGGAAGTCGAGCATCACCTTCTCGAGCTCGCCCTCGGCCATCTGACCGTGGGCGACCGACATCCGCGCCTGCGGGCAGAGCGCGCGCAGCCGCTCGGCGGTCTCCTCGATCGTGTCGACGCGGTTGTGGAGGAAGAACGCCTGGCCGCCGCGCTGGAGCTCGCGCTCGATCGCCTGCTTGACGAGCTCCTCGTCGTACTCGCCGACGTACGTGCGGACCGGCCGGCGGCCCTCGGGCGGGGTCTCGATGATCGAGATGTCGCGCAGGCCCGCGAGCGACATCTGGAGAGTGCGCGGGATCGGGGTGGCCGACAGCGACAGCACGTCCACCCGCAGGCGGAGCTGGCGCAGGAGGTCCTTCTGCTTGACGCCGAAGCGCTGCTCCTCGTCCACGATCAGGAGGCCGAGGTCCTTGGGGCGCACGTCGCGCGAGAGCAGCCTGTGGGTCCCGATCAGGATGTCGACCTTCCCCTCCTGGAAGTCCCGGACCGCGGCGCCGACCTCCTTCGCCGATCGGAAGCGCGACGCCATCTCGATCCGCAGGGGGTAGTCGCGCAGGCGCTCGGTGAAGGTGCCGAGGTGCTGCTGCGCGAGCACCGTGGTCGGCACGAGGAACATCACCTGCCTGCCGTCCGTCGCGGCCTTGAACGCCGCGCGCAGCGCCACCTCGGTCTTCCCGTAGCCCACGTCGCCGCAGATCAGGCGGTCCATCGGCCGCGCCTCCTCCATGTCGGCCTTGACCGCCTCGATCGCCTCGAGCTGGTCGGGCGTCTCCTGGTACGGGAAGGCGCGCTCGAAGTCGATCTGCCACTCGCCGTCCTGCGGGAACGCGTGACCGGCCCGCCGCCGCCGCTCGGCGTAGAGGTTGATCAGCTCGCCGGCGAGCGCCTCCGCGGCGCGGCGGGCGCGCAGCTTCATCTTCTCCCACTGCGAGCCGCCGAGCTTCGAGAGCGGCGGGTCGGACGCGTCGGCGCCGACGTAGCGGCTGATCTTGTGAAGCTGGTCGCTCGGCACGAAGACCCGGTCGCCGCCGCGATACTCGAGCTCGAGGTAGTCGCGCGTCACCCCGCCGACGGTCTTCGTGTCGAAGCCCGTGAAGCGCGCGATCCCGTGGTCCTCGTGCACGACCGCGTCGCCCGCTCGCAGGTCCGTGAACGAGGCGATCGCCCGCGCGCCGGTGCCGGGCCCACTCGTCCGGCGCTCGGCGCGCCGCCGGCGAAGGAGGCGGTGCTCCGGCACGATCGCGAGCTTCATCGACGGCGCCAGGAACCCCTCGCGCAGGCTCGCGGACGCGAACGTCAGGCCCGGCTCGTGGGGGGCCGGCTGGCCGTCGAGGAACGCCGCCCGCACGCGCGCGAGGTTGTACGCGGCGCGCTCCGCCTCGCCGCGGCGAGCCCAGGCGACCACGGTGCGGTAGCCCGAGCGCACGAGCTTCTCCAGCTCCGGCTCGGCCTCGCGGAGCGACCGCGCGGCGGTGTCGGCGCCCTGCGCGCGGAACTGGTGGGGCTGGTCGCCCGAGATGCTTGACAGGCTGAGCGCCGCTCGACGCGTCAGCTGTGCCCGCACGTGGTCGGGTGGCTGGTAGAGATGGTGAGCGTCGGCATCGTGGAAGCTGACCGATACGTCGTCCCACAGGTCCTTCAGCGAAGGCTCGACCTCCTCCTCGGCGGCGACGGCGAGCAGCGCGTCGTCCGGAACCAGCTCCAGGAGGTCGCGGAACTGGTCGACCGGCAGGAGATCGGCCACGTCCGGGCGCTCCTCCGCCTCCTCCGTCGCGGCCATCTCCGCGAGCTCTCGATGCTCGGGCCCGATCTCGGCGGCGGGCGCGATCTCCACCCGCTCCGCCTCCTCGAGGGAGCGCTGCGTGAAGGTCGAGAAGAACGTCAGGCGCTCGACCTCGACGTCGAACAGCTCGCAGCGCACGGCGCGCTCCTCGGTGGCCGGGTACACGTCGAGGATGTCGCCGCGAATGGCGAACTGCCCGCGATCCTCGACCTGGTCGACGCGCGCGTAGCCGCAGGCCACGAGCTTCGCGGCCGTCTCGTCGAGATCGACGAGCTCGCCGCGCTCGAGGGTGAAGCCGTGCGGGCGCAGGGCGGGGTCGGGCACCTTCTCGCAGAGCGCCGCGGCCGACGCGACCAGGACCGCGGCGCCGTGCTCAGGAGGCGGGTCGAGCAGGGCGTCGAGCGCCGCGACGCGGAGCCCGACGAGGTGGGGCGCCGGCGCGAGGTGCGACTCGTAGCGCACCCCGCGCGCGGGGTAGAAGCGCACGAGGCGCGGCGCGAGGAACGCCTTCAGGTCGGCGGCCAGGTCGCGCGCGGCGCGGTCGTCGCCGGCGACCACGAGCGCCGGACGGTCCGGGTCCGAGTCGATCAGCGAGGCGAGCAGGTACGGGCGGAGGCTCGCCGACACGAAGGCACGCTGGGGCTCGCCGCGCGCCGCCTCGGCGAGGCGCGCGACGTCGTCGTCGTGGTGGGCGTATGTGAGGAGCGGTCTGAGCATGCGCTGCGGCCGCCCAGCGGCTGCTGCGCGGCCTAGTCGCCCAAGGTTACGCGGCGCTCGACGGCATCGGCGGCGTCTTCGATCAGCTGCCGCGGATCTTCCGAGAAGCGGCCCAGCACATGCGCCGACACGATCTCCGGATCCGTGGTGTCCGGCCGTCCGACTCCCACGCGCACCCGACCGAACTCGTCGCTGCCGAGCCCCCTCTTTACGGACTTCAGCCCGTTGTGACCGGCCAGGCCTCCGCCGGTCCGGACCTCGATCTTCCCGAACGGCAGGTCGATCTCGTCATGGACCACGAGGACGTGGTCGAGGTCCAACCTGAGAGCACCACGGGCGGGACTCACCGAGTTGCCCGACTCGTTCATGTAGGTCTGCGGGAGCAGAACCGCGACACCGTTGCCCTCTGTGTAGAGGCCGCCGTACTTCTGCTTGAACTTCGGCAGGCCGAGCCGTTCGGCCACCAGCTTCGCCACCTCGAAGCCCACGTTGTGGCGCGTCCGGGCATACCGATCGCCCGGATTCCCAAGTCCTACTACGAGCCAATCCGCCTTACCGCGGCGGAAGAGGCTCACTCGGACTCTCCGGCCTCCTCGGGAGCGGCCTCGCCCTCGGCGGCGGGCTCGGCGCCCTCCTCACCCTCGGCGGGCTCAGCGCCCTCCTCGAGCGGCTCGCCGTCCTCGCCGACCAGCTCGGTCTCCTCCTCGATCTCCGGCTCCTCGACCTCGGTCGGGACGACGACGGTCGCGAGGATCGTCTCGTCCGGATCGTCGAGGAAGGTCACGCCCTCCGGCGCGGAGATCTCGGACAGGTGCATGGTGGCGGCGATCTCGAGACCGGACACGTCAACGTGGATGGCCTCGGGGATGTCCGTAGGCAGCGCCTCGATGTTGAGCTGGTGGGTCACGTGCTCGAGCACGCCGCCCTCCTTGATCCCCGGCGCCTCCTCGGCGCCCTCGAGGTGCACCGACACCTGGGTCTGGATCTTCTCGTCGAGGCGGACCTCTAGCAGGTCGATGTGGAGCAGCTCGTCACGCACGGGGTGCGGGTGCTGGTCCTTGACGATCACGGGCCGGGTCTTGCCGTCGACCTTGAGGTCGATCAGCGCCGAGCCGCCCACGAGGACCTGCCGCAGAATGCGCGAGTTGACCTTGAAGGACGTGCAGTCGCCGTCCTTGCCGCCGTAGACGACGCCCAGGACGTAGCCCTCGCGGCGCAGCCGCTTGGCCGCGCGCGTGCCGCGCTCCGGGCGCTCCTCGACGTCGAGCGTGGGTCGCTTTGAGTCCGCCATGACGACTGGCGAGTGTAGCGGGGGGTCTACCCTCGGGGTCGCGTGGCGCGCGGGGACGACATGGACATCCCGAAGGGGCGGATCCGCCGTACGGCGCAGGTCGGATCGGTGGTGGGCTCGCAGGGCGCCCGATACGCCGGCACGCGCGCCCGCAACCTGGCGCGCGATGCCGACGAGGCGGCGCAGGCGCTCGAGCAGCGCCACCTCGAGACCGCCGAGCAGATGGTCGAGACGCTCGGCCGGATGAAGGGCGCGGCGATGAAGATCGGCCAGCTCGCCTCGTTCATCGACACGGAGTTCCTCCCGCCGGAGTACCGCGACCTCTACCAGGACAAGCTCGCCACGCTCCGCTCCACGGCGCCGCCGATGCCGTGGAAGAAGGTGCGCCAGGTGCTCGACGACGCGTGGGAGGAGCCCGTAGAGGAGCTGTTCGAGGACTTCGACCACGACGCCACGGCGGCGGCCTCGATCGGGCAGGTGCACCGCGCGGTGCTGCCGGACGGGCGGCAGGTCGCGGTGAAGGTCCAGTACCCCGGCGTGGCGGCGGCGATCGCCGCCGACATGCAGAACGCCGGCCTGATCCTGCGGATGGCGAAGGCGCTGGCCCCGGGGCTCGACGCGAAGGCCGCCGCCGAGGAGCTCAAGGAGCGCGTGATGGAGGAGCTCGACTACGAGCTCGAGGCGCAGAACCAGCGCTCGTTCGCGCGCGGCTACCGCGACCACCCGTTCATCCACGTGCCCGACGTGGTGACGCGGCTGTCGACGCGCCGGGTGCTGGTCAGCGAGTGGGTCGACGGCGCCGGCTTCGAGGAGGTCCGTCAGCTCCCCCAGGCCGAGCGCGACCGCTTCGGCGAGATCGTGTTCCGCTTCTGCTTCGGGTCGATCTTCCACCTCCAGCACTTCAACGCGGACGCGCACCCCGGCAACTACCTGCTCGAGCCCGACGGCAAGGTCGCCTTCCTCGACTTCGGGATGACCAAGCACCTGGACAAGGACCAGATCGAGCTCGAGATCACCGCGCTCGAGGCGATCTTCGACAACGACCCGGAGCGGCTGC
>DATENL010000069.1:0-8036 GCA_035275105.1 Thermoleophilaceae bacterium
CGTCGCGTAGCTCGTCGACGCCGAACCGAAGGACCATCGCGACCTCGGAGGGGTTCGGGACCAGTGGCAGGTCGGCGGCGATCAGGCCGACGAAGGGGTGGACCTTGTAGGAGGTGACGTAGGTGCCGATCGGCGGCAGAGCCCCGACCATCTCCACGTCCGACTCCTGCAGGCCGATCTCCTCCTCGGCTTCCCGCAGTGCGGTCCGCCGGAGGTCCTCGTCGGGATGGTCCTGGCGGCCGCCGGGGAAGGAGATCTCACCCGCGTGGCGCCGGAGGTCGTCGCGGCGCTTGGTGAAGACGGCGTGCAGGTCGCCCGAGTCGAGGTAGAGCGGGACGAGGACCGCCGCGTCGGTCGACCCGGGCGCGTCCATGGCGGCGGCCTCCTCGGGCGAGAGCAGCAGCTCCCGCAGCTGGTCCGGCGTTGGGTCCGTCAGACGACCTCGACGGTCTCCTCGAACATCACCTCGCCCTCGAGCGTCCGGTGCACGGGGCACTTCGCGGCGATCTGCATCAGCCGCTCGCGCTGCTCCTGCGGTAGCTCCTTGGGCAGGTTGAGGACCATCTTGAACTTCGTCGGCGAGCCGCGCTGGGCGGGCTCGTAGTCGACGTCGACCGAGACGTCGCCGATGTCCCAGCTCTTGCGCTTGGCGTACATCTCGATCGTTATCGCGGTGCACGACGCGAGGCTGGCCGCCAGCAGCTCCTGGGGGCTGGGCGCCGAGTCGTCGCCGCCGTTCGCCTCGGGCTCGTCGGCTTGGACCTGGTGATCGCGGATCTCGATGTCGTGCTGGAACTTGCCGCCGTTGCGGCGGGCCGTCGCTCTCATGACAGCAACGCTACTCCAAGGGATTGAAGACGAGCCCTGTCGGCACCTTCGGATGGAAGAAGGTCGACTTCGGCGGCATCGACTCGCCGGTCGCGGCCACCTCCTGGACCTGCTCGACGGGCGTCGCGCGCAGGAGGAACGCGGCCTGCGCGGCCCCGTGGGCTACGGCGTCGAGCGCCGCCCGGGTGGACTTCGCGTAGGTGAGGCCGGCCTGGCGGGCGATGTCGTCCTCGGTCATGCCGAGCGCCTCCTTGAGGATCAGGCCCTCGAGCAGGGCCGTGTCCAGGCGCCGGTAGGGGTCCGGCTTGCCGGCCAGCACGCGGTCGGCGGTGGCCGGGTCCTTGAGGGTCAGCCGCGCGGAGTGGTCGCCGTCCACGTAGCCGAACTCGATCGGGCCGCCGCCGCCGCCGTCGCCCGGCGCCGCCGCGTCGCGATCCACCGGCCGGATCTCGAAGTTCGCCTCGATCGCGCTCCGGAGGGCGTCCTGCTTGCCGTTCAGCGAGGTCAGGAGCCGGTGCGTGGGCAGCACCGTCAGGCCCGGGTCGGACATCGAGCAGAGGAACATCAGCGTGTAGCGGTGCTCGCCCTCGCCGCCGACCTCCTCGGCGTACACGCGTGCGGTCTCGTAGCGGTGGTGGCCGTCGGCGATCAGCAGCTCCGCGTCACCGAGCGCGTCGCGGACCGCGGCGATCGCGTCGCCGTCCGCGCAGCGCCAGATCGTGGTGGTGGCGCCGTCGGCGTCGGTGGCGCTGCCGAAGGGCTCGTCCGCCGTGGTCGGCTCGAGGGCTCGCCAGGCCGCGCCCTCCGGGTCGGGGTAGAGGCTGAAGATGGGGGAGAGGTTGGCCCGGGTCGCGCGCGTCAGGTTCAGCCGGTCCTCCTTGGGGCCGGGCTGGGTGCGCTCGTGGGGGCGGATGCGGCCGGGGCCGTAGTCCTCGACCCGGACGCGGCAGAGGAAGCCGCGGCGGGTGCGCCGGTCGCCGTCCGGGGTGGTGTAGTCCTGCGTCGCCGGCCAGAGGGCGGGCTCGCGGTCGTGGATCACGATGCCCCCCTGGCGCCAGGCCTCGAAGGTCGTGCAGGCGTGGAGGTAGGGATCGCCGCCGCCGGGAGCCACCGGCAGGTCCACCTCCACGACGTTGAACGGGCTCCGCGCCACGAGCTCGGCGCGCATCGCGTCGTCGATCACGTCGTAGGGCGGTGCCGCGACGGCGTCGAGCGACCCGACGGCGCGCAGGTCGTAGTGGAGGGCTGTGAGGGGCTGGACCTCGGCCATGGCCGAGGGCAGGCTACAAGCCCCGCCGACCGTTCACTCGTCACTTATGCCGGCCATAGCCGGCATAAGTGACGACTCGACGCGCTAGCTGCGGGCGCCGAAGTCCGTCGCGTAGGTCGCGCCGCCGCCGACGCGGGCGCTCGGGGTGCCGCGCGCGATGCCGATCCCGATCTCGTGGAAGCGGCGGGAGAGGATGTTGGCCCGGTGGGGCGGGCTGTCCATCCACATGCGGACGATCGCGCCGGGGGTCGCGTACGAACCCCCGCCCCAGGCGATGTTCTCGCCGACGGTCCAGCTGCCGGCGCCGTCGAGGTAGTCCGCGCGCTTGATGCGGCCGACGAAGTCGCCGTGCTCGAAGAAGTTGTGGGCAGCCATGTCGCGCGCGTGGCGCATGGAGGCGAGGTCGAGCCGGTGGTTCTCGGAGAGGCGGGGGAGGCCGCGCTTGCGGCGCCGGTTGTTGATGAGGCAGAGGGTCGCGGTCTGCACCTTGTGGAGGGAGACCTTGTTGGGGTCGGCGCCCGTGTGGTGGCAGACGCGCGCGCTCGCGGCGCCCGGCGCGGCGAGGGCGACGAGGGCCGCGACGGCGGCCGGAAGCAGGATGCGACGACGAAGCTTTGGCATGGGAGCGGCAGGCATGGCGTCTTCCTCCATGAAGGCGCTGACTACACGCCATTGATCGGCCGCTACCGGCTTAGACTTGACCCGGCGGGGCCGCGCTACGGCCTCGCGACGGGGCGTAGCTCAGCCTGGTAGAGCGCCGCGTTTGGGACGCGGAGGTTCGCTGGTTCAAATCCAGTCGCCCCGACTAGCGAGCTCTGGACGACGGATGACGACGATCGAGATCAGAGAGCCGGTAGCGGAGGACGCCAGCGAGTGCGGCCGCATCTGCTTCGAGGGCTTCCGGACGATCGCCGAGCGTCACGGCTTCCCGCCGGACTTCCCCTCCCCCGACGTCGCGTCGGGGTTGCTGGGGGGCCTGATCGCCCATCCGGGCGTCTACGGCGTGGTGGCGGAGCGCGACGGTCGTGTCGTCGGCAGCAACTTCCTGGACGAGCGGTCCTCGATCGCGGGGGTCGGGCCGATCACGGTCGACCCGGACGCGGCCGACGCCGGCGTTGGACGGCGGATGATGGAGGCCGTGCTGGCGCGCGCTGACGAGCGCGGCTTTCGAGGAGTGCGGTTGCTGCAGAGCGCGTACCACACCCGCTCCTTCTCCCTGTACGCGAAGCTCGGCTTCGAGGCGCAGGAGGTACTGGCCACCATGCAGGGCGACCCGATCGGCGAGTCCGTTCCCGGTCACGCCGTGCGACCGGCGGAGGAGGGGGACCTCGACGCGTGCAGCGAGCTCTGTGCGGCCGCCCACGGCCACGACCGGGCGGGCGAGCTGCGCGACGCCGTGGGCCAGGGTGCGGCGCAGGTGGTGGAGCGCGACGGGGAGCTCGCCGGCTACACGACCGGCATCGCGTTCTTCGGTCACTCGGTGGCGCGGACGAACGACGCGCTGGCCGCGCTGATCGGCGCCGCACCGGCGTTCGGCGGTCCCGGGTTCCTGCTGCCCGGCAGCAACGCCGAGGTCTTCCGCTGGTGCCACGAGCGCGGACTGCGTGTCGTGCAGCTGATGACGCTGATGACGCGCGGCTACTACCAGGCGCCCGCGATGCCGTACATGCCGTCGATCCTCTACTAGAGGCGCCGGCATACTTGGCCGCATGGAGCGAGAGGACCTAGTCCGCCGGGCGATCGACGCCGTGAACGCGCGTGACGTGGACGGCTACCTCGCGTGCTGCACCGACGATGTCGAGCTGATCACGCCGGTGGCGGCGGTCGGGGGCTCGTACGACGGCCCGGAGGGCATCAGACGCTTCTTCGCCGACATCGAGGACGCCGGCCCCGACTTCCGGCTCGAGGTCGAGCGGCTCGAGCTCGTGGGCGAGCGGGTGCTCGCGTTTGTCCTCATACGGGCCAGCGGCCGCAGCAGCGGGATCTCGATGGATCAGGAGACCGCGAACGTCTACGAGTTCGAGGGCGACCGGCTCCGGCGGGTCCGCATCTACACGGACCGCCCAACGGCCGCCGCCGCGGTGCGTGCGGCCGACTAGGCGCCGGTCGTCGCCTCGACGATGTGCACACGCTCCGCCGCGGGGTCGCGGCCGGCGTCGCCCGCGGCCGGGTGGCGGTCGCCGCGGTGGAGGCGCGCGTGCTCGAAGCCCGCGCCGCGGAGGGCGGCCGCCGCGTGGTCGGCGCCGTCGAAGTGCACGTGCACGCGGCCCTGGACGAACACGCTGAGCGCCGCGCCGAACCCACGTGCGAACGCGCCCTCGTTCGCGCCGCCGACGAGGAGGTCGGCGAGGTACAACCCGTCGTCGAACCCTCCGAGCACCCGCGCGAAGCGAGTCCACATCCCGAGCACGGCCTCGACGTCGAAGTAGTTCAGGAGCCCCTCGGTCACGATCGCGAGCCCGGCCCCGCGATCGAGCGAGCCTGCGACCGCCGCCAGGCTCGCCGGGCCGTCGTCGCTGAGCGCGTCCAGCTCCACGACGCGGTGCCGCTCCGGCACTGCGCCGATCCGCGCGAGCGCGCGCCGCTTGCGCCTCGCCATCGCCGGCAGGTCGGTCTCCACGTAGGTGACGCGGTCGCCGAAGCGCTCCGCGAAGCGCCACCCCCGTGGCGACATGCCGCAGGCGATCTCGATCACCTGCGACACGCGCCCGTCCTCGATGGCGTCCGCGAGCAGCGCGTCGATGATCCGGTGGCGCGCGAGCAGCATGGCCTCCATCGACGGTCCGCCAAGCAGCCGGCTTGCAGCCATCGTCGGCGCGAGCGCGGCCCAGAGGATGCGACCCTCGGTCGTCGCCAGTGCCGGATGCGAGAGCCCGTTGCGCTCCCACACGTAGCCGGTGTAGTGAGCAGTCGGGCTGACCGAGTCCGGCCCGCGGCGCAGCGGGATCACGAGCGGAGCGCCGCCCGCGCGAACTCCACGTCCGCGCTCATCGCGTCGACCCCACCGGGAGTCTCCACCACCACCGGCCCGCCCGCGGCCGCGATCATCGCCCGCAGCGCGTCCTCGCCGATCTCGCCGCTCCCCAGGTTCGCGTGGCGGTCGGCGCCGGTGCCCGCCGCGTCGCGCGAGTCGTTCGCGTGGAGGAGGTCGATCCGGCCGACGATGTCACGCACGCGCTCCACTGCGCCGGTCAGGTCCTCACCGGCGGCGTGCGCGTGGCACGTGTCGAAGCAGAAGCCCAGCTCGACGCTCGTCTTGGCGCCGGTCACCGCGTCCCAGAGTCGACCGAGAGCGTCGAAGCGGCGCGCCACCGCGTTGTCGCCGCCGGCGGTGTTCTCGATGTAGACCGGCACGGGCGACTCCAGCGTCTCGAGCGTCCGCACCCAGCGCCCGACGCCCTCGGGGATTCCGTCCTCCGCGTGCCCGCCGTGGACGATCACGGCGGCGGCGCCGACCTCGCCGGCGGCGTCGCACGTCTGCTGGAGGATCTTGCGCGCGCCGTGGCGCACGTTGTTCTTCGGCGAGCAGACGTTGATCAGGTACGGCGCGTGCACGTAGAGCGGGACTCCCGACGAGCGCAGCTCCTCCGCGTCCTCGCGCGCGGGCGGCTTGCGCCAGCTCTGCGGATCCGACAGGAAGATCTGCACGCAGTCCGCTCCGACGGCTGCCGCGGCCTCGAGGGGCCGCTCGCGGCCCACGTGGGCGCCGACGATCGGCTTCCGCTTCGCCACTACTCGCGCTTGAACGCCAGCAGCGTCCGCGCGTCGATCCACGCGTACGGTGCGCCCGGGTGCGCCGCGTCCCAGTCGAAGTCGTACGTGGCGCGCGCGTAGTCCGCGAAGCCGCTCTCCTCCTGGCCCTCCTTGTCGGTCTCGACCGCCTCACCGTGGACGAGCACGAGGAACGTCTCGCCGCCGCGGGTGATGCTGCCGCTCACGGCGGGGTTGCGGCGGATGTTGCGAAAGCGCGTCGACTCCGGCGACGAGCCGAACCAGAACCGCCCGCGGAAGAAGAACCCGTCGACCGGCGCCACGCGCGGCTCGCAGCGAGCCGTGACCGTCCCAAGGTCGAGCACCTGCACGCCCACGAGCTCGTCCGACAGCCGCCGCGCGTCGAGCCGCGTCTCCTCGCCCCAGATGTGCTTCAGGTGCGAGCCCGCGCGCGCGAAGCTCTCGTCGAGCAGCCACTGGATCGCCTCGAGGTCCTCCTGGGTCTCATGCACCGTCCCGGGAGGATGGCACCACCCGGAGGTGGACCGCCTTCGGCGCGAGGCCGCGCGCCCGGACGCGCACCACGTAGCGGCCGCGGCGAAGCGGCTCCGACAGCCGCAGCGTCAGGACGCGGCCGCGGGCGACGGTCGCCTGCCGGGTGCTCGACGCGACGAGCGAACCGTGCCTGCGCAGTCGCACGACGACCTGGTAGGCGGGAAGGATTCCCTCGACCTTCACACGCACCAGCATCCGGCGATTGCCCGGCTGCACGCCGATCGGAAGCTTCAGGCCGAGCTTCGGCCGCAGGAACGGGACCATCAGCGAGCGGACCCGCCGCGCGCTGTCGATGTGCACCCAGTGCCCGGCGTCGGGGATCCTCACGATCCGCGCGTGCGGGAACGCCTGGCGCTGCTGCTCGGCCTGGGTCGACGGGATGAACGGGTCGCGGTCGCCCCAGACGACGAGCGCGGGCAGGTCCAGCGGCCGCAGCGCCGCGGCCTGGTCGCGGCCCCGCGTCATGAAGCCCTGTGACGCCGAGCGGTAGTAGCGCAGGATCGCGCACCGCTCCGCGCGGTCGTAGTAGTCGTACATGAGCTGGACGAAGTCGTCGGGCAGCGGCCGCGGGTTGACGGCCCGCATGTTGGCCACGAACGACTCGCGCGTGGTGGTGGCCATCTGGATCTCGCCGGCCCCCGGCGTCGCCCAGACGACCGCCAGCGGGTGCGGGACGTAGTCGATCAGCACGCCCGTGTTCAGCAGAACGGCGCCGACGAGCGCACGCCGGTGCTTGGCCGCCCACTGGAGGCCCCAGATGCCGCCGAAGTCGTGCAGCACGAGCACCGCCCGCCGGACGCCGATCCTGCGGAGGACGCCCTGGATGTAGTCCGCGGCACCGTCGGTGGACTGGAACCTGGGCGGCAGCTTCTCGGACTTCCCGAACCCGGGGACGTCGATCGCGACGGTTCGGGCGAACGGACCGGCCGCGGCGGCGAGGGCGTCCCAGTCGCGGGCCGAGTCCGGGTTGCCGTGCACGAACACGACGGCGTGGCCCGCCCGCCGCGGGCCGGACTCGAGCACGCGCGTGGTGACGCCGCCAACGCTCACGCGGCTCTGGCGAACACCCCCGCGGAGGGGCGGGTCGCCGACCAGGACGGAGTGCTCGGCGTCGGTGGCGGCGCCCAGCGGTCCGCCGCCCTGCGTGCAGTAGAGGGTGGAGTCGTCCGACGACTGCCCCTGCGCGCTCGCAAGCGGGACGAGCGCGACGGCGACCAGCAGCGGCATCACCCCTCGGCGGCGCATTCCCGACGCGAGGCTACGCCCACCGCGGCTCCGGCGCGCCGGCCTGCCCGGCGAACGAGGAGGGGGCGCCTCCCGGCGCCCCCTCTGAGTGTCAGGCCCTGCTCTATGTACCGGAGCTGTCCCCGGCAGCTGAGCCGTCTCGCTATGGCGAGACCTCTGGCTTTGCGTCCCCACCTCGCGGCGGGTTTGCCTTTTTCGGGCCCTCCAAGGTGACTACAGGGTCAGGATCGGCCGCCGGGCGGGGGGTCCGCATCGGTCAAGTGTCCAGAGGGGGGCCAGAAAGGAGACGGCCGCCCCCGCGCTGTGCGCGAGGACGGCCGGTAATCGCTGTTACGTCTTGCTGCTGGGCTACTCGCCGCTGGGTGCGGCGGGTGCGGCCGGAGCCGCTGGTGCGGCGGGAGCCGCCGGCGCGGCGGGCGCAGCCGCC
>DATENL010000070.1:0-13878 GCA_035275105.1 Thermoleophilaceae bacterium
GCGGGGGCGAGCAGCTTGAGCGCGCCGGCCACCACGAGCAGGCCTGCGACGGCGGCGAATGGGGCGGCCAGGGCCACGCGCGCAGTATGCAATATCGGGCCGCGCCGTCCGCCGGCGCGAGCCTCAGGGCCGCGTGCCGAGGATCAGACGCGAGCGGTAGAGCGAGTCGTGCAGGATCAGGTTGCGGCCGGCCACCGCGAGCGGCTCGTGGTTCGGGGAGTCCGACGAGCTCAGCCAGAGGCGCAGGCGGTGGCCGCGCTTCAGCGTGTACGCGGTGTCCCAGATGTCGATCCGGTACTTCGTCTGGCGGCCGATCCGCACGGGTACCTGCCGGTCGTCGGGGAGGTACGGCGCGCCATCGCGGGAGCGCCTCGGGTCGACCCGGCGGAAGCTAGCCCGCAGCCAGCCCGACGTGATCATCCGCGCCGAGCCGTCCGGAGCGACGTCCACGAGCCGCGCGACCCAGGCCATGTCGCTGGCCTCGGTGATCGCCCAGAAGCGGAGCTCCGACGGGCCGGCCAGGTGCATCGCCCGCTTCAGCGGCGGCGTCGTGTAGGTCAGGCCGTGCGGCTCGTCGAAGCGCTGGTCGAGCGGTGCGTACGGGAGGAAGCCGTCCGGGCCCTCCCTGTCGACCGGGATCGAGCTGCCGGCCGTCGGGTCGTACACGTACGACTCCTGGTAGGAGGCGCGCCCGCGGGGGCGCTTCGCGGCCAGCGTGCCGTCGTTCAGCGAGTGCGCCGTGCCGCTCTTCGCCCCGGACAGGTAGAGCTCCGGTCGCCTGCGGGTCACCGAGCGCCAGCTCGGCGCCCTGTGCCAGGTCCGGTCGCCGAGGTCGAAGTAGCGCACGCGCGGCTTGCCCGCGATCCCGTTGCGCCGCCCCTTCACGAACCGGTCGAGCCACGCGCGCACCTCGCCCGCCGGCGCCTCGGCGCTGAGCGCCAGCAGCTCCTCGTCGGCCGAGTCGTAGGGCGCATCGACCTGCCCGCCGCGGCCCTTGCCGTGGTGCGTGCTCGCGTCGATCCAGAGCAGGCGGTGCTTGGCCGCGAGGCCGTCGATCAGCCACAGGTCGCCGCGCGAGTACATGTCCGACCAGCCGGTGAAGACGTAGGTGGGCACCTTGATCCGCTTCATGCGCCGCAGCACGGAGCGCTCCCAGTACACGGGCCCGTCCAGCGGGATGAGGCGGGTCTCGACCGCGAACTGCTGCTGGGCGCGGTCGAGCGCCTGCGGCTGCGCGCCGCCGCCGGCGGACTGCGCGGCGGTCTGTCCGGCGAACCACTGGGCCACGAAGCCCTGGAAGTAGAGGCCGTTCTGCCAGATCACGTCGCGGTAGGGGTCGGTCGGCGGGTGTCCGACGATCACGGCCGTGAGGTGCGGAGGCCTGAGCGCGGCCCCGAGCAGCGACGTGATCGCGGAATACGAGTAGCCGTAGAGCACGACCTTGCCGTTGCTCCACGGCTGCCGCGCGGCCCACTCGACGACCTCCTTCACGTCGAGCTGCTCGCGGTAGCAGAGGAGGCACAGCGCGCCGCCGCTCTTGCCGCTCCCGCGCACGTCCGTGTTCACGTGCGCGTAGCCGTTCTTCAAATAGGTCGTGGCCGTCGAGCGCCCGTAGGGCTCCATGTCGACGATCGCCGGGTAGCGCCCGCGCGGGCCGGGCAGGTGCACGTCGCCCGACAGGTTCACGCCGTCGCTGGCCGTGATCGTCACGTCCGACTTCGTAACCGGTGCGGCGGTCGCCGGCGCGCAGGCGACCAGCACCGCGACCATCGCGGCAAGCCCCGCCAGCCCCCCTGTAGGACGCCCCCGCATGCAGCGGGAGTATTGCCTCAGGCGTCGCGCCGCAAACCGCGCTACGCGATGGCGCGGCGAATGCAAACGCCGGCGCCGGCGAGCAGCCCGCCGAACCACAAGAGCAGCAGGCCCTCTTCGCCGCCCGTTCGCGGCAGCTCGTCCCGCCGTGACGCGACCGCCGCCGGCGACTGCGCGCGGAGCGGGCTCGCGCTGACCGACGGCGTGGACGGCGCGGGCGCGGGGGCGGGGGCTGGGGCGGGAATCGAGTCGTCCCGCCGCGGCGAGGCGTCCTCGTCGGGGATCACGTGACCGCGCTGCTCGGCGTCGTCGTCCCGGCTTGCCTGGTCCGTCTGCGCCGGCGCGACGGACGGCTTGGCGTTACCCGCGGCGGCCGCGTTGGTCTCGGCCGCGAGCGCGGGGACCGGCAGCGCGAGGAGCAGCCCGACGGCCAGCCCCAGGACCCGGCGCCTCATGACGAGCACCGCCGGAACCTCAGCTCGAGCTCGCGGGGCGCCCTCCGGCTGCTCTTCACGAACGTCAGCTTCGCACGGAGCACGTGCGCACCGCGCGCGAGGTGGGCCGGGTCGACCCCGACCCAGTAGCGACCCTTCCAGTCCGCGACCTGGGTCGCCTTCAAGCGGCGGCCGTCGAGCGTGAACACCACGCGCCTGATCGTGTCGCCGGTGACGTACGCGCGGAAGGCGCGGCTGGCGCACCGGCTCGGCAGGTGCGGCGAGGTGTGGATCGACCTCGAGGCGTGACCGTTGACGCAGCCGCGGATCCGGAACCGGAGCGTGAGCGGCCTGCGCTTCGTGGTGAAGAATACCCGAGCGCGCACGGCGTGGTGGCCCGGCGAGAGCTTGCGCCGCTTGATCCGCAGCGACCAGCGACCGCGCTCGTCGGCCCGGCGCACGGTCTTCCGGCGCTTCCCGTCGAGGTAGAAGACCACGTGGTCGATCTTGTGGCCGCGCACCCACGTGACCACGTCGCGCGTCGAGCAGCCGCTGGCCGGCGGCTGCGGCTCGTCCGGGTCGTCCGGGCAGTCGTCGGCGGACGCGCCCGCGGTCCCGCAGTCGATCGGCGGCGCGGGCTTGTGGTCGCCGAAGTCCACGTCGTGCCTGTGCTCGCCCGCCGCCAGCACGACGGTCGACGCGCAGCCCTTCGGGTATGTGCAGTCGTAGCCCGCCCGCGCCTTCCTCCGCACGACGTGGCTGCCGGAGGGCAGACCGGCGATGGTGTAGCGACCGCGCCCGTCGGTCGTGCCGTGCGGCTCGCCTGCGTCCATCCTCCCGTCGCCGTCGACGTCGGCGTAGACATCCGCGCCGGCCACCATCGGGTCGCCGGCCTCGCGGGCCGCGCCGTCGCCGTCCACGTCCTCGAAGGCCGCGCCGTCGATCGACGAGCCGCGGGTCGTGGTGAAGGTGCAGACCACATCGTCGCCCGCGGCGAGCGAGACGTTCCCGCCGGTCGAGTCGACAACCGCGCCGGCGCCGCCGTCCGCGCGGCAGGCGAGCACCTCGGCGTAGTCCGTTGCAGCGGTGCCGGCCGCCGCCGACTGCGCGACGGCGTGGTCGCCGGCGAGCAGCTGCTTCACGGCCGTGGCGTCGCCGTTGCCGGCCGCCGCCTTCTCCACGCTGCCGTCGATCGCGAGGTCGAAGCGCCCGCCGTCGGTATCCGGGTGCAGCACCTCTCGCAGCTGGAGCCTGGCGTACGCGTACGCGCCGAACTCGACCGCCGCCGGGTCGTCGCCCGAGACCGGGGCGACCGTGTAGGTGCAGTCCGTGGTGCAGGTCCAGCCGTCGGTGATCGGGTCGTAGATGCGGTAGCTCAGACCCGGCTTCAGGCCCGGGAAGCTGAAGCCGCCGTCCCCGTCCGTGGTGGTCTCGATGTCGTCGCTCGGATCGTCGGGTGTGCCGGGATCGAGGTAGATGTTGCGGTTGCCCAGACCCGGCTCGCCGTCGTCCTGGCGGCCGTCCCCGTCGCGGTCGTCGAACTTCACGCCGGTCACGGCGACCTCGCGGTAGTCGCCGAACGCGTGGTCCGCCGAACCCTCGCCGGAGGCGACGGTCACCGTGTGCTCGCAGTCGGGCGCGGGGTCGGAGCAGTGCCAGCTCGAGCTCGGCTCGACCATCCGGACGCTGTAGGTGCCCGGCTCGAGGCCGTCGAACGACCACTCGCCGTCGCCGTTCGTCGTGGTCGTCGGGTCACCCGCGCTGAGGTCGCCGGACGCGTCGAGGTCGATGTAGACCTCACGGCCCGCGGCGTCGGGATCGCCCGGGTCGCGCTTGCCGTCGGCGCGGCGGTCCTCGTAGGCCGTGCCCGCGATCGACGCGGGCCGGTAGCTGCCGAAGTCGTTGCCGCCCCTGGTGCCGTCGCCCGACTGCGTCGGCACGTCGTGCTCGCAGCCGCCCGTGGTGGAGCAGGTCCAGCCGCTCACGCTCGGCTCGTAGACGCGGTAGGTCGTGCCCGGCTTCAGGTCGTCGAACGAGTAGTTCCCGTTCGAATCCGTGGTCGTGGTCAGATCGCCCGGCTCGAGCTCGATCGTCCTGGCGCCGTTCCCTGGCTCGCCCGCGTCGCGCGTGCCGTCGGCGTCCCGGTCCTCGTAGCTCGTGCCGGCGACGCCGACCTTGCGGTAGTCGCCGAAGTCCCTGCCGCCGGCGTTCCCGCCCGACCCGACCGTGACGTCGTGCTCGCAGCCGGCTGGCGCCGAGCAGGTCCAGCCGCTCGGCTCGTCCACGGTGACCGTGTAGGTGCCGGGGTCCAGGTCGCCGAAGCTGTAGCTGCCGTCCGCGTCGGTGGTCGTGGTTCGGCCCCCCGGCTCGAGGTGGACCGTCCGGCCGCCCGTGGCCGGCTCGCCCGCGTCGCGGTCGCCGTCCGCGTCGAGGTCCTCGTAGGTCGAACCCGAGATCGTCGCCTTGCGGTAGCTGCCGAAGTCGTTGCCCGAGATCGTCCCGTCGCCCGACTCGGTCGGGACCGAGTGCTCGCAGCCGCCCGCCGTCGAGCACGTCCAGCCACCCACCGCGGGCTCGTAGACGCGGTAGGTGACGCCCGGCACGAGGTCGCCGAACGAGTAGTCGCCGCCGGCGTCGGTGGTCGCCTCGACGTCGTCGCTCGGGTCGCCCGGCGTACCGGGATCGAGCTTGACCGTGCGGCCGTCGTTCCCCGGCTCGCCCGGATCGCGCGAGCCGTCGCCGTCCACGTCCTCGTAGCTCGTGCCGGCGACGCCGACCTTGCGGTAGGTGCCGAAGTCGTTGCCGCCCGCGGCGTCGTCCGAGCCGACGGTCACGGAGTGCGCGCAACCGGCCGGCGCCGAGCACGTCCAGCCGCTCGGCTCGTCGATCGTCACCGTGTAGTCGTCCGGGTCGAGGTCGTCGAAGCTGTAGTCGCCGTTCGAGTCGGTCGTGGCGCTCCGGCCGCCCAGGTGCACGGTGCGGCCGCCCGTCGCGGGCTCGCCCGCGTCGCGGTCGCCGTCCGCGTTCAGGTCCTCGTAGGTCGTGCCGGCGATCGACGCGGGGCGGTAGCTGCCGAAGTCGTTGCCGCCGGCGGTGCCGTCGCCGGACTCCGGCGTGAGCGAGTGCTCGCAGCCGCCCGCGGTCGAGCACGTCCAGCCACCCACGGCGGGCTCGTAGGAGCGATACGTCACGCCCGGCAGGAGGTCGTCGAAGGTGTAGTCGCCGCTCGGATCGGTCGTCGCCGTCAGGTCGTCGCCCGAGTCGCCGGGCGTGCCCGGATCGAGCTTGATCGTGCGGCCGTCGTTCCCCGGCTCGCCCGGATCGCGCGAGCCGTCGCCGTCCACGTCCTCGTAGCTCGTGCCGGCGACGCCGACCTTGCGGTAGTCGCCGAAGTCCCTGCCGCCGGCGTTCCCGCCCGACACGACCGTGACCGAGTGCGAGCAGCCGGCCGGCGCCGAGCACGTCCAGCCGCTCGGCTCGTCGACGGTCACGGTGTAGCTGCCCGGGTCGAGGTCCTCGAAGCTGTAGTCGCCGTTCGAGTCGGTCGTGGCGCTCCGGCCGCCCAGGTGCACCGTGCGGCCGCTCGTCGCCGGCTCGCCCGCGTCGCGGTCGCCGTCGGCGTTCAGGTCCTCGAACGTCGAGCCCGAGACGGTCGCCGTGCGGTAGGCGCCGAAGTCGCGCCCGGTCGCCGGCGGATCGCCGGACACGGTCGGCACCGTGTACTCGCAACCGCTCGGGGTGGTGCAGGTCCATCCGGCGGGGTTCTGCTGCGAGACGCGGTAGTCGACGCCGGGCACGAGGTCGGCGAAGCCGTAGGCGCCGGTCCCGTCCGTGAGCGTCGTGACGTCGTCGGTCGGGTCGCCGGGCGTGCCGGGGTCGAGCACGATCGTCCGGCTCGCCACGCCCGGCTCGCCCGCGTCGCGGTCGCCGTCGGCGTTCAGATCCTCGAAGCTCGCGCCCGAGATGGCGACCTTGCGGTAGTCGCCGAAGTCGTTACCGCCCGCGGTGTCGCCCGAGCCGACGGTGACCGTGCGAGTGCAGCCCGCGGGCTCCGAGCACGTGGAGCCGGCCGGCGGGTCCATCCGCACGGTGTACGTCCCGGGGGCGAGGTCCGCGAAGGCGTAGTCGCCGCCCGCGTCGCTCGTGGTGGAGAGGTCGTCGCCCGGATCGGCCGGGGTGCCCGGATCGACCGTCACGGTCCGGCCCTGGGTGTACGGCTCGCCCGCGTCGCGGTCGCCGTCGGCGTTCAGGTCCTCGTAGGTGCGGCCGGCGATCGCGGGGCTCGCCCAGGCGCCGAAGTCCTGGCCGGCCGCGGTCTCGCCCGGGGCCGCCGTCACCGACCGGTCGCAGCCGCCGGCCGGGTACGAGCAGGCCCAGCCGCTCTCGCCGGCGAGGCGGAGCTTCCAGGTGCCGGGGTTGACGTTGCGGAAGGCGAAGTCGCCGGAGTCGCTGGTCGTCGCCGCCGGCTCGCCGGGATCGAGAGAGCCGTTGTCGGAGACCGTCTCGAGCCATACGGTGCGCCCGGCCAGGGGCCCCTCGCCGCCCTCGCGCGGCTGACCGTCGCCGTCGAGGTCCTCGAAGACCGTGCCCTCGATCGTTGCGCCCGGCACGGCGTGGCCGAAGTCGGTGCCGCCAGCGTTGCCGCGCGAGGTGACGTCCACGGAGTGGCCGCAGGGAACCGGCGTGGTGCACACGTACTCGCCCTGCAGCTCGTCGAAGACGTTGTGCGCGCCCGGGGTGACGCCCTCGATGAGGTAGGTGCCGTCGCCGGCGGTGGTCGCCGACGGCTCGCCGGGGTCGCGCAGCTCGTTGCCGTCGAGGTCCACGAACACGACCCAGCCGCCAAGGCCGCTCTCGCCGGCCCGCGAGCCGTCGCGGTTCGAGTCGTCGAAGACGGTCCCGCTGATCCCGCCCGGCATCCAGGCGCCGAAGTCCGCGCCGGTGGCGTCGCCGCCGGCGACGAACGTCACGGCGTTCACGCACGAGGCCGGGCTCGAGCAGGTCCAGTTCGGCTGATCCTCGACCCGCACCTTGAAGGTCCCGAGCATCACCTGGTCGATCTCGTAGGAGCCGTCGGGCCCGGTCACCGCCGACGGCTCGCCGGAATCCCGCGCGCCGTCGTTGTCGTAGTCCACGTAGACGCTCCAGCCGGCCAGGCCGTCCTCGCCCGCGTCGCGGTCGCCGTCCGCGTTCAGGTCCTCGAACTGCGTCCCGCTCACGCTCGCCTCGGGGACGCTGCCGAAGTTGCGGCCCTCGGCGGCGTCGCCCGACGACAGCGTGACCGACTGCTGGCAGCCGGCCGGGGCGGTGCAGGTCCAGCCGCTCGCCGGGATCGAGCGGATCGAGTATGGCGCGCCGCGGGGGCGCAGGCCGCCGATCGCGTAGGTGCCGTCGGCGCCGGCAACGACGCTCGGCTCACCCGCGTCGAGCTGCCCGTCGCCGTCGCCGTCCACGAAGATCGTCGCGCCCGGCGCCGGGCCCTCGTCCACGTCCCAGGCGCCGTCGCGGTCGGAGTCCTGGAAGCTCGTGCCGCTGACGCTCGCGGGCCGGTAGCTCCCGAAGTCCACGCCCGCGGCGTTCTCGCCTCCCGCGAGCGTGTAGCCGCGGTAGCAGCCGTTCGCGTCGTTCGACGCCAGCGAGCAGGTCCAGCCTGCGCGCGGCGCCTCGCGCACCTTGAAGCTGCCGCTCGGCGCGTCCTCGATCGTGTAGAGGCCGTCGGCGTCGGTCACGGCCGACGGCTCGCCGGCGTCGAGCAGCCCGTTGTCGGCGACCGAGTCGACCCAGACGGTCGCCCCGGCGTTGCCGGACTCGCCCGCGTCGCGGGCGCCGTCGCCGTCGAGGTCCTCGAAGCTCGCGCCGCTCACCGACTGCTGCTGGTAGCCGCCGAAGTCCACGCCGGTGGGCGCCGTGCCGCTCGCGATCACGAACCCGTCGTGTGCGCAGTCGCCGGCGGGCGCCGAGCAGGTCCAGGTGGGCTGGGCCACCTCCCGCACTGCGTACGGGTTCCCGACGCCGTTGGGGAGCACCTCGGTGATCGTGTAGGCGCCGTTCGCGTCGGTCACCGCGTACGGCTCGCCGGGCTCCGGGCCGGGCGTGATCGCGCCGTCGCCGTCGAGGTCCACGTAGACCGTCCAGCCTGCGAGCCCCGGCTCGCCTGCGTCGCGCACGCCGTCGCGGTCGTCGTCGCGGAACTTCGTGCCGGAGACGGTCGTGCTCTGGACGTCGCCGAAGTCGCGGCCGCTGGGCCCGCCGCCGGAGGCGAACGTGACGCTCGCGAAGCTGCAGCCGGCGGGCGCGGTGCAGCGCCAGCCTGGCAGGGTCTCCTGGCGGATCGCGTACGTGCCGGGCTTGACGCCGGTCACCGCGTACGAGCCGTCGCCCGCGCTGTTGGCCGCGGGCTCGGCGGGGTCGCGCACGCCGTCGCCGTCCAGGTCCACGTAGACGGTCCAGCCGCTCAGGCCGGGCTCGCCACCGCCGCGCGTCCCGTTGGCGTCCGTGTCGTGGAAGACCACACCGGCGGCGGTCGCCGCGCGCCAGGCGCCGAAGTCCCTGCCGGTCGCGTCCGTGCCGGCTGCGAAGGCCTGCGTGTAGGAGCAGGGGCTGGGCAGCGAGCAGGTCCAGCCGGCCTGCGCCACCTCGCGGACCCGGTGCGTCCCCGAGCGGACGTCGTCGATCGTGTACGCGCCGGTGGGACCGGTCACCGCTGACGGCTCGCCGGCGTCGAGCGACGAGTTGCCGTTGAGGTCCACGTAGACCGTCCAGCCCGGCAGGCCCGGCTCGCCGCCGTCGCGTACGCCGTTCGCGTTCACGTCCTCGAACTTCACGCCGCTCACGCGCCCGGCGGGGGCGTCGCCGAAGTCGCGCTCGGTCACCGACCCGCCGGACGTGAGGGTCACGGCGGAGTGGGCGCAGCCACCCGGGGCGGTGCACGTGTAGCCGGCGCGCGGCTCCTGGCGGATCGCGTACGTGCCCGGCTTGACTCCCGTGACGGTGTACGCGCCGCCGGCGCCCGAGGTCGCGTACGGCTCGCCCGCGTCGCGGACGCCGTCGCCGTCGTAGTCCACGTAGACGGTCGTGCCCGCGAGGCCGTCCTCGGAGCCGTCGCGGAACCCGTTGCGGTTCACGTCCTCCCACACCGTTCCGCTCACCTGCGCGGGCTGCCAGTTGCCGAAGACGATGTTCGACGAGTTGCCGCCCGCGGTCATCTCGATCGTCTTGTGGCAGCCGCCGCTGGGCTTCGAGCAGGTCCAGCCGGCCGCCGTCTGGGCGGGCGTGAGCTCCTCCCGGACCTCGTACGTGCCGGCCGGGACGCCGGTGACGTAGAAGGATCCGTCGGTGTGGGAGACGTCGAACGGCTCGCCGGCCTGCCGCTGGCCGTCGCCGTTCAGGTCCACGTAGAGCTTGAAGCCGGGGATGCCCGGCTCGCCCGCGTCACGCACGCCGTTGGCGTTGCGGTCCTCGAACTTGCCGCCGCTCGCCGAGCAGCTCTGGATGTTGACCGGCGACGGCGTGACGTAGTCCTGGAGCTGGGAGGTGAGCGATTCCGACGAGCGGCTGTGCACCTGCACCTGCACGAACGACGAGCACGGCGAGCCGTTGAGGGCCGCGTTGATCGACGGGAGGTCGAGCGCGGCCTCGCCGAACGAGTTGGCGGGGAAGGTCGTGCCGTACTTGCCGGAGGCGAGGTAGTTGGCGATCGCGCCGCCGCCGTTCATGCGCGCCTGGAACTGCGACGGGCTCAGCTCGCCAGCCGAGACGAAGGTGCCGATCGCGCCCTCGGGGCAGGCCGGCGGGCCGGCGGTCGTGCTCACCCACTTGTAGACGTGCACGCTGGGCGGGTTGCCGGTCTCGAAGCTCACGAGCAGGTCCCCGGTCTTGCGGCACGGGATCGTCGTGCCGGCCGCGTCGACGTAGGTCGCGGCCTGCTGGTTGAGCTCGAAGCTCAGGAACGTGTTGCCGGTCGTCCCCTCGCGCTTGAAGGCGAGGTAGAGGAAGCTCGTGGAGCGCGTCGACTCGAGCGCCGTCCACGCGGCCTGGATGTTCGACTTCGCGGGCGTGACGCCGCCGGCCGTGTTGATCAGCGTCCAGAAGTACGGGTCGGTCTCCTTGGTGCCGCCGCCGAACCCGAGGTCGAGGTCGTTGCGGTCGTTCATGGTCGTGACGAGTCCCGAGCTCCACTCGCCCTGCCAGTCGCCGCTCGCCGGGCCGGTCAGGGAGCTGCCGGAGCCGCCGTCCTGGTTTCCGTCGACGCCGACGAGCGAGCTCCCCGCGTCCACCTTCGCGACGCCGGAGACGTGCACGGGCTCCACGTTCCCGACCAGGTCGACCGAGTAGTAGCGGACCTGCTCGCCGTCGCGGAGGACGGGCTTGTTGCCGGCGCTGTAGAGCTGCCGCGACGGGTTGCCCGGGTCGGCGGGGTCCGAGTCGTCGGTCGTGTAGTAGGTCTTTTCGACGCCCGCGCCCGCGTCGTTCGCGGTGAGGGTGACCGTGATGTTCGTGGCCTGCACGGGCGCCGGCACGTTGTCGGTCGTGGACGGCGGCGTCGTGTCGACGCGGAACGTGCGCGTGTTGCTCACGCCCGTGCTGCCGCCGTCGGACTGCTCGGCCTGCACGGTGTACTGGCCCTCCGTGAGGGGCGCGCGCAGCGGTACGCCGGAGCTCCAGTCGGCGTCGACCACGCTCCAGGCCGTGCCCGCCCGGGTGACCGCGAACGTGCGCACCGGCGAGCCCGAGGCCGCGGCGCCCGCGTAGACCTTGGCGGTCACGGTCGAGGAGTCGCCCGCGCTGTTGCCGGCGACGCCCGCGAGCGGCGGCGTGGTGTCGGCGGTGAACGACGATGCCGCCGGCTGGGTAACCGTCACCGCCGGCGCGGTGGTGTCGACCGTGAACGAGCGCGTCGCCGGTGTCGAGTCGACGTTGGCCGCGGCGTCGATCGCGCGGACGCTGAAGGTGTAGTCGCCCTCGGCCAGGCTCGCGTAGCTCTTGGCCGACGTGCACGACGCGTAGCTGCCGGTCGCCGCTCCCGGGCCGTCGAGCTTGCACTCGAAGGTGACCGGCGACTTGTCCGACGTGAAGCTGAAGCTGGGCGACGGGTTCGTCGTCGTGCCCGACGGGCCCGCGGTGATCGAGGTGTCGGGCGGCACGGTGGCGGCGGTGAACGCCGGCAGGTCCACGAAGTGCGTCGCGTCCCGCTGGAGCCGCAGCCGCCAGGTGCCGTCGTTGCCGGTCAGCGGCGGGCACGAGCCGTCGTAGCTGGAGCTCAGGTTCCACGCCGCCCCGGATGCGCCGGGCTGGTACTGCAGGAAGCTCGCGGCCACGTCGGGCAGCCGGCCGGCGCTCGACGAGTCGGCGCGGTCGGCGCCCAGCGTGTTGGCGCAGGCGGTCGCGCCCGTGGGCAGGACCCAGGTCGTGGTCCAGTCAGCCTGCGAGGGCGTGAGGCCGTCGAGCTTGAGGTAGGCGGTGGCGCCGGCGCCGAACGCCGTCCGCGGCACGCTCAGCGCGCTGTCGGCGTACGACGAGGCCTTGACGACCGCGAACTGGAGCGACGCCGTGCTGTTCGGGCTGCTGCAGGTCGCGTCGTTGTTCGCGAACTCCTGGAGCTGGTACGTGTAGAGCGTCGCGGTCGATGCCGGATCCGCGGCGCCCACGACGTAGGAGTCGGCCTCCGCCTCGCTGCCGCCGGAGGTCAGGCCGCTCGTGGCGTTGCAGGGTCCGACGCGCTGGGTGCCGTCCGAGCGGATCACGGTCCAGCGGTAGTGCTTGCTGTTCGAGACCGCACCCGCGGCGTCGACCTGGTCGCCGGCGGTGAAGACGTAGTTCTCCGCGCCGGTCGCGTTCAGGTTCAGGCTGGTGACGCTGGCGGCGTCCTCGAACGTGACCATCGCGAGGATCGCGTTCGTGTCCGGGTCGACCACGTAGACCCAGTAGGTGCCGTCCACCGTGCCGAGCCGGTAGCCGTAGGCGAGGGCGCCGTCGGCGCCGGTCCGCACCATGTCGCTCCCCGGCGTCTCGCTGCCGTCGCCGGTCACGACGCTGCCGTCGGGACGCACGATCCGGACCGCAACGTCGCAGTCCGGCGCGTAGCCGGAGCCGGTCACGTGCACGAGGTCCCGGTTGGGGTAGCTCGGCCGGTCCGTCCTCACCGTCTCGGAGCCGGTGGCGCCGCAGGCGGCCGAAGCCGCGCTCGGCGCGGGCGCGAGCGCGCAGAGGACCATCGCCGCGAGAACGGCGAGCAGGGCCGCGAGCAGGCGCGGCCGCGGGGGGTCGAAGGGAAGGGCGGAGGGCACGAGGGTTCGGTTGTGGGGCGTCCCGTACGGGCGCTGACAGCAGGGATCGGCATCCCCGATTTGGGGCTTTAGCCGCGCGGAGCGCCCGCGCCGCCGCGTCGAACGAGCTGGCGCGCCTCTACTCCATTCCGGGGAGGCAAGTCCGGACCACACGCGACGCATACCGGTAGGTGCGCGTCTCGCGAACGTTGCTGGTCGCTGCCGTTGCGTTCGCCGTCCTCGCGGGCTCCGCGCAGGGCAGCGCGCGGCCGCGGTCCGCTCCGGTGGTGGAGGGCCAGTACATCGTCGTGCTCCGCGACGGCGCGCGCGCCCAGGCGGGCGACCTCGAGCAGCGCCACGGCTTCCGCGCACGCCTGCGCTTCGGCCGCGCGCTCAAGGGCTTCGCGGCGCGCCTGTCGGCGCGGCAGGTGGAGCGGCTCGAGTCCGACCCGGCGGTGGAGACGGTGACCCCCGACCGGCGCGTCCACGCGCTCGGCTCGCTCGTCGCGGGCGATTCGGTGCCGACCGGCGTGCAGCGCATCGGCGCCGCCGGGGACGGCGCGGCGCGCGACGCCGCGAGCGTCAACGTCGCCGTGATCGACACCGGGATCGACCTCGCCAACGCCGACCTTCACGCGGCCAACGGGCGCAACTGCGTCCAGCCGGGAACCGCGGCCCAGGACGACCACGGCCACGGGACGCACGTGGCCGGCTCGATCGCGGCGCGCAACGACGGCGCCGGGGTCGTGGGCGTGGCGCCCGGCACGAAGCTCTACGCCGCCAAGGTGCTGGACGCGTCCGGCGCCGGCACCGAGTCGCAGGTGATCTGCGGGATCGACTGGGTGGCGAGCACGCGGACCGACGCCGACCCCACCAACGACGTCGCCGTCGCGAACATGAGCCTGGGCGGCGCCGGGCCGCCCGTCGGGAGCTGCGCGTCCACGAGCGATCCGGAGCACCTGGCCATCTGCCGCGCCACCGGCCTCGGGGTCACCTTCGTCGTCGCCGCCGGCAACAGCGGCTGGAACTTCGACTACGCGCCCCAGCCGGACCTGCCGGCGGCCTACCCCGAGGTCCTGACGGTCACCGCGATGTCGGACAGCGACGGCCGGGCCGGTGGCACGGGCGGCTCGTCGCCCTGCGACGCCGGCGAGGCCGACGACGCCTTCGCCACGTTCTCGAACTTCGCGACGAGCGCGGCGAGCCAGGCGCACACGATCGCGGGGCCGGGCACCTGCATCGAGTCCACCGCCCTCGGCGGGGGCACCGCGCTGATGTCCGGCACGAGCATGGCCACGCCCCACGTGGCGGGCGCCGTGGCGCTGTGCCTGGGCGAGGCCGGCGCGGAGGGGCCGTGCGCCGGGCAG
>DATENL010000071.1:0-2910 GCA_035275105.1 Thermoleophilaceae bacterium
CGGCACGCGCCCGCGCCCGGCGGCGTCGACGACAAGCTCGGCGAGCTCGCGCAGCGACACGTGCCTGTCGCAGAGGATGTAGCGCTCCCCGTCGCGGCCGCCGTCGGCGGCGAGCAGCTGGCCGCGCGCGATCCCGGCGTCGAACGCCACCCCGCAGCCGCCCGGCGGCAGCGCGGGCAGCTTCCCCGCGATCAGCGGCGCGAAGAACTCGTCGTCGAATCCGACGCTCGACGACGGCGTCGGCCCGTAGACGCCCGCCGGGTTGACGATCACGAGCTCCACGTCCCCGCGAGCGGCGAGCGCGAGCTCCTCGGCGTGCTGCTTCGAGCGCTCGTAGGCGGTCCCCTTCGGATACGACGCCAGCATCGACTCGTCCATCCGGCCGCCGCGGTCGGCGTGGAAGACGTCGATCGTGCTCGTGTGGATTACGCGGCGGACGCCGGCGTCGCGGGCGGCGCGGATCACGTTTTCGGTCCCGCGCGCGTTGACACGTTCGAAGATGCCCTCGTCGCGCACCCACTGCTCGGGCAGGCCCATGGCGTTGAACACGAGCTCGCAGCCGGCCACCGCGGCCGCGAGCGACGCCGGCTCGGTCACGTCTCCCGCCACCAGCTCGACGCCGGCCGGCAGCAGGCCGGCCGCCCGCGCCGGGTCGCGCACCAGCGCCCGCACCTCGTCGCCGCGATCGAGCAGGGCCCGGGCCGTGGCCCCGCCGACCTTCCCCGTGGCTCCGGTCACGAGCGTGCGCACGCGAGGATCGTACGGGGCGCCGCTACATAGACTGCGCCCGATGTCGCGCTTCTCCTCGCCACAGGACCCGCTCTTCCAGGCGATGAACTCGTCGGTGTCGTTCGACTACCGGCTCGCGCCCTACGACCTGGCGCAGTCGCTGGCCCACGCGCGGATGCTCGCGAGCCGCTCGATCATCGGGAAGGACGACCTGGTCGAGCTCGAGCGCGGGCTCGCGGCCGTGCGTCGCGAGATCGACGACGACAGCTTCCAGGTCCAGCCCGACGACGAGGACATCCACATGGCGATCGAGCGTAGGGTGACCGAGATCGTCGGCCCGGTGGGCGGCAAGCTCCACACGGCCCGGTCGCGGAACGACCAGGTGGCCACCGACGTGGCGATGTTCACGCGCGCGCACGCCCTAACGGCCAAGGAGCTGATCGGCGAGCTGATGGCGACGCTGCTCGACCTCGCCGACCGGCACCTCGACTGGGCGATGCCGGGCTACACGCACCTTCAGCGTGCGCAGCCCGTCTACCTCTCGCACCACCTGCTCGCCTACTTCTGGAAGCTGCGCCGCGACCGCGCCCGCTTCGACGCCGCGATGGCGGGAGCGGGCGAGCTGCCGCTGGGCGCGGGCGCGCTGGCGGGGGTGAACTTCGAGACCGACCGCGCGGCCGTGGCCGGCGAGCTGGCGTTCCCGGACGTCGCCCAGAACTCGATCGACGCCGTCTCGAACCGCGACTTCGTGCTCGACTACCTCGCCGCGGCGGCCACCTGTGCGACCCACCTCTCGCAGCTCGGGGGCGAGATCGTGCTCTGGTCGAGCGACGAGTTCGGCTTCTGCGAGCTGTCCGACGCGTTCGCCTCCGGCTCGAGCATCATGCCGCAGAAGAAGAACCCCGACGCGGCGGAGCTCCTGCGCGCGAAGGCCCCGCGCGTGGTCGGCCACCTGGCCGCCCTGCACGGGGTGCTCCACGGCCTCCCGCTCACCTACAACAAGGACCTCCAGGAGGACAAGGAGCACCTGTTCGACGCGGTCGACACGCTCGAGCTGTCGCTGCGCGCCGCGCGCGGGATGCTGGGCGGGATCGAGTTCCACCGCGATCGGCTGGCCGAGGCGGCGGCCGACGAGCTGCTCGCCGCGACCGACGTCGCGGACCTGCTCGTGCGCCGCGGCGTGCCGTTCCGCGAGGCGCACGGCATCGTCGCCGGCCTGGTCCGCCGGGCGCTCGGGCGCGGCGCGACGCTGTCCGAGCTGACCGACGAGGAGCTGGCGGAGCTGGCGCCTCAGCTCGACGGCGGGCTCGTGGAGGTGCTGAGCGAGGGCGCGTGGCTCGAGTCCAAGGCGTCGGAGGGCGGGACGGCGCTCACGCGTGTGCGTGAGCAGCTCGAGCGCGCCCGCGAGGCGCTCGCCGGGTGACCGACCCGCGCGACCCCGCGTTCTACGACCGGTCGGTGCACGACGTCGCACGCGACCTGGTCGGCTGCGTCGTCCGCCACGGCCGCTCGGCCGGGCGCGTGGTCGAGGTCGAGAGCTACCACCAGGAGGAGCCCGCCTGCCACGCCTTCAACGGCCTCACCGAGCGCACGCGGGTGCTGTTCGGGCCGCCCGGGAACGCGTACGTCTACCGCTCGTACGGGATCCACGCGCTGCTCAACGCGGTCGCGGAGGACGAGGGGGTCGGCGCCGCCGCGCTCATACGGGCGCTCGAGCCGGTCGACGGCGTCGAGCTGATGCGCGCCCGCCGCGGCCTCGAGCGGATCGAGGAGCTCTGCTCCGGCCCCGGCAAGCTCACCCAGGCGCTCGGGATCGGCCTCGACCTGAACGGCACGTCGCTCGTGGACGGCCCGATCGAGCTGCTGCCGCCCCCTGACGACGCGCGCCCGCCGCGGGTCGTCACCGGCACGCGCATCGGGATCAACAGGGCGGTCGAGCTGCCGTGGCGCTTCTGCGACGCGAACTCGCGCTGCGTGTCGCGCCCGTGGCCCGAGCCGATGCGCCGCCCGCGCCGCCGCCGGGCCGTCGTCGCCTAACCAAACGACCATTGGGCGGATTAGAGGTCGCATAGCGACCTCTAATCCGCACAGTGGGCGAAAGTGGTGCCGTTAGAAGCCGACGGACCACGCGACGACGACCGCGCCGGCCGGGGCGGAGCGCCGCGGCCTAGCCCGTCGACG
>DATENL010000072.1:0-2756 GCA_035275105.1 Thermoleophilaceae bacterium
GGGAACCGCGGCCCGTGCCGCCGCGGCGGCGTCGGAGCCGGCGGCGGTGGCGAGGGCACCCGCCTCGGCCGCGTCCGACGCCAGGACCTTCGCGTAGCCGATCGCGAGCAGCTGGAACGCCACGAGCCCCACGAGCAGGAGGGCGGGCAGCGCACCGAGGAGCTCGACGCTCGCCTGGCCGCGCTCGCCGGCGCTCACGGCGCCCCCTTCGGCAGGCCCGCGGACGCGGAGATGACGACCGGAGTGCCCCAGCGGCGCAGCAGCAACGGCATCCGCACGCGAACCCGGACCGCGCCGCGGCCCGTACGCGACACCGTGAGCCCGCGGCTCAGCGTCTTGGGGAGGGCGCTGCGCGCGGCCTCGCGCGGATCGCGCCCGACCGTCTCCGCGCGCGCGGCGACGCGGGCGGCGTTGGCGCACAGCCACGCGGTCTGCCCCGCGAGGGCCAGCTGCCACGCGACCGCCGCGCAGAGCAGCACGAACGGCACGACGGCGACGAGCTCGACCGACGCCTGGCCGACCTCGGACCGGAAGAGGCGCGGGCCCAGGGGGGCGAGGAGGGGCATGGGCCCAAGGTGAACGAGGGCGCGTGACGGCTCAAGACGCGCGAGTTACAAGATCGAGACGGGTGGGTGGCGGGAACGTGAAAGTCGCGCCGCGTGCGGCGCGGCGCCCTACCCGTACTGGCTCGCGTGGCGCCAGACCCAGTAGATGCCGTACGAGCAGAGCCCGAGTATCGACAGCCAGATCAGGACGCCGGCTCCGCCGAGGTCGAACAGGCGGCGGGTGGCGGTGAAGTTGACGAACGCGCCCGCGATCGAGCAGTAGGCGATCGCTCGCTCGGTCGTCGACAGCGAATCGATCGTGAAGCGGTTCTCGCGGTAGAGCCGCGCTCCCAGCAGCGCGATCGAGGCGAAGAAGGCGATCGACAAGAGCCACAGGACGAGGCTCAGCCCGGTCCCGCCACCGGGCGCCACGGCAATCGCCAGCGCCACCAGCGCCACGATCGCGAAGTTCCGCAGGCCGCGCAGCCGCTGCACGGTCAGTCGCCGTCCCCGGACTGCGGCTGGGCCTCGGAGTGGGACTCGGAGTCCGCCTCCGACTCGCGGTGCCGCTCGCGCGCCGCCTCGATCTCCTTGAGCGCGTCCTCGCGCGAGTACCAGCCGTCGACCTTGACCTTCTTCTGCTCGAGGTCCTTGTAGACCGAGAAGAAGTGCGCGATCTCCTTGCAGAGCTGCTCGGGCAGGTCGTCCAGCTCCTCGTGCGTGTTCCAGCCCGGGTCCTGGAGCGGGACGCACAGGACCTTGTCGTCGACGCCCTTGTCGTCCTCCATCCGGAACAGCGCGATCGGCTTGACCTCGATCAGGCAGCCCGGGAACGTCGGCTCGGAGACGCAGACCATCGCGTCGAGCGGATCGCCGTCCAGGCCGAGGGTCTCAGGGATGAAGCCGTAGTCGGTCGGATAGACCATCGACGAGAACAGGAAGCGATCGAGCTTGATCGCGTCCGCGTCATGGTCGTACTCGTACTTGTTGCGGCTCCCCTTGGGGATCTCCACGAGGCACTTGAGCGGCTCGTCGCTCACCGTGTCCCGAGCTTACCGGCGCAGGCCTCCGGTAGAGTCCAAGCCGATGTCGCGGACCCGCGTTGGAGCCCTCGTAACCGCCGTCGCGGCCCAGCTCGCGCTGGCCGCGCCCGCCCTCGCCAAGAACGGCGAGGGGCTCGCCGGAGAGACCAACGACAAGGTCATCACGTTCTTCTGCCTCGGCCTCGTCATCTTCTTCACGCTCGTCGTGATCCTGGGGACGATCGTCCAGGGCCGCCTGGAACGCCGCAAGGACGCGAAGAAGGCCGCTCGGATGCGGCAGCGCGTCGGCTGGTAACCGGCCGCACAAACTTTTATTTCGGACTTAGGTCCGTGCCTCATGATGCTTCGAGTCGACGAGGATTTCCCTCCCTCTCGTCGTGCCGCACGGCTCCGGAGCCCCCGCCCGGAGCCGTGCTTGTTTCTGGGAAGCTTCGGGGCGATGGCGAGCGATCCCGTGACCTACGAGCGCGTCGGCGCGGCCGCGGTCCTGACGATCGACCGCCAGGACCGCCGCAACGCGGTCGACGGCCCCACCGCCGAGCTGCTCGCCGAGGGCTACCACCGCTTCGAGGCCGACGGCGACGCTCGCGTCCTGATCCTCGCCGGCGCCGGCGACGTCGCGTTCTGCGCCGGCGCCGACCTCAAGGCCATCGACACCTTCGGCCCGAGGCTCGACGACCCGAACGGGCCGCTGGGCTTCACCCGCCTCACCCCCACGAAGCCGACCATCGCCGCGATCTCGGGCTGGTGCCTCGCGGGCGGGCTCGAGCTCGCGCTGTGGTGCGACCTGCGGATCGCCGCCACCGGCTCGATGCTCGGCTTCCCCGAGCGCCGCTGGGGCGTCCCGCTGATCGACGGCGGGACCCAGCGGCTCCCCAGGATCGTCGGGCTCGGGCGCGCACTCGACCTGATCCTCACGGGCCGGATCGTCCCCGCCGCCGAGGCGCTCGACATGGGCCTCCTCAACGAGATCGTGGCGCCCGGCGAGCACCTCACGCGCGCGCTGGTGCTGGCCGAGGGGCTGGCGCGGTTCCCGCAGGAGACGATGCTCGCGGACCGCGGCGCCGCGATCGAGGGGCTCGGGATGCCGCTCGAGGACGGGCTCGCGCGGGAGGCCCGGGCGGGGCGCGAGACCTTCGAGGTGGCCCGCCGCGGGGCCGGGCGGTTC
>DATENL010000073.1:0-6101 GCA_035275105.1 Thermoleophilaceae bacterium
CAGGGCCAGCCGGCGGGCGGGCCGACGGCGCGCGGCGGCCCGGGCGGCGACCGCGAGGGCGAAGTCCGGTCCCACGGTCACCGTCGCGCCGGTGTCCGCGCAGTCTCCCAGCCAGCTCCCAGGCGCGGTCAGGAACCGCTCGGGCGTGCCCACGAACACCGGGCAGCCGAGCGCACGCGGCGTGAGGACGCCGCCGAAGAAGCCCATGTCGTGGGAGAGCGGCAGCCACGACAGCAGGCTGTCGCGCGCGGGGTCGAACTCCAGCGCGGACTGGAGCGCGCGCACCTGGGCGTCGACCGCTCGCCAGCTGAGCACGCAGCCCTTCGGTACCCCCGTCGCACCCGACGAGAACTGGACGAACGCGATCCGGTCCGGCGCGCACGGGTCCGGGCGAGGCGGAGCGACGCCACCGACCAGGGAGTCGAAGCCCGCAACCGTCACCCCCAGTCCCTCGACCGCGTCCGTCGAGCCGCCGTCGACCAGGAGCGTGCGAAGCTCCACGCGTATGGCGATCGCCCGCAGCATCGCGCGGTGGGCATCGCGCGTCTGGCCGCGGGCGGGCAGGGGGAGCGATGCCACCACCGCGCCTCGCAGCCACGCGCCGATCGTGGTCGTGACGGCGTCCGGGGAGTTGGTGAGCACGATCCCCACGCGGTCGCCGGGGCCGACCCCCAGCCGCGCCAGCGCCGCGGCACGCCTCCACGCGTCGTCCACCAGCTCGCGCCACGGCCGCCCCGCGTAGCCGCGACCGGACCAGAAGTGGACGTCACCGGAACCGGCGATGAGGCGTTCGAGCAGATGGCCCTCCCCCGTGGCGCTCATCGGTTGGTGAGCCGCCAGACCTGGGGGGACATCCCGTGCTCGCGCCGGAAGCGGCGGCGGAAGTAGCTCGCGTCGCCATAGCCGACCAGCTCGGCCAGCGCGTCGACCTTGCAGTCGGTCTCCACGAGGACGCGCCTCGCCTCGCTCATGCGGCGGTCGGTGATCCACTCCATCACCGTTCGACCGGTGAGGCCGCGGACGGCCCGCGTCAGGTGGTCGGGCGAGCGCCCGACCGCGCGTGAGACGTCGTTGAGGGAGATCGGTCTGCGGTAGTTCGCGTCGATGAAGTCGAAGACGTCGCGCAGGACGGGATCGACCGGCTCGGGCTCGGCGGTGAGGGCCGGGCGAGCGAGCCGGACCGCCTGGATCAGCAACAGCGTGAGGCTGCAGCGCACGTGCTCGGCGAACCCCGGCGGCTGCTTGCGGAGCTCGTCGCGGATCGACGCGAACGCGCTGGCCCAGCGGCCCCGCTCGGCCACCGGCACGGACAGCGAGCGCTCCATGAGCGCGAGCTGCCGGCTGAGTCCGAGCCAGCGCGCCTCCCCGGCGGGGCTCGGCGGTGCGAGGGCGTCGCTGCGGAAGAGGACCAACCAGCCCCGGGCGTGGCGGAACCGGACCATGCCGTGGTGCTCGGCGGGCGTCGTCAGCAGGGCGTCCCCGGCGCTCGGCCCGGTCTCGCTGCCTTTCGCGGCAGCGGCCTCGGCGTACGCGAGCGCGAAGGAGCCGGCGGTGGCGCGCCAGCTCGACTCGGCCATCTCCTCCAGGCGGACGACGCGCACGCGGAGCAGCGACGTCGAGGCATGCAGACGGGCGCCGTCGGCGCCAATCCCCCCCTCGCCGGGACTTCTCGCCACTGAACCCACGCCCAATTTCCATCGTATCCCCTGTTCGAGGGGTCTTCCTCCACCGATCTAGTGTCCCCCAGTGGGAGAGCGTGGCTCGAGCAACCGCTTCTCCGAACTGCGCTGGCGCGGGGGGCACGCCGGTACCATGTCCTCATGACGCGGCTGCGACGGTTCGGCCTCAGCGTCGCTGCTGCGGTCGGCCTTGGAGCCCTGCTCGCGGCGGTGGCCCTGGCGGCGACGCCCACCAAGGGCAGGTACACGGGCCAGTCCGAGCAGGTCCACGCGCCCGACCACGGCGTCGAGCTGCGCGTGGACAAGCAGCACAAGGTCGCGCGCTTCGCGATCGACTGGCGGGCGTTCTGCAAGAAGCCTGACCAGGTCTGGGACGCCGGCACGGAGGTAGAGAACCCCAAGAACGACCCGATCGGCACCTTCCACGACCACGGCACCTACACGTCTAAGACGACCGACGGCTTCACGGGCAAGATCACGCTGACGGTCGACGGGCGCTTCACCGACAAGACCCACGCGCGCGGCGACTGGAAGGCGACGGTCAAGGTCTTCAACCCGAAGGGCAAGCGGGTCGACACCTGCAAGGTCAAGACCGGCTGGACCGCGCACCCCGCCTGAGCGCTTGACTCGGCTCGCGCGCCCCGGTTAGGGTCGCCGGCACCGAAGACGACTGCCGAGGGGAAGGGCACAATGGGACGACGGACGACGGCCGCGCTTGCGGCGATCACGGCACTTCTGGCCAGCAGCGCCGTGGCGCTCGCCGCCGTGGTGCCCGGCAAGGGCGACCACGAGGGCCACACGAGCCAGGGCAAGTGCGACACCGGCAAGTGCCGGATGTACGTGTTCGTCAACGACGCCCACCGGATCAAGGAGTTCGGCCTCGAGTGGCACACCAAGTGCAACAGCGGCAAGCCCTACTCGGCCACCGACATCGACAAGGACCGGAAGGGCCACCGCATCACGCAGTCCGGCGGCAAGTTCTCCGGGAGCGCCAAGGACGACTTCGGCCTCGGCAACGGGTACAAGGGCCACTCGACCATCACCTACGGCGGGACGTTCTCGACGCCCACCAAGGGCACGGGCACCTTCACCGCGAAGGTGAAGATCACCAAGAACGGCAACAAGGTCGACCAGTGCAACAAGACGGTCGACTGGCACGTGCCGCGGACGCCCGCGGCGGCGGCGGGCAGGGCCCTGCGCTAGCCCTGCTCCAGCGGGGCCATCGTGAGGCCGGCCTCGTTGAGCTGCTCCCAGTACAGCTCGGCCGGCTCGCGCGGCCCGGCCCAGACGATCGCCTGCCCGGTGTTGTGGATCTTGTCCGCGATCCGGTAGCCCTGGTCGAGGGACACGCCGGGCACGATCCGCGCCAGCGCGGCCGCCACGCCGTCGAACGTGTTGTGGTCGTCGTTCAGGACGATCACCCGCCAGGCCCCGCCCAGTCCCGCGTCGGGGTCCCCCACTCGCGGCAGCTCGACTGTCGCGCCGCTCACGCCGTCGCCTCGGCGCGCTTTCGGAGGTAGCGCTCGAGGCCGAGGTAGAGCTGGTCCGGCGGCGCGGCCTGCACGAGCTGGGGGTCGATGTCCGGCGGGCGCGCGGCGGCCAGCGCCTCCTGGAACGAGTCGAGGTCGCCCAGCTTCGCGAACTCGAGCTGCCGCGCGAGCGCCTCGAGCAGCCGTCCGAGCTGCGCCTGGGGGTCGTCGGCGTAGCCGAAGTGCGTGAGGGCAAGCCGCTCCGGGGCCCACTCCGCGACGGTGTCGACCGAGCGCGCCCAGGTCTCGACGTCGATGTCGGGCGGCGGAGTCGGCGCGACGGTGTGGTCCTTCGGCGGGATCCGCACGCCGGCGACGTCGCCGACGTACGCGTCCCCGCTGGCCTCGTGCAGGTAGCAGACGTGGTGGGAGGCGTGGCCCGGCGTGTACGCGACGCGGAAGCCCTCGACGGTCTCGCCGCCCGACAGCGGCCGGATGCGCTCCTCGGGGACCGGCGCCACCTCGCCCCACAGCTCCTCCATGCGGTCGCCGTACAGGCGGCCCGCGCTCTTCAGCAGCTTCGAGGGGTCCACGAGGTGCGGCGCACCCCGCTCGTGCACGTACACGACGAGCTGCGGATGCCTGCGGCAGAGCACGCCGGTGGCGCCCGCGTGGTCGAGGTGGATGTGGGTGAGGAGCAGCGCCCGCGGCTCGAGGTGGTCCAGCGCGCCGGCACTCGAGGCGGGGCCCGGATCGACGATCACCCCGTCCACGTCGTAGGCGCCGATCACGCGGTCGCGCCCCAGGTGGCACACGTCGATCAGCCCGGGCACCCCCCTGACCTTACAATTCGTGACATGAGCGACGCGCGCCTGCCCGAGCCCGACCGCCCCTGGGTCATGCGGACCTACGCGGGCCACTCCACCGCCCGCGAGTCGAACGCCCTCTACCGCAAGAACATCGAGAAGGGCCAGACCGGCCTGTCGGTGGCGTTCGACCTTCCCACGCAGACCGGCTACGACCCCGATCACGAGCTCTCGCGCGGCGAGGTCGGCAAGGTCGGCGTCTCGATCGCGCACAAGGGCGACATGCACTCGCTGCTCGACGGGATCCCGCTCGCCGAGATGAACACGTCGATGACGATCAACGCGACCGCCGCCTGGCTGCTCGCGCTCTACATGACCGTCGCCGAGGAGAACGGGGTCGACCGCGACGTGCTCCAGGGCACCACGCAGAACGACATCATCAAGGAGTTCCTGTCGCGCGGGACGTACGCCTTCCCGCCCGGGCCGTCGATGCGGCTGATCGCGGACATGATCGCGTTCACGGTCGACGAGGTGCCCAAGTGGAACCCGATCAACATCTGCTCGTACCACCTCCAGGAGGCGGGGGCGACCCCGGTCCAGGAGATCGCGTACTCGCTGTCCACGGCGCGCGCGGTGCTGGACCAGGTGCGCGAGCGGGTCGACGACGAGACGTTCCCGCGCGTCTTCGGCCGGATGTCGTTCTTCGTCAACGCGGGCATCCGCTTCGTCGAGGAGCACGCCAAGCTGCGCGCGATGTCGGAGCTGTGGCGCGAGCTCGGCCGCGAGCGCTACGGCGTCGAGGACGAGCGCTTCCTGCGCTTCCGCTACGGCGTCCAGGTGAACTCGCTCGGGCTCACCGAGGCGCAGCCCGAGAACAACGTGATCCGGATCGTGCTGGAGGCGCTGGCCGTGACGCTCGGCCGCGACGCGCGCGCCCGGGCGATCCAGCTCCCGGCCTGGAACGAGGCGCTCGGCCTGCCGCGGCCGTGGGATCAGCAGTGGTCGCTGCGGATCCAGCAAATCCTCGCGCTCGAGACCGACCTGCTCGAGTACCCCGACGTCTTCGAGGGCTCGAAGGTGATGGACGGGCTCGTCGGCGAGCTGACGGAGGGTGCCCGCGCCGAGATGGCGGTGGTCGAGGAGCACGGCGGTGCGGTCAAGGCCGTCGACTACATGAAGACCCAGCTCGTGGAGTCACACCGCGAGCGCGTCGGGCGGATCGAGCGCGGCGAGCTCAAGGTGATCGGCCAGAACGTGTTCACCGCCACCGAGGCGTCCCCGCTGCAGGAGGGCGAGGACGGCGGGATCCTCACGGTCGACCCGAACGTCGAGCGCGACCAGATCGAGGCGATCGAGCGCTGGCGCGAGCAGCGCGACGACGCCGCGGTGCAGGCGGCGCTCGCCGAGCTGCGAGCCGCCGCCGAGGACGAGGACGCGAACGTGATGCCGGCCACGCTGGCCGCCGCGCGCGCCGGCGTCACGACCGGCGAGTGGGCCGCGACCCTGCGCGAGGTGTTCGGCGAGTACCGCGCGCCCACCGGCGTAGACGGCGCCGCCGCGGCGCCCGACGACGCCGACCTGACCGAGCTGCGGGAGCGCGTCGAGCGCGTCTCCGAGGCGCTCGGCAGGCGGGTCAAGATCCTCGTCGGCAAGCCGGGCCTCGACGGGCACTCGAACGGCGCCGAGCAGATCGCGGTCCGCGCCCGCGACGCGGGCATGGACGTCGTCTACGAGGGCATTCGCCTCACCCCGGCGCGCATCGCCGCCACCGCCGTGCAGGAGGGCGTGCACGTGGTCGGCCTGTCGATCCTGTCGGGCTCCCACCGCGAGCTGATTCCCGAGGTGCTGCGCGAGCTCGAGCAGGCGGGCGCGAACGTGCCGGTGGTCGTGGGAGGGATCATCCCGCCGGCCGACGAGCGCTGGCTGCTCGACGCGGGCGTTGCGCGCGTCTACACGCCGAAGGACTTCGAGATCACCCGGATCATGGGCGACATCGTGGAGCTGGTCGCCGACCACCACTCCGCCGCCGCCGCCGCTTGACCGTCGAAGAAGCGGCCGCTCTGGGTGGGCGCCTCCGCGACGGCGACCGCGGCGCGGCGCCGGCCGCGCTGAACGCGATCGAGGACCGCTCGCCGGCCGGGCGCGAG
>DATENL010000074.1:0-3484 GCA_035275105.1 Thermoleophilaceae bacterium
GGCCGCCTCGACGACGCCGGCCCTTCGGGAAGTTGCGCAGCAGCTCGCGGGCTAGCGCCGACGGCTTGCGGGCCATCCGGGTGCGCGCGCCGCGCAGCACCTCCTCGGCCTCGGGCGTGTGCGCCAGCGCGGCCGCCAGCAGGGCGGCGCTCAGCCGCCGGTCCTGCTTGCGCGACGCCTGCACCAGCCGCCGCGCGTTGCGCGCGTGCGCGCCGCCGGACGAGTTGACGAGCAGCCCGAGCAGCCGCTTCGTCTCCGGCCAGCGCTGTACCGCGTACTCCTCGTGCACCTCGCGCGTGTACTCCGCAAGCCGCCAGAGCCAGGCGGTGGCCTGGTCGCGGCGGCCGATCGACCGCTCGGCCAGCGCCTGGAGCAGGACCTTGACGCCCTCGCGGCGCTCGTCGCGTGACCAGCCGCCGACGATCTCCACGGCCTCGTCGAACGCCTCGGCGTCGCGGATGGCGGCGATCTCCTGGAGCGCGCGCAGGCGCAGCTGCGTGTTGCGGTTGCGCTGGAGGCAGGTGATCAGGAAGCGGCGGCGCAGCTCGCCGGTCCCGTCGAAGTGCAGCATCGCCTTCGCGCGCCGCCAGTTGTTCGACGCCACGCGCGCGCCGGCCAGCGCCGCCCACACGTGCTGCTCGCTCCACGACAGGTGCTCGACGGCGATCCGCCACAGCTCGCGCTCGAAGACCGCCGCGCGCCGGTCGGGATCGGGCGTCACCGGCAGCACGCGCCGCTCCACGCGCAGCCGCCTCCCGCGTCCGCGCCGGACCGGACCGACCACGATCGCTCCGCCGCGGTACACGTCGCGGTCGAGGAGCGAGTGGAGGGTCACGACCGGGTCGTCATGGGTCGTCGCCGGGTGGACGAAGTCGACGACGATGCCCGCCTCCTTGCCCGGCGTGCGGCGCGTGACACGACCCACGCGCTGCTGGTAGATCCGCCTGGACGCCGTGGGCGCCAGGTGCATGCACACCGTCGCCCGCGGCGAGTTCCAGCCCTCGGCGAGCAGCTGGGCGTTCACCAGGACGTCGATGTCGCCGCGCTCGTACGCGGCCAGGTGCCGGGTGAGCTCGCGCTTGGGCGTCTCGCCCGAGACCGCCTTCGCCTTGATGCCCGCGTCCACGAACGCCTTCGCCACGTTGTGCGCGTGGCGGACGCCGGCCGAGTACACCACCCCGGGAACGTCCTTGAAGCGCACGCGGTACAGGTCCGCGATCGCGGCGTTGAACGGCCCCTGGTCGAGCAGCGCGGCCAGCTCTTCCTGGTCGAAGTCCTGGTCGACCTCGCCCTTGCGCAGCGGGACCTTCGCGATCGTCCGCACGCCCACCCCGGGCGGGATCCGCACGCAGCGCAGCGGCGCGATCACGCCGCGGCGCGCGGCCTGCGCCAGGTCGAAGCGCGAGGTCTGCGTGGGGAAGAGGTCGGTCACGTGCCGCGCGATCAGCGCGCCCGTGGCGGTCATGCCGATGAAGATCGGGCCCTGCCAGCGCCGGATCGAGGCGCTGGTCTTCTCGCCCAGGGCGGTGTGGGCCTCGTCGCAGATGACGATCGTGTACGCGTCGGAGATCCGGCCGGCGTTGCGCACGAACCACTGGTAGGTCTCGACGGTGACCGGGCCGTTCGCCTTGTCCTCACCCTTGTGGTCGAGCAGCGCCGGGCTGATCCGCTTCTTGTAGCCGCGCGCCGTGAGCTCGCCGTTGAACTGGTCGACCAGGTTGCGGCGGTGGGTGAGGATCAGGATGCCGCCGGTGCGCGACGCCTCGACGAAGCCGAGCGCGGCCACCGTCTTGCCGGCGCCGGTCGCGTGCTCGAACCAGAAGCGGCGGGCGGCGTTGGGGTCGTCCGGGGGCGGGCCCTCGGCGTCCTCCTCGTCCTCTTCCTCGTCCTCCGCCCAGTCGACCGGCTCCTCGTCGTCGTCCACCTCGTCGTCGTCGACCTCCTCGTCGGCGTCCTCGTCGTCGAGGTCCTCGTCGTCGAGATCGAGCTCGCCGTCACTGGCCGCCGGGTCGGGGTCGTCGACCGCGGGCTCGGGCTCCTCGACCGCCTCCTCCACCACGGCGTTGCCGTTGCGGCCGTTCCCGTTCGCCCGCGCGCTCGATTGCGCCTCGGTGATCAGCGCGATCAGCGTGCCCGAGAGCGCGTCGACCTGGTGGGCCGACAGCTCGGTGCCGTCCGCCAGGCGCGGCTCCTCCTGGCTCAGCAGCCGCTCGAGGCCGAGCATCAGCGAGTAGTTCCGCTGCCAGGGGACCGACGGCACCTCGCGTCCGGCGTCGATCTCGGCGAGCGCGTCGTCGAGCGCTCGCCGGCGCGGCGTGTCCGGGGCCAGCACGACCTCGGGGTCCTCGCCCTCGAGCACGAACGGCTCCCGCGCGAACTCGGCGGCGCGCGCGAGGTCCGCCTCGGAAACCGGCGAGGGAGCGATCAGGGACTCGGTCTCAGCCATGACAGGCTTCTCTGTACGAAGGAGTGATGTCTCGGGGGGCGTGAAGGTGCTGCGAGCGAGCGGGTCTCGCACGACAGCCACGACCAGAAGCCCCGTTGCCGCCGTCTTCGGATTCCCTACCGGCGGCGGCGCCCGACCCCTATCGGGACGCGGGTAACTGCGAAGCATTCTACCGCAACCGGGCGGTCGTATACCCCCAATGGGCACATCCCGGTGTGGCACGCTTGCGGCGTGCGGCTCGGCCTCCTCGTCACCCTCCTCGCGCTCGCCCTCGCCGGTTGTGGCTCCGACGCCGGGCCGCCCAGCGCGGCCCCGCGCCCGGCCGAGAAGCGGGCCGCGCTCGCGGGGTCGCCGCCCGCCCTGCGCGCCCTCCACGAGCAGTCGAACAGGCTCCTCGGCGGCGGCGCCGCGGCATTCCGGGACCGGCTGGGCGAGCTGCGCGGGCACCCGGTGGTGGTGAACAAGTGGGCGTCCTGGTGCGGCCCGTGCCGGTCCGAGTTCCCGTTCTTCCAGCGACTCTCGACGCAGCTCGGGAAGCGGGTCGCGTTCCTCGGCGTCAACTCGAACGACAACGACTCCGACGCGCGCGACTTCCTGCGCCGCTACCCGGTCGGCTATCCGAGCTACACCGATCCCGCCCAGAAGGTGGCGAGCGTCTTCCACGGCAACCTCGGGTTTCCGACCACGGCGTTCTACGACGCCCGCGGGCGGCTCTCCTACGTGCACCAGGGCGGGTACGCGACCGAGGCGAAGCTCAGGGAGGACATCGCGCGCTACGCGGAGTAGCCTCGCGGCGCCATGGAGGTCCGCGAGGCACGCGACGCCGACGAGCTGCGCGAGGCGCTGCGGCTGCGCGACGACGTCTTCTGCGGCGAGCAGGGCGTGTCCGCGGCCGCCGAGCGCGACGGCCGCGACGGTGAGGCGCTCCATCTCGTGGCGGTCGAGGGCGGCCGCGTGCTCGGCACCTGCCGGGTCCTGTTCCGGGCGGGCTCGGCGTTCCTGGGCCGGCTGGCGGTCGAGCGCGACGAGCGGCGGCGC
>DATENL010000075.1:0-6550 GCA_035275105.1 Thermoleophilaceae bacterium
CGGCCGCAATCGACGCGACATTCGTTCCATGGCCACCGCAGTCCTGGGCGTTGCCGTCACCCGAGTAGTCGCGCGCGTAGGCCACGCGACTGGCTCCCGCCGATTGCCCGTTGACACGAAAGTCGGAATGGAGCGGCGAGCCGGCGGACCCATTGTCCAACCCGGTATCCGACGTGTCGATCACGACTCCCGGCAGGTCCGCGCTGAAGTCGTGGGAGTCAAGCCACGCCAGGTATCCAGGCGTCGGTACTCCAGCGCTCAGATTGCCGGCGACGATCTGGGCGCTGCGTTCGTCGAGCGGGCGTGGGCTCGAGTACGGAGTGATGCCCACTACTCCGGGGTCACTGGCGAGGGCGTCTCGCTCAGCGCCGCTCAGGGCGGTGAACTGGGTCGTGAGGCCCCCCACGCTCGAAGACGAACGCAGCTCACGACCGGCGGCCGCGACGTCTCGGCGAGCGGCTTCGCCATCGGCGCCACCCAGGGTTTGGACCGTGACTGTGCGGCTGCCGTCGCCTCCCAGGCCATCGCTCAGCTTGTCGGCAGCCGTTACAGGCGTAACCGCGCGCACGACCGGATAAGTGCCGACGAGTGCAGCCAGGCGGTCAACCTCACCGCCCGAGGCGTACACCAGGTAGGCGTTCTGCGGCACGTACTGAACGATCCGGACCCCTGAAGCCCGCAGGCGCCCCAGCCAGGCGTCCTTGATGGGACCGGCGAACTGGATGACGGCAAGCGTCTCGTCGAGGTCGGGTGCGCCGCGCGCGGCCAGCGAGTCCCGGCCGCGGGACGGGTCGGGGTCGCCACCCGGGAAACTCACGCGCCGCATGTCGTCGCGCCGGTCGGCCCCGGCGGCGCGCAGGTCGGCGTCGTCGTGGCCACGGGCCTCCACCAGAGTGAAGGCGTCGTAGCCGGCCACCGTGCGGGCGCTCGAGGTCTCGAGCGCGGCGTCGGCTCGCGGCGTGTCCGGCACCAGGAGAAGGTGTGGCGAGTTGTCAGGCGCCGAGGATTGGGCGCCCACCAGGGGTGCGGCAGCAATTAGGCCGCCCAGGGCGGCCACAGCTAGAGCCAGACTGCGAATGCGCCAAACGTCGATTGCGAAGCCCTTTCCCGCGCCTCGGGACCCCGCCTTAGGGTAGCCGCTGGGCCATGACGCGACTGGACGGAATTCGACGTCCGGTGCGCATCACCCTCGTGGGGCTCGGCCGCGTAGCGGCCGGGCTGAAGCGCCTCCACCGGTCCCTCGGATAAACGTCCAGAACAGCTCAGCGTAGCGGGGTCAGCTCGGCCGGGACGGTTTCTTCTGCAACTGCCTCGACGACCTCCTCCTCGGGCTCGCCCTGCTCGCGCGCGCACACCACTCGGAACGAGCCGGTGCCCATGCTCGGGTTGGGGCGGATCGGCAGCCCGCGGATCGTGTCCCAGCCGAGCCGCTCGACCTCGAACGGGTTCATCTCGATGGCGACGGCCGGCCACTCGCACGCGGCGTTGTGGTGGTCGATCGCCTTGTAGATCGCCTCGAGGTTCTTGGACTCCGCGGAGCTCATCGCGCCGCCGGCTTGCCGAGCACGTTCTGGTAGTGCTCGATCGTCCGTCGCAGCCCGTCGCGGAACTCGATCTCGGGCTCCCAGCCGAGCAGGTCGCGCGCGCGTGTGATGTCGGGCTGGCGGACCTGCGGGTCGTCGAGCGGGAGCGCCTCGTAGACGATCTCCGAGCGCGACTCGGTGAGCTCGATGATCGCCTTGGCGAGCTCGAGCAGGCTCATCTCGTCCGGGTTGCCGATGTTGACCGGCTCGTGGATGTCCGACTCGGCGAGCAGCACGATGCCGCGGATGAGGTCGTCGACGTAGCAGAAGCTGCGTGTCTGGGAGCCGTCGCCGAAGACCGTGAGCGGCCGGTCCGTGAGCGCCTGGCGCAGGAAGGTGGGAACGGCGCGGCCGTCGTGCGGCCTCATCCTCGGCCCGCTCGTGTTGAAGATGCGAACGATCGCCGTATCGACCCCCTGCTGGCGCAGGTAGGCCATCGTCAGCGCCTCGGCATAGCGCTTCGCCTCGTCGTACACGCCGCGTGGTCCGATCGGGTTGACGTTGCCCCAGTAGGTCTCGGGCTGCGGGTGGACCTGCGGGTCGCCGTAGACCTCGGACGTCGACGCAAGCAGGAAGCGCGCGCGGTGGAGCTTCGCCAGGCCGAGCGTGTTGTGCGTCCCGTACGCGCCGACCTTGAGCGTGTGCAGCGGCAGCCGGGCGTAGTCGATCGGACTCGCCGGCGAGGCCATGTGGTAGACGAAGTCGACCGGCTCGTCGATGTCGTAGTGCTTGGTGATGTCCAGCAGCTCGAAGCGGAAGTCGTCCCGCTTCAGGTGCGCGATGTTGTGGAGCGACCCGGTCTCGAAGTTGTCGACGCAGATCACGCGGTGGCCCTTGCCGAGCAGGTAGTCGCACAGGTGCGATCCGAGGAACCCGGCGCCGCCGGTCACGAGGCAGGTGGCCATCGCGGGCAGGGTACCGGAGCGCGCGAAGATCCCAGCCATCTGGGATAGGCGCTGCGCGTCTGCGCGCTTAGCGTGGCCGACCGTCACAGCGAACCGGGGAGGCCCGCATGTCAGACGCGAACAAGCAGCTCTCGGCCAAGTTCACCGAGCTCTTCAGCACGGGCGACGAGGACGCCGCCGACCGGATCATGAGCCAGGACGTCGTCTTCCACCACGCCACCGCGAACGGCCCGCTGCGCGGCAGGGATGCCTTCAAGGGCTTCCTCGCCGCCTACCGCCGGGCGTTCCCGAGCGCGCACAGCACGGTCGAGGCGCAGGTGGCCGAGGGCGACACGGTCGTCACGCGCTGGCGCGCCCGCGGCACGCACGATGGCCCGCTCGGGCCGATCCCCGCGACCGGGCGCGACTTCGAGACGCACGGCATCACGATCGAGCGGATCGAGGACGGGCAGATCGCGGAGGTCTGGGTGGCGCGCGACGAGCTCGGCTTGCTTCGCCAGCTCGGCGTCGCGCCCGCGGCCGAGGCTTAGACTGCGGCCATGCCATCGGGGTGACGCCGTGAAGGCGGGACCGGCGCTCGAGAACCTGACCGGCGCGATCGTCGCGGTCTGCCGGTCGGGCCTGCCGCCCGACGAGCTGCGCGACGAGGCCCTCGGGCGGCTGCGCCGGGCGGTGCCGTTCGACGCCGCGTTCTGGGCCACGGCGGATCCCTCCACGCTGCTGTTCACGCAGCCGCACCAGGAGGAGATCCCGCACGACACCGTCCCGTACTTCATCGAGAACGAGTACCTCGCCGACGACGTGAACAAGTGGACCGCCCTCGCGCGGGACCGCGTGGGCGTGCGCACGCTCGCCGAGATGACCGGCGGCGAGCTCGAGGCGAGCGCGCGCTACCGCGACATCTTCAGGCCGCTCGGGCTCGGTGACGAGCTGCGGGCGGTGCTGCGGGTCGGCGGGGCCACGTGGGGCTACGTCTGCCTGCACCGGAGCGCCGGTTCGAACTTCACGGCCGACGAGGCGAGCTACGTGCGGCGGCTCGGCCCGCACCTCGCCGAGGGGATCCGGACCGGGCTGCTCGCGTCGAGCGTCGAGGGGGTGGACGCGGCGGACGCCCCCGGCCTGGTGATCGTCGCGCCCGACGGGTCCTTCGTCTCGACGACGCAGGCCGGCGAGCGCTGGCTCGAGGAGCTCGGTCACCCCGACCCCGAGCGCGAGCGGTTGCCGGTCGAGGTCCAGGCGGTCGCGGCCCGCCTGGGAACGACCGACGCGGCGGAGCTGCCGCGCCTGCGGGTGCGCACGCGCGGCGGCCGCTGGGCGGTGCTGCACGCGTCGCGCCTCCCCACCGACGGCCCGTCGCAGGCGGTCGCCGTGATCATCGAGGAGCCGTCGCCGGCCGAGCTGGCGCCGGTGGTGATGATGGCCTACGGACTGACCAAGCAGGAGCAGAAGGTGACCGGCCTCGTTTGCCGCGGCCAGTCGACCAGGGAGATCGCCGAGCGGCTCTTCATCACGCCCAACACCGTCCAGGACCACCTCAAGTCGATCTTCGACAAGACGGGCGTGCGAAGCCGCCGCGAGCTCGTGACGGCGATCCTCCAGGAGCAGTACCTCCCGCGCGCGATGACCGGCCAGCCGCTGGCCGCCGACGGGTTCTTCGCGGAGTAGCCGCGACTTGGTTGGACGCCCCCGGCAGGATTCGAACCTGCGACCCGCTGCTTAGAAGGCAGCCGCTCTAATCCCCTGAGCTACGGGGGCTCGTCTGCGCCAGGGTAGGCGCTCGCGGGGACGCGCGAAACCCTGTCGCGGAGCGGCATTGCCCCCTACCCGACGCGCCCGGGGTTGACACTCGTTACAGTTCCGGTGCGCAACTTGTCTGCAAAAGCAGCTATTTTGTGCGCCACATAGCCGCCGAATCCGCGTCCCTCCGGGGGCGCGAAGCGGGGGAACCAAAGGCCGGCCTGTCCGGCCAGGGGCGAATCGTCACCGACTCAGGTGATGTAGCGCATCTCCAAGCGCGAGCCCGTCAGCTCACCTCGTAGGCGCCGATGAAAGGAGATCGCTGTTGACGTCCGCTACCCGTGACCTGGCTTCACACGAGCTGTGGGATCGCTCGTTGAAGCGCTCGCGTCGCCGCCGCGAACTGGCGGAGGACGCTCGTAAGACAATCTCGCGACGCCGTCACGCGTCGCTCGCCGTGAGCGCAGCCATGGCGACCACCCCCGTTATCCCGAGCGTCATCGCCGGCGCGATGACCAAGCGCACGGGATCGAGCTCGAGCTCGGCGTCGGAGTCGACCCAGTCGCTCCAGCCGCAGCCCGGCCAGCGCATCCTGCTCAAGCGCGGTTCGGTGAGCCCGTCGGTGGCGCTGGTCCAGCGCAAGCTCGAACTCATCGACGACGGCTACTACGGCCCCCTCACCGAGGCGGCCGTCAAGAAGTTCCAGCGCCAGCACAGCCTCCCGGTGACCGGGATGGTCGACGTCAAGACGTGGCTGAAGCTGTTCCCGGACGGCATGGTCGTCTACAAGCCGAACACCGGGGTCGCCCAGATGACGACGCAGGCGCCGCAGGGCGTCGTGCGCAACGCGTCGGCGGATACCGGCGCGGGCGTCGTGTCGGCCAACCTGTCGGCCGCGTCGATCACGCGTGACGCCGTCGACGAGTCCGGCAGCGCCGGTGACGGCGGCAAGGGCGGCAAGGGCGAGAGCGCCGACACCCTCGGCTCGGGCAAGGGCAGCTCGAAGCGGAAGGCGTCGGGCAACGGCTCCGGCTCGAACGGCTCGGGCTCGGGCGGCAGCAGCCGCTCGGCCTCCGGCTCCGGCTCGGGCTCCAGCGGCTCGAGCGGCAGCTCGTCGCCGAGCAGCGGCAGCGTCGGCGTCAAGCCGGGCGGCTCGACCGTGGTCCCGAAGGGCCCGTTCAAGTCGGCCAGCGAGATGATCGCCGCGATGATCGCGAAGGCCAACCAGATCGATTCGCAGCACTACGCCTACAGCTGGGGCGGCGGCCACAACTCCAGCTTCAGCGGTCCGTACGACTGCTCGGGCGCGGTGTCGGCGGTGCTCCACGCCGCCGGGCTCCTGAACGCGCCGATGGTCTCGGGCGGGTTCATGAACTGGGGCAAGCCGGGCAAGGGCGCGGTGACGATCTACGCCAACGCGGGCCACGTGTACATGTCGATCCTGGGGCACTACTTCGGGACGACGAGCGCGAACCCGGGCGGCGGAGCCGGCTGGTTCGACGGCGCGCCCCGACCGGGCTTCGTCGTCGTGCACGTGCCGTTCGAGAGCATGAACCTCTCGAAGGCGCAGCTCCGCAAGCTGATCGCTGCGGCCGAGGCGCGCGAGCGCAAGCGGCGCAAGCGGCTCGGCCTGAGCGCGGCGAGCAGCTACCGGAGCGTGACTCCGGGCTACTCGGGTCAGGCGCCGGGCGGCACCTACTCGAGCGGCGGCGCGAGCTACACGCCACCGCCGGAGCCGGCCCCCGCGCCGGAGCCGGCACCCGCACCCGCGCCGAGCACGTCGTACAGCTCGAGCGGGGCGACGAACGCCAGCACGGCCGACAGCTACTCCGCGTCGAGCGGCGCGAGCTCGGTCGAGGCCGCGAGCACGGAGAGCGGCTACTCGGGCGGCTCGGCCGCCGGTGCGCCGGCCGACACCACGGTGTCGTCGGCGGACACGAGCTCGTCGGACTCGGGCTCGTCGGGTTACTCGCAGAGTGACGGCTCGTCCAGCGGCGCCGCGTCGAACGGCGCGTCGTCCTCGGGCGGCTCGTCCGGCGGCGTCGGCTCGAGCCAGAGCAGCGGCTCGTCGGGCTCCGGCTCGTCCGGCTCCGAGAGCAACTCGGGCTCGGTCAGCTCGGGCTCCGGCTCGTCCGGATCGTCCGGTTCCGGCTCGTCCGGCTCCGGCTCGTCCGGATCGTCGGACTCCGGTTCGTCGGGCTCGTCGGGCTCCGGCTCGTCGGACGGCTCGGGCGCGACGAACGCAGCCAGCTCGGCCGCGTCGTCGGCCGGCTCGTCCGCGAGCTCGGCCGTTGGCAGCGCGCAGAGCGCCGCCCCGGCGGCTGC
>DATENL010000076.1:0-20260 GCA_035275105.1 Thermoleophilaceae bacterium
GAAGAACTCGTCGAGCTCGGTGTCGGGCGACGACAGGTTGGCCATCACGGGCGCGAGGTAGCGGAAGAACGGCGCCAGGCTCAGGATCGCCTCGTTCACGTCGGCGCCGCGGCCCGCGAACGCCTCGCCGAACCCGTTCAGGGCGTCCTGCGAGTTCTGGCGCGTCTTCTCGTCGAACGTGTTGAGGAAGTCGTCGAACTCGACGGTCGCGGTCGCGTTCCTGAGCGGGATGGTGCTGCCCGCCACCAGCGTGCGCTTGCTTCGCCCCGGGGTGAGCTCGATGAACTTCAGCCCCAGCGCCGAGCGCGGCCGCACGATCACCCGCGTGTCGACCCGCAGCGGCTCCGCCCGCTTGTCGAGCTTCATCCGGATCACCGCGATCGAGCGCGGCCGGCCGTTGAACACCTTCGTGCCGGTGCCCATCTTGTCCACGACCCCGACCCGGAAGCCCCCCAGCCGCACCTCGTTGCCGGGCACGAGGTTCGCGGCGGTCGGCAGCTCGGCGCGCAGGTTGTACGTCGGCACGAAGGGCAGGCCGCTGTTCGCGTTGTAGGCGAGGTAGACGCTGACGATGACGATGAGCGTCGTGACGGCGCCCACCAGGACCGGGCTGGCCACTATCGAGGCCGTGCCCCGTCCGCGAGTCACCTGGACCCGATTACCCGCATAGCTGCCCCGCCTCACTCATACCGCCGGTATGAGGCAGGTTCCAGCCACGAATGTCAAGGAAGTGTGCGCGTTGGCACACTTCTACGCGGGGCTTAACGCACGACGATCGTCGGGCTCTCAACCGGGGACACGGTACGCGAATACGAACCCCGTCGCGGAGGCCACGCCGAGGCCGTTCGATCCGGTCGCCGCGAAGACGGTGCGCTCGGCGATCGAGACGCCGCCGCTGCCGCCCGTGAACACGGCCGTGCCCGCGTCCGGCGCGAAGAGACGGTGCACGAGCGGACGCCCGTCGCGGGCGTCGAACCCGACCAGGGCGCCCGTGTTGTCGATCGTCCACACGACGCCGTCGGCGACGCTCGTCGGGTGGTAGTGCACGCCGCCGCCCACCGGCGCGGTCCAGTTCGAGGCGCCGTCGTCGCCCCCGAGCGAGAACATCGTGCCGCCCGGGTTGGCCACGCCCTCCACGGCGCGCCCGTCGAAGGCGGTCGACGCGGCGTTGCACGCCTGGCACGACAGCCCGACGAGGGCGGTCCACGCGGGCGCCATCGTGTCAGCGCGCGCGACGTGGTAGACGCCCGACTTCTGGAGGTCTCCGACCAGCGTGTCGCCTGCGGACGTCGTGATCAGGTTCGCCGAGGCGCCGAAGTCGAGGTCGAGCTGGCCGCAGGCCGGGTCGTCCACCGGATACGGGACGTCCGGGTTGTCCGTGACCGCACAGACCGGCGTGTGGCTGAGCTCCTGGAGCTCGTGCGAGTACTGGTCGACGTTCCCCTTGTAGGCGGCGACGATCCGGCCGAACGTGGGCCGCAGCCGATCGAGGTCGATCTTGAGAATCGCGTTCGTGTTCTCGTGCTCCTGCTGCTTGCTCGAGGGGTTGCCGGAGCCCCAGTACGCGTACCTCGTGGCCGGGTCGTAGGCGGGGGTGCTCCACATGCCGCCGCCGGCGTAGCCGCGCGCCTCGTCCAGCGGCGGGATCGTGGGGGTCACCCGCACGATCGAGCCGTTCCGCGCGTCGATCAGCGCGAAGCCGCCGATGCCGCGCGGATCGCCCTCGGGCGCCGAGTACCCGGCCACGACCAGCCCGTTGGCCACGATCGGGCTCGCGTTGGTGTAGTAGCCCTGGATCACGCCTGCGGGCTTGTCGACGAACTGCGCGCTGCGCCACCTGACCGCACCCGTCGAGCGGTCGAGCGCGACCGCGTACGGGGCGCCGTCGAGGTTCACGAGCAGGATCACGGACTGGCCGTGCACCACCGGGCTGCCGACCAGCGCGCCGCCGTACCCGGGCTTCGGGACGTCCAGCCTCCGCTGCCACACGACGTCGCCCGACCGCGAGTTCAGGGCGTAGACGACGCCGGCGGCCGAGCCGATGAAGACGCAGCCGCCGGCCACCGCCGGCGAGCTCTCGAATCCCGTACCGTCGCCCGTCGAGTCGGTCGAGAACGCCCAGGCGAGCTCGAGCCGGCCGACGTCGGACGGTCCCAGCCCCTGGCCGACCGGCTGCGTGCGCGTGTTGGCCACGTCGTGCCCGTACACCGGCCACGCGCCGTCGCCGGCCGTCGAGCAGGGCCCGGCCGCGAAGGTGGGCGGCGCGAGTGCGCACGCGACCGCAAGCGCGGCCGCGAGGCCGATGGTCGTCGAGCGAATACTCCTGAGCACTCGGCTGCCCCCCAACGCGCAGTAGTGCAGAAGTTACTGTCGGTAGGATAGCCCGGATCGGTTAGGCTCAAACGCGATGTCGGCGGACTTCCAGGTGAGTGGCGGGAATCGGAACGCGCCGTTCACGCTGAAGATCCACCGCGGCGAGGGCATGGCGCTCCTGGCGATGAACTGGCGCGGCGGGACGCGTCCGCCCGACGACTTCGTCGGCTTCGCGATCGAGTACCGCGAGCCGGACGGCGACCGCTTCTTCCCCCTGAACAACCGGCTCGGGTTCGAGGGCGCCGGCGGCGTCGTCAACCCCGAGTCGAAGCCCACCACGCTGTCCCCGATCCAGATGTTCCGCTGGGTCCACTTCCCGCGCAACGCCGACCTCGCCGGTGACTTCCACTACCGCGTGACCCCGGTCTTCATGAACCAGGACGACGACCTCAGCTACGGCCAGCCGCAGGAGGCGGCGCTCGAGCTGCGGCGTGAGACGTACCCGGGCGAGCTGAACGTCGCCTTCACGCGCGGCTTCGTGTCGTCGCAGGCGTTCGTGGACCGCTTCAAGACGGTCTCGAAGCTGCTGCCGGCGAAGGCCGACGAGGGACTCGAGTTCAAGCCGACGCACGATCGGGCGAAGGACGCGCTGCCGTGGATGGGCTTCGAGGCGCGCAGCGCGCTGCTCGAGCTGCTCGACGAAGCGATCGCCGACCGGGACGCGCAGGTGCGCGTGGTCGCCTACGACCTGAACGAGCCCGAGCTGGTGTCGCGGCTCAAGAAGCTGAAGAAGCGCCTCCGGGTGATCGTCGACGACGAGGGCGCGCACGGGAAGGCGACGTCCGCCGAGACCGAGGCGGCGAAGCAGCTGGCCGCGTCGGCCGGTGCGGAGAACGTCAAGCGCCAGCACATGGGCAACCTCCAGCACAACAAGACGATCGTGGTCGACGGCCCGAGGACGCAGGCCGTCGTGGGCGGCTCGACCAACTTCAGCTGGCGCGGCTTCTACGTCCAGGCCAACAACGCCCTGATCATGCGCGGCCCGAAGGCGGTCAAGCTCTTCAGCGAGGCCTTCGACGCCTACTGGGCCCACGACGACGTCGCGGGGTTCTCAGCCACGCCCCCCGCCGCGCTCCGGAGCGTCGGCCTCGACAGCGTCAGCGTGCGGGTCGGGTTCTCGCCGTACGCGAGTGCGAACTCACAGCTCCAGGGGATCGCCGACGAGATCGCCAAGACGAAGTCCTCGCTGCTCTTCTCGCTGGCGTTCCTGTACCAGACCCGGGGACCGATCCGGAGGGAGATCACGGCGCTCCGGGAGAACAAGGACGTCTTCGTCTACGGCATCTCCGACAAGAAGGTGGGCGGCCTGGACGTGCAGGTGCCGGGCGGCAGCCCGGCGGCTGTCAGCCCGGCCGCGCTCGGCAAGGACGCGCCCGAGCCGTTCAAGTCGGAGCCGAAGGGCGGCGGCGGCAACCGCATGCACCACAAGTTCGTGGTGATCGACTTCGACAAGCCGAGCGCGCGCGTCTACCTCGGCTCGTACAACTTCTCCGACGCCGCCGACGAGTCGAACGGCGAGAACCTGCTGCTCATCCGCGACCGGCGGGTGGCCGTCGCGTACGCCGTCGAGGCGCTGCGGATCTTCGACCACTACCACTTCCGGGTCACCCAGCAGGACAAGAAGGCCAAGCGGGAGAAGCTCGTGCTCTCGAAGCCGCCGCGCAAGCCGGGCGAGAAGCCGTGGTGGCTCGAGGACTACACGGTCGCGCACAAGATCCGCGACCGCGAGCTGTTCGCCTAGGCTGGTCGGGTGACCCGCCTTCCGCCCGGGCCTAGGCTGCCCGCGCCGATCACGACGGCGCAGTTCGCGCGGCGTCCGCTCGACGCCCTGCGCGGCTGGCACCGCCGCTACGGCGACGTCTTCACGGTCCGGTACATCGGCTTCGGCACCGGCGTCTACGTCGCGGACCCCGACGCGATCCGCGGGCTCCTCACGGGCGACCAGTCGGACCTGCTCGCGGGCGAGGCGAACTCGTTCCTCGAGCCCGTCCTCGGCAAGCACTCCGTCCTGGTGCTCGACGGGCCCGAGCACCTGCGCCAGCGCAAGCTGCTCCTGCCGCCGTTCCAGGGCTCGCGCGTGGCGGACTTCCGGTCCACGATCCGCGACGTCGCAGAGCGCGAGGTCGGCCGCTGGCGGCCGGGTGACCTCCTGGTGGTCCGCGACCGCATGCGCGCGCTCACGTTCGAGGTCATCGCCCGGGCGGTCTTCGGCGTCACGGAGCCGGCCCGTGTCGAGCAGCTGCGCCATGCGCTGGTCGCCGTCATCGACACGGGCTCGATCCTGATGGCCGTCCCGTTCGTGCGCACGGACCTCGGGCCGTTGAGCCCGGGAGGGCGCCTGGCGCGCCGGCTCGCGGCGGCGGACGCCCTGCTGTACGAGGAGATCGCGCGCCGCAGGGCGGAGCCGGACCTCTCCGGCCGCACCGACGTCCTGTCGCTGCTCCTCCAGGCCCGCGACGAGGACGGGCGCGGGATGACGGACCCCGAGCTGCGCGACGAGCTCTTCACGATGCTCGCGGCCGGCCACGAGACCACCGCCACCGGCCTCGCGTTCGCGATCGACCTGCTGCTCCGGAACCCCGCGGCGCTGGCGCGGCTGCGCGAGGCGATCGAGGCGGGTGACGACGACTACGTGGCGGCGGTCGGCAAGGAGACGCTGCGACTGCGCCCCGTCATCGACGCGGCCGAGCGGACCCTGACGAAGCCGCGCACGATCGCCGGCTGGGAGCTGCCGCCCGGCATCAACGTCTACCCGGCGATCGCGCTGGTCCACCACCGGCCCGACCTCTACCCGGAGCCGGACGAGTTCCGCCCGGAGCGCTTCGTCGACGACGGGGCGGAGTCCTACTCGTGGCTGCCGTTCGGCGGCGGGATCCGCCGCTGCGTCGGCGCCGCGCTGGCCCAGGCCGAGATGTCCGAGGTCCTGCGCGTCGTCGTCTCGGGCGTGGACCTCGCTCCCCTGAGCGACGAGCCCGACCCGGTGGTGCTCCGCGGCATCACCGTCGCCCCCAAGCACGGCGTGCGGGTGCGGGTGGAACGGCGCCGCCCGGGCCGTCGGTCGAAGGCGGCTACCGCGGAACGCGCTCTCCCGGGCCCCGACCGCGAGGGCCTCGCCCGGACAGCGCCCGCCGCGCGCGGGTGAAGCGGGCCGCGAGCGCCTGGCCGTTCACGCGCCTCGCAAGCTCGAACGGCCTGTCCCCCAGCAGCATCCGCGTCGCGAGGCGCAGCGTGCCGGCGGCCGCCTTCTCGGGCGCCCCGGTGTCGAACGGCGGCTGCGGGTCGTACTCGATCAGGAGCTGGAGCGACTCCGCGACCTCGCGCCCGTGCACGCGCTCGGTGAGCGCCAGCGCCATGTCGATTCCGGCGGAGACGCCCGCGCCGCTGATGTGGGTGCCCTGCCAGACCACGCGATCGCCGACCACCTCCACCCCCATCGCGCGCAGGTTGTCGCGGAAGCCCCAGTGGGTGGTCGTCCTCTTGCCCTCGAGCAGGCCGGCGGCCGCGTACAGCCCCGCGCCGGTGCAGACCGACGCGGTCCATTGGCATCCGGGCGCGGCGGCGCGCAGCCAGTCGATCAGGGGCCTCGAGCTGAGGACCGGCACGGGGTTCCCGCTGCCCGGCACCACGATCAGGTCGGGGTCCGGGAGCGAGGCGGGAGTGTCCGTCGGCACCACGGTCAGCCCGGCGTCGCAGCGCACGGGCTCGAGCGACTCCGCGAGGAAGTGGACCTCGGCGCCGGGCCAGCGGCTGATCACCTCGTAGGGGCCGACCAGGTCGAGCGCCGTGAAGTCGGGATACAGGACGTAGGCGATCCTCATTCCGTCACCTCGAAGCTGAACATCATGCCGCTCTCGTGGTGCTCGGCGATGTGGCAGTGGGCCATCCACCTCCCGACGTTGGTCACGTCCAGCAGGATGTCCACCGTCTCACCCGCGCGTACGAGGACGGTGTCCTTCCAGACGAGGTTCGACTCGGGCATGCCGTCGCGGCTCAGCACCAGAAACCGGCCCGCCCCGTGCACGTGGAACGGGTGGTGCATCGGGTGGTCGCCGGCCATCTCGTTGAGCAGCCGGATCTTCACCTGATCGCCGACGCGCATCGTCCAGTCGATGTCGGCGTTCTCGGCGCCGGTCGCGCGGTCGACGAGCTTCCAGCGCATGTTCGCGGGCGTGGTGAGCCGGTTGACGTCCACCATGTCGTCCTCCCACTCGATCCCGTCCGCGGTGCCGTGCCCGTGGTCGTGGTGGTCGTGCCCGTGGTCGTGGTGGTCGTGCTCGCCCGCCGCCTCGGCCACCATGTCCGCGGGCAGGAGCTTCATGCCGCACTTCGGGCAGTGCCCCGGGCTGTCGCTCACCACCTCGGGATGCATCGGGCAGGTGAAGGAGGTCGCCTCCCCCGCCCCCATGTCCATCTCGGCGAGGAAGGCGAGCGTCCGGTCGGGCTCGGCCTCGAGGTAGGGGGCGGTGCGCTCGCGCTCGGCCGCCATGTCGGCGTTCAAGCGCAGCTCGAACGGCAGCCGCGGCTCGGCCTCCTCGTCGCCGACCGCGATCGTGCCGAGTGCGTACACGCGCTCGGGCGTCCGGTGCTCGAGCGTCAGCTCGCCCGCCCGGTCGAACCGCACGTCCACGGACACGCGCTCCGACGGCGCCAGGACGACCTCCTCGACGAGCTCCTCGCGCTCGACGCGGCCGCTGTCCCCGCCGACGAGCTTCATGCTCGCGCCGGGGAGCGCGATCTTGAAGACGCGGGTGTTGGCGGTGTTGGTGAGGTGGAGCCGCACGACCTCGTCGCGCCGCGCATCGAGCGAGAGGTCGGTCTCGCCGGCGATCAGGAGCACGTCGCCGAAGCGGCCCATCGCCGCGTAGTTCGTCTCGGCCCGGCTGAACGGCGCCACCCTGCCGTCCTCGAGCAGGATGTCGTCGAGGGTCAGGGCGAGCTCGCGGTGCGCGGGCGGCCAGTAGTCCGGGTCGGCCGGCTCGACGATGACGTTCGCGTAGAGCCCCATCTCCTGCCCGTAGTCCTCGCGGATGTGCGGGTGGTACCAGTAGACCCCGGGGTCGGGGAAGGCGACGCGCGCGGAGTAGCGCTCGCCCACAGCGATCGGCCGCTGGGTCTCGTGGGTGCCGTCGTAGCGGTTCTCGAGCCGGAGGCCGTGCCAGTGCACGGTCGCCTCGTGGTCGCCCTGGTTCTCGACGTTGACGACGATCTCCGACCCCTCCTTCACCCTCAGGGTCGGGCCGGGGATCGAGCCGTTGTAGGCGAGCATGCGAACGGTGTCGGCGCCGATGCGCTTGGCGACGGGCGCGATCCGAAGGTCGAACGCGGCGCCGTCCGCGAGCTCGACGACCTCAGGTGCGCGCGCGCTCGGGAGTCCGTCGACGTCCGTCGGAAAGCGGTCGGTGGCGGTGCTCATCGGTTTCTCCTGTCATTCGAAGGGCCTGCGCGCTGAGCTGCTCGGCGACGTACTCGGCGTCGTCCTTGACGAAGCCGAGCAGCGCCGAGCCGCGCGTGTGCTGCCAGAGCAGCCCGAGGAAGTAGAGGCCGGGCGACTCGGTCACCCCGCGCCGGTGGCGGACCGCCCCGTCGCCGTCGAACACCGGGACGTCGATCCACGAGTGGTCGATGCCGAAGCCGGTCGCCCAGACGACGTTGCGGACGTCGAGGCCGGTGCCGTCGTCGAAGCGGACGGTCGAGCCGGCCGCGGCGGTGGCGCGTGGGTGGAACTGGACGCCCTTCCGGCGGAGGGTGCGCGGGCTCGAGCCGATCAGGGTGTCCTCGTTCTGGCGCATCCGGCGACCGATCCGCGAGTCACGCGTCTTCCGGATCACGCCGGTCGCGTCGAGGTACCAGAACAGGTCGCGGCCCAGCACCCGCTGCGGGAGCGGCGTCTGCGGCGATCCGATCGAGATGTGCACCTCGCGCGTGGCCGCCAGCTCGGCGGCGATCTGGTAGCCCGTGTTGCCGCCGCCGACCACCAGCACCGGACCGTCGGGGATCGCGGCCGGGCTCCGGTAGCCGGTGCTGTGCGTCTGGAAGACGCCGGCGTCGAGCCCTGACGCGATCGCCGGGGTGCGCGGGACCTGGAACGGGCCGGTGGCGACCACGACCTGATCGGCCTCGATCGCGCGGTCCGCGAGCTCGACCCGGTAGCGAGCGCCCGCGGGCGAGATCCGCAGCACCCGGCTGTTCAGCTCCACCGGCAGCTCGAAGCGCCGCGCGTACTCCGTGAGGTACGCGACGACGGCGTCGCGGTCGGGATAGCCGTACGGCTCGCCGGGGAACGGCAGCCCCGGCAGGGCGTCGTAGCGGGCCGGTGTGAACAGGCGCAGGGAGTCCCAGCGGTCGCGCCACGCGGCCGCGGGCTGCGCGGCGGCCTCGAGGATCGAGAAGTCGCGCCCCTGCCGGGCCAGGTGGTAGCCGATGGCGAGGCCGGCCTGGCCGCCACCGACGACTATCACGTCACGTTGCTGCGAGTCCATCACTGCGGGGGTCCGTCGATCCTCTACGACTTCCGGTGGCCGAGTCAAGGTCATCGCACGGACCTCAGTGCGAGTAGTGGTCGTAGCGCCAGAGCATCACGCCGACCATCGCCGGGATCATCAGCTGGTGCTGGAGCAGCATGACCGTGTCGGACCCGATCAGCCCGGCCCAGTGCGCCGCTACCGCGAGTGCGCTCGGGACGACCATCGACGCGGCCATCTCGACGTTGTGCCGCGCGGGGTGACCGCGGTGGTGCATCCACCAGACCATCGGCAGGGTCATGTCGAACGCCATGACGGCCGCGGAGACGGCCGCGGGCGCGGCGCCGAGGCTCGTGCCGAGCAGCATCAGCGCGCCCTCGATCGCGCCGCCCAGGACGACCATCCCGAGCGCCATGGCGAGCAGCATCTCGCCGAGGTGCATGAGGAAGGCGCGGCGCGGGCTGCGCGTCGCCGCCGCCGCCGTGGTCGTGGTCGTGGTTGTCGTGTGTCCGGTCATCGCTCGCTCCTTGGGGTCGCCGTCTGTCGGACCCCAATCTGACATATACCCCCGGGGGGTATACGGGAGTGAGCTTCACACTTGAGGTGCGGGTAACTCCACCGGGTCGTGGCTCAGGTGGTGGACGACGACGGCTCGGCCCCCAGCCAGTCCAGCAGGATCTCGTTGACGAGCTCGGGCCGCTCGCGGTGGGGCCAGTGGACGGCGGCGTCGATCGCCTCGCGTCGCAGCCCGCCGGGGTGGAACTGCTCCTCGCCCTCGGTCAGCGCCGGCGGGAGGACGTCGCCGGAGCCGTAGATCAGCATCGCCGGCACCTCGATGGGAGCGATCATCGCGGGCGTGATGCCGGTCGTCTCCGTCGGCACGAAGTTCGGGTAGACGGAGACCGCGGCCTTGAGCGAGCCCTCGCTCGACAGCGTCTTTTTCACGCGCGCGAGGTGCTCGGAGTGGTCGCTCCCGCCTGGGCTCCAGAGGTCCCACAGGTAGTCGATCAGCGCCATGTCGTCGTTCGCCGCGACCGCGTCGTTGATGCTCTCGTGTGCGAGCAGCCAGATGTGGAACGACCGGTGCGCGAGCCGCGGGACGAGCGCGACGCCGCCCGCGGTGGCGGAGTGGTTGACGGCCACGAACACCGGACGCCTGAACGTCTCCGGCGACTCCCCCACCGCCGCCTGGAGCTGGAGCGCGCCGATGTCGTGCCCGACCGCGAAGCAGGGCTCGCCGCCCCCGAGCTCGCGGACGAGCGCGATCAGGTCGCGGCCGAGGGTCGTGAAGTCGTAGCGGCCGTCCGCCGGGACCTCGGTCGGCGCGTAGCCGCGCTGGAAGGGAGCCACCACGCGGTAGCCGGCGTCCACGAGCGGCCCGAACTGGTGCTCCCACGACCACGCGTTGTCGGGAAACCCGTGGAGGAGCATCACGGTGGGTCCCTCGCCGGCGGTGAGGTAGGCGAACGTGAGGCCGTTCGCCTCGACCGTCCTCGTCTCGATTGCCGGCTCGTCGTGTGCCACGTGCATTCAACATTCCGCATACCGTCGGTACGTGAACGTGATTTGGGTCACGCACGAAGCTGACCCTAAGCTTGTCTTTTGTTTTGGCGGATCGGGCGGCTCGATCGTTCTTCGGGAATGCGCGCCTGACCGTCGAGGCAATCGGGCCATGGAGCGGCAGCGGCGACAATCCGCTCCCCCTCGGAGCGATCGTGAAGGTCAGCATCCCGAAGCCGATCGACGGGGTTCACCGAATCCCGGGGCTGGCATCGGCGAACGGCACCTCCAAGCTGTTCGCCGTGGACACCACCGGCGCAACGAAGTTCCGCGTGCTCGTCAGCTTGGACCGTCGGCGCGTGATGGAGATCGCGCCGCTGGTCGAGGGGTCGCCGAGGGCAGCGCCCTAGCGGCCGAGCCCCCGGGGCACGACTCCGGCGCTCCAACGTGACGTTCTGAGCGGGCCCGTGTCGACAGGGGGCAAGGACAAACCCCCTCACGACGGGAGACGCCGGTGGGACTCGCACATCACCGCACGCGGCTCGGCCGCACCATGACGATCGCCCTTGCAGTGACCGCGGTCTGCGCCACGCAGACCGCCTACGCGGCTGGGCCGCGCACGCCGCGACCCGATTCGCTACCCCCGCGACTCGAGCCGCGAGCGCTCGACGGCCGCGGCAACAACCGCGCCCACCCGAACTGGGGTCAGGCGGGCACGTCGTACGTCCGCGTGGCGCCGGCTGCGTACGGCGACGGCCGCGATGCGCAGGCAGGTGGGGTTCCGCCGCGCTACGTGAGCAACCGGATCTTCAACGACGTCGGGCAGAACCTGTTCTCGGACCGGCGCGTGACGCAGTGGGTCTGGACTTGGGGCCAGTTCATGGACCACACCTTCGGACTCGCCGAGGGCGGAGACGAGCGCGCGCCGATCGCGTTCGACCCCGCCGACCCGCTCGAGCGCTTCCGGAACGACCTGGGCGTCATCTCGTTCAAGCGCGACTCGGCCGTCCCGGGCACGGGCACGAGCGGCGCGAACCCGCGCCAGCAGCTCAACACGGTGAGCTCGTACATCGACGGCTGGTCGGTCTACGGCGGCACCCGGCGGCGGTTGGAGTGGCTGCGCACCGGGCCTTTCGACGGCCGCACGGCCAACAACGGAGCGCGCCTCCTGACCACCGCGGGCGGTTACCTGCCCACCGCCGCGGCGCGCGGCGACTCGGGGTCCGCGCCGGAGATGGCGGCCGAGGGCGCGCTGGCCGGCCACCCGCAGGACGCGGTCGTGGCCGGCGACGTGAGGGCCAACGAGAACATCGCGCTCACCGCGGTCCACACGCTGTTCGCGCGCGAGCACAACCGCATCGTGGACCGGCTCCCGCGGCGGCTGCCGGCGGAGCTGCGCTTCCAGATCGCGCGGCGGATCGTCGGGGCCGAGCAGCAATACGTGACCTACCGCGAGTTCCTCCCGGCCGTGGGCGTGAGGCTCCCGCCGTACGGCGGCTACAGGCCGGGGGTCAACCCCGCGCTCGGCAACGAGTTCGCGACCGTCGGGTACCGGGCCCACAGCATGATCCACGGCGAGTTCGAGCTCGACGTGCCGGCGGACCGCTTCGACGGAGACGGGATCGACCACCTGGAGGCGCAGGGGGTCGACGTGGAGGACGAGGGCGGCGACGAGCTCGAGCTGAAGGTTCCGCTCGCCGTCGCGTTCTTCAACCCCGGGCTGCTCCCCGAGGTCGGGCTCGACTCGGTCGCCGTGGGGCTCGCGAGCGAGGCGCAGTACAGGAACGACGAGCAGATGGACGACGCGCTGCGGAGCGTGCTGTTCCAGATCCCCGGACCGGTCCAGGGGGTCACGGACCTCGGTGCGCTCGACGTCCAGCGGGCGCGCGACCACGGCATCCCCTCGTACAACCGGCTCAGGGCCGCCTACGGCCTCGCCCCCAAGACGTCGTTCAGGGCGATCACCGGCGAGTCGAGCGAGGACGCGAGCGAGTCGATCGACGACCCCGCGATCCTCGACTTCCTGGAGCTACGCGGGCCGGACGGCGAGTCGATCCCGTTCGGAACGGAGGAGGCCGAGGAGGGCGCGACCGAGGGCACGCGCCGCACGACCCTGGCCGCGCGGCTGAAGGGCGTGTACGGCTCGGTCGACGCTGTCGACGCGTTCACGGGCATGGTGTCCGAGCGCCACGTGCCCGGCACCGAGTTCGGCGAGCTCCAGCTCGCCATGTGGCGGCGCCAGTTCCAGGCGCTGCGCGACGGCGACCGGTTCTTCTACGCCGGCGACCGCGCGCTGGACGCGATCGCCCGCCGCTACGGGGTCAGCTACCGGCACAGCCTCGCGGAGCTGATCGCGCTGAACACCGACGTGGATGCCGGCGAGCTGCCGGCCGACGTCTTCCGGCTCGAGGGAGCTCCTGCCGAGTAGCACCTAACAACCCGGCCGCGCCGCCGTCGTTCGAATGTGGCGGCGCGGATCGACATCGACGAGCAGCTGGCCCGGGACGTGCGCGACGGGTCGGAGCGCGCGTTCGAGGTGATCGTGGCGCGCTACCGGCGCCCGCTCCTCCACTACTGCCGGCACATGCTCACGCGCGAGCAGGCCGAGGAGGCGGTGCAGGAGACGTTCCTGCGCGCGTACACGGGCCTCCGGCGCGGCGACGTCGTGCGGCAGCTTCGCCCGTGGCTCTACCGGATCGCTCGCAACTCGTCGCTCAACGTCCTGCGCGCCGAGCGGACCTGCGGGGAGGGCAGGCCGGAGCCCGCCCTCGGCCGCCCGCCGGAGGAGATGCTCGAGCTCCAGCACAGCCTTCGCGGCCTGGTGGCGGGCGTCAAGTCGCTGCCGCCCCGGCAGCGCTACGCGCTCGTCTCGAGCGAGCTCGAGGGCCGCAGCCACGCCGAGATCGCCGCCGCGCTCGGCGTCAGCGCGGGCGCCGTCAGGTCGCTGCTCAACAGAGCGCGCGACGGCGTGCGCGGGGCCCACCGCACCCCGTCCTGCCTTTTTCTCGTCTAGCGAGGACTAGCGCAGGTCGTCGGTCGCGGGCGGCTCGGCGCCCGGCTCGCCTCGGTCGAGCGCGGCTCGCAAGCCCTGCTCCCCGCCCGGCGTCCGGGCGGGCGGGCCCTCGGGCTCCGGCCCGAGCTCCCGCAGTGGGTCGGTGAGTACGCCGAGGGGGCTTCCGCCCGCCGGCTCAGACACGTTCTGTCCAGGCATCTCGGGGACTCCTTGTCGCTCGTGGACCGTCGAGTCCCGCCTCCCCCTGCCAAGAGGCTTGGCGGCTCAGGCGGACCCTACCCACCCGGAGGGCCGATCAGTCCTCCTGCGGCATCGACACGCGCACGCCCTCGCCACGCTGCTCGGGCCCCGAACCCTCGGGACCCGGCTCCGCGCGGCGCGAGCCGTTCGAGCTCGCGGGCTCCGTGTCGTCGCCGCGGTAGGGACCCGGCTTGGGCCGCGGCTTGCCGCCGGGGAAGGCCAGGCGGATGATCGTGCGCTGCACCGTGCCGATCTGCTTGCCGAACGGACCGGTGTTGTAGGGCAGGTCGTAGCGCTCGCAGATGTCCTTGACCCGCGGCGCGATCTCCGCGTAGCGGGTGCTGGGCATGTCGGGGTAGAGGTGGTGCTCCACCTGGTAGCCGAGGTTGCCGCTGATCACGTGGAAGAGCGCCGTGCCGTCGATGTTCGCCGCACCGAGCAGCTGCCGCACGTAGAACGCGCCGCGCGACTCGTCCTCGGTCTCCTCCTCGCTGAACGTGTAGGTCTGGTCGGGGAAGTGGCCGCAGAAGATGATCGCGTAGGCCCATACGTTCCGCACGATGTTCGCCGTCGCGTTCGCCGCCAGCGTGGCCTTGAACGGCGCGCGGAAGGAGCGCCGCTCGACCATCTCGCGCGCGATGCCGCGCACGTCGGTCGAGCCCTTGGCGGGCCGGGCGCGGTCCACCACCGCGTCGAGGGCGCGGCGGCGGCGCGACCTCCGCGAGGCCCGGATCGACGCCACGGCGACCTCGGCGGCCGTCGACGCGAGCCCGCTCAGGAACGGGTAGACGATGTAGTCCTTGGTGATCTGAAGGCGCGCCTTGCCGACGATCCCCTTGAACTGACGGGCCAGCTCCTTCTTCGACTTCTCGCCGCTCCTGATCGCGTCGAAGTCGAGGTCGTGCAGCGCGACGCCCCACTCGAACAGCGCCGCCAGCAGCACGTTGTAGACGGGCTGGAGCAGGTAGACCGGGTGCCACTTCTGGTGCGGGTCGATCCGCATGATCTCGTAGCCCAGGTCCTTGTCCTTGCCGCGGATGTTCGTGTACGTGTGGTGCACGTAGTTGTGGGAGTGCTTCCAGGCCTCGGCCGTGGACGCGGTGTCCCAGTCCCAGGTCGTGGAGTTGATCTGGGGGTCGTTCATCCAGTCCCACTGCCCGTGCATCACGTTGTGGCCGATCTCCATGTTCTCGAGGATCTTGGCCATGGAGAGGCTTGCGGTGCCGGCCACCCAGGCCGGCTTGAAGCGCGAGCCGAGCAGCAGGATCCGGCCGAGCACCACCAGCCGGCGCTGCATCTCGATCATGCTCGTGATGTAGAGCCGGTCGCGATCGCCGAGCTCGTCGAAGACCTCGTCGTGGATCGCGTCGAACTCCTTGCCCAGCTCCTCGATCTGCTCGTCCGTGAGGCGGGAGAGCGGGCTTTCGATCATCGTCTCGGTCATTGGTCCTCGCGCTTCGTTCGTGGGTTCACAGGGCGATCTCGACGGGGCCTTCGGGAGCGTTCACGCAGGTGCGAACGGTCTCGCCCTCCGAGCCTGACACCTTGCCGGTACGGAGGTCGCGGATCTTGCCTGAGCACAGCGTGCCGACGCAGGTGTGGCAGATGCCCTCGCGGCAGCCGAACGGAAGCTCCAGCCCGGCCTCCTCGCCGGCGACGAGGATCGGCTGCGTGCCGTCGCTCTTGGCCTCGGCGTCGCTCTCGGTGAAGCGGATCGTTCCGCCCTCGCCGTGCTCCGCGTCCTCGCCGCCGATGACCGGCTGGAAACGCTCCATGTGCAGGTGGTCGCAGTCGCCGTGGCGGTCCCAGTGCTCCTCCATCGCCTCGAGCAGCTCCGCCGGCCCGCTGAGGAACGCCTCGCGGTCCTTCCAGTCGGAACACAGCTCGTCGAGGTCCTCGGGGCCCATCCGCCCCATCTCACCGGTGTGCTGCTCGTGCAGGCGGAAGCCGTCGTGCTCCTTCGCGAGCCGCCGGAGCTCGTCGCCGAAGATCACGTCGTCGGGCGTGCGCGCGGAGTGCAGCAGGACGACGTCGTCGAGCGCCTCCCGGCGCGCGAGGTCGCGCAGCATGCTCATGATCGGCGTGATCCCGCTGCCGGCGCTGATGAACAGGAACTTCTCGGGAAGGGGGTCGGGCAGCACGAACGTCCCCTCCACGTTGCCGAGCCGCACGATCCCGCCGGACTTCGCCTTTCGCACGAGGTAGGGCGAGACCTTGCCCTCCTCGACGAGCTTCGGTGTGATGCAGATGCAGCCGTCGGGGCGGCCGGGGTCGGAGGTCAGGGAATACGCGCGCCAGTGGTGCACGCCGTCGACGATGACGCCGATGCGCAGGTACTGGCCGGGCTCGTGGCCCTCCCACTCCCACCCCGGCTTGATGACGATCGTCGCGGCGTCGTCGGTCTCGCGCTGGATCCGCTCGACCCGGCCGCGGAGCTCCTGGGTCGACCACAGCGGGTTGATCAGCTCGAGGTAGTCGTCGGGCAGGAGCGGCGTGAACATCGTGCGCATCGCCTTCAGCGCGCGCAGCCGCCACTCCGGCACCTTGGGGCGGGCGCCGCGCTCAGCCACTCCTGCACACTCCAGACTCGCCGGGCTTACTGACCATTCGGTCAGTAACGTAGCAACGGCTGGCGTTCGAGTGCGGTTGGGACGCCGGACGCCGCGCGCGAAGATGGGGCGAACACCCCATGACGCGCGCTGCGCGCGCCCTTAGCCTCGCCCCATCCGACCAGGAGGCGAGGAGATGGCGAAGGTTTCGAGAGAGACCGCAACACAGGGCGGAGAGCACGGGCCGGTGACCGAGCGCGCCGAGGAGCTCGACGGCTACACGGTGAACTTCGTGACCTTCCACGAGGACGTCGACGGGACGCCGCTCCTGAAGGGCCTGCCGGACGACCGCTGCCAGTGCCCGCACTGGGGCTACGTGCTGAAGGGCGCGATGACGTTCCAGTACGTCGACGGCGACGAGGTGATCGCCGCCGGCGAGGCGTTCTACACGCCCCCGGGGCATGTGCCCGTCAAGCACGAGCCGGGGACCGAGGTCGTGATGTTCAGCCCGACCGCGGAGCTGAAGGTCACGGAGGAGGCGATGAACCGGAACATGCGGGCGATGCAGGCGGGCTGACCGCCGGGATCTCCTCCTCCGGGAGGAGCCCGTGGCGCATCGCGAACAGGCTCGCGGCGGCCCGAGTGGAGGCGTCGATCTTCGAGTAGATGTGCTCGACGTGACGGCCGACGGTCTTCGGCGCGATCACGAGGCTCGCCGCGATCTGCTTGTTCGACAGCCCCCGCGCCAGCAGTCTCAGCACCTCGACCTCGCGCGGCGTCAGCCCGGCCAGCCCCTCGCGGCGCCGCGCGACGCGGTGGCCCGCGGCGCGAAGGATCGCGTCCGCGGCCTCGGCGTCGAACAAACCCCCCGTGACCCCGGCGCGCAGCTCCGCCGCCGCCTCGTCGGCGGCGAGCGATGAGCGGTGCGGCCGCGGCTCGCGCATCGCCTGGTACGCGTCCGCCGCGGCGAGCACGCGTCCCGGCCGCGAGATCGCCGAGCCGGTCAGGCCGCGCGGATAGCCGGAGCCATCCAGGCGCTCCCGGTGCTGCACCGCGATCCGGCCGAGCGGCGCGAGGGCGTTCGACTGGTGGAGCATCCGCTCGGTCACGTGCGGTTGGAAGCGCACGCGCTCCCACTCGCCGGCGCCGAGCGGGCCAGGCTTGTCGAGGATCGCGTTCGAGACCCCGAGCCGGCCGAGGCCGTGCACCAGGGCGGCCCGGCGGAGCGTGCGAACCTCTCCCTCCCCCATCCCGAGCGCCGCCGCCGCGGCGGCGGCGAGCTCGGAGACCGCCCGCCCATGACCCAGGAAGTACGGCGACTTGAGGTCGACGAAGTTGGCGATCGAGAGGAGCGCGGCGTCGAACCGCTCGCCCGACAGCACCACGGCGAGCGCCGGCTCGGCCTCGATCACGGCCTCCCAGGTTTTCACCGTGTCGAGCCCGGACAGGAGCACGTCCGCCTCGGCCTCGAGTAGGTCGGACAGCGCGGGGTCGAACTGCTCGCCGCGCCGCTCGCGCGCGAGATCTCTCACGGCCTCGACGCCGCCGACGCGGAACGCCACCTCCACGTACTCCGCCACCTGCGCGATGCGGGCCGGGAGCGGTACCGCCTCGCCCTCGAGCTCGCCCGGCCAGCCGCGCCCGTCCCAGCGCTCGTACGAGGCGACGAGCGCCGCGAGAACCTCCTCCGGCATCCCCAGGTGCTCGCCCATCGTCCGCGCGATCTCGGCGTGGTGCTCGATCATCCCGTCGACCTCGCGGTGCCCCGACACCACGAACTCGAGCCCGAGCCGGAAGCGGTGGAGCGGCGGGTGGCCCGAGCCGATGAAGCTCATGCCGCTCGCGGCCATCCGAAGGCTCCGCGGCTCGTGGTCGTACTTGATCGACTTCATGGCGAGGTCGTCGCCGAACCACTTCGCCTGCTCGTGCGCGTCCGAGTGACAGCCGACGTTGAGCAGCAGCGCGGTGTAGTACACGGACGCGCGCTCGCCCTCGTCGAGCCCGGAGCCCTCGGCCAGCCGAAGCGCGATCAGGCACTGTCGGAGCACGTGCTCCATCGGCTGGCCGAAGCCGAGGTCGATGCCCAGCGAAAGCGCCCCCACGAGCTCCGCCAGCCGAACGTGCGAGCGATCTACGTCGCCTTCGACACGGCGCGCCATGGGTGCGGGACGATACGCCCATGGGTTGGGTGCGTGCCGCTCTCGTGGTGGTCCTCGCGTGTGCTCTGTGCGCGACCGCCCGCGCCGCGCCGCCCCGCTCGCTGTCGAGCGGGCCGCCCGGCCCGTGCCGGAGCGCGGAGGAGGGCGAGGCGTCGTTCGCCGACAGCGAGCTCGAGCCGATCCTCGTGCGCGACCCGCGCCGCCCGCGGCGGCTGGTCGCGGCCTGGACCGCCGGAACGCACACGACCGGAACGACCGCCTCGCGCGACGGCGGCCGCACCTGGAGGCGCGCGAAGCCGCCCGGACTCGCCAGGTGCTCGGGCGGCCCGGGACAGTTCGCCGGCGACCCCTGGCTCACGTTCGGCGCCCGCGGCAACGCCTACCTGAGCGTCATCGCCGGCGACGTGATCGGGTCGACGGTCAGCGCGCGCGTCCTGGTGAGCCGCTCCGTGGACGCCGGGCGCACCTGGGCTCGCCCGCACGAGGTCGTGCCGGGAGGCGTCTACAACGACAAGGAGAGCATCACGGGCGACCCGCGGGTTCCCGGCCGGCTCCACGTCGTGTGGACTCGGCGGCTGGGCGGGTTCGGGGAGAACGGCATCGCCTACTACTCGCGCTCCGACGATGCGGCGCGAACGTGGTCGACTCCCGTCGCGATCAACGCGCCGCCGCTCCAGGTGCCGCTCAACAACCAGGTGCTCGTGGCGCGCGACGGCACGCTCGTGGACGTATACGACCTCGTGAACTACGGGCAGCAGATCCCCGGCGGCGGCGTCCGGGTGCCGTTCCAGGTGATGGCCAGCCGCTCGACCGACGGCGGGCGCACGTGGGCGCAGCCGGCGAGGATCGCCACGCTCCCGCAGTACGGGAGCGACCTAGCGCTCCACGCGCCGAACGGCGACCTGGTCCGCGCGGCGCCGCTGTCCTCGCGCGCGGCGGCGCGCGACGGCACGCTCTACGTCGCCTGGCAGCACAACGAGTCCGCGGCGAGCGGCGAGATCAGGCTCGCGCGCTCGCTCGACGCAGGGCGGACGTGGGGCGCGCCGACCGTCGTCGCGAGGCCGGGCGCCCAGGCGTTCCAGCCGACCGTGGCGGTGGCGAGCGACGGCCGGGTCGCCGTCGACTGGTTCGACTTCCGTCACTACCGGCCCAGCTCGAAGGGCCTGCCGACGGACGTGCGGATCGCGATCTCGCGCGACCGCGGGCGGACCTGGGCGCGCCGCCGGCTCGCGCCGACGTTCGACTACGAGCGGGCGCCCCGGGTCGAGCTCGAGGGGATCGACTCGCTCGGCTCGCTCGTGCTCGGCGACTACTTCGGCCTCGCGCCCGTCGGCCGCGGCTTCGGGGCCGCGCTGTCGCTGCCGACCGCGGCGGCTAAACGCCACCGCGGTCCGGCGGACGTGTACCTCGCGCGGCCCTAGCCCGAGATCGTCGGCGTGGTCGACAGGTGCCCCGTCAGGTGCGCCCTGTCGATGCCCTCGCCGCCGCACTTCTCGAGCAGCGTCTGCGGCGGGTCGGTCGCGGCGCCGTTGACGGACGCGGAACCGCCGCGAACCCCGCGGAGCTGGAGGATCGGCGCCGCGCCCACGCGCGTCTCCGCGGAGGTGAACCGGAGCCTGCCCCAGCGGAGCACGATCGCGCCCGTGCCCTTCGGCGTCCCGGAGTTGCACGACTGGTCCTGCGCGGGGGCGTCCCCGACGTAGGCGGCCGGCGCCTCGTCGAGCTCGTGGCTCACGCCCGCCCGGTCGACCAGCGTCCCGGAGCACGTGCCGCTCGCGCGCGCCCGAGTGGCCACCGGCCGCGTCTGGGTCGTCAGCGGCGGGTCGAACGCGACGGTGCCGGTGAGGTCGCACGCGCCGTCGAGCGTGAGCGGGCCGGGCGGCCGCGCGGTCACATCGGTGCGGGCGGTCCCGAAGCCGCGCTTCGACGCCGTCGCGACCCAGGTCCCCCGGCGAGGCAGGGACG
>DATENL010000077.1:0-2225 GCA_035275105.1 Thermoleophilaceae bacterium
GGAAGCAACGGCGGGAACCAGCCGAAGCCGCGCCGGCGGCGCCGCTCGCGCCGTCCCGCCAAGGCAGTCGACGCCGATCCCGGCGGCGACGCGGGCGCCGGCGACGAGCCGGGCGCCGATTCAGCACCGGCGGACGAGCCCGCCGCGGCCTAGCCGAGTCGAACGTCCATTTACCGACCCCATAGCGTCGGTTTCTGGACGTTCACCTCTGAAGATGGACCTCGCCGGCGCCCAGGGCGACCTGCCCCGCCTCGGTATCCACCAGCAGAGAGCCGGAGTCGTCGATGCCGGCGGCAACGCCCGAGCCCTCAGCCCAACGAACCGGGGCGCCCCGCAGCGCATCCCGCTCCCGCCAGGCCGCCAACACCTCGTCCACCTCCCTAACCAGCCAACCGGACAGCGCATCGAGCACAGCGCCGAGAGCGAGCGGAACGCCACCTTCGAGGGAAAGCGACGTGGCGATCGAGCTGAGCTCCGCCGGAAAGGAGACCGGCTCCACGTTCAACCCGATCCCGAGCACCGCCCACCCCTCGGCGGGCCGGCCCTCCACGAGGATCCCCGCCACCTTGCGCCGCTCGATCCAGACGTCGTTCGGCCACTTGATCTGGCAACGAACCGGCGCGAGCGCCTCGCAGGCGTCGGCCACGGCCACCGCGGCGACCAGCGGCACGAGCGGGAAGCGCTCGTCCAGCTCTCGCAGCACGAGCGACATCAGCACCGCGCTGCCGGCCGGCGCGACCCAGCTGCGGCCCTGACGGCCGCGGCCGGCGGTCTGCTCACCGGCCGTCACGAGGGTGCCGTGCGGGGCTCCGGCGGCCGCCAGCTCCCGCGCGCGCTGGTTCGTGGAATCGGCAGTCCGGTGGTGGACGTGCGGCGTGCCGATCACGGGCTCGGCGTCACGCGGACCTCGTCGTCCACCTCGAGGCCGAGCTCGGCCGACGCGTCGCCGCGGTTGACCGCCAGGGCGAGCGAGCCCCAGGCGTCCTCGTAGAGCAGGAGCTCGCCCTCGGCCACGTCGGCGAACGTCTGCACCACGCGCGCCTCGCTGGGGTGGCCGCGCACCTCTACCAGCGCGCGGCTGCCGATCGTCAGTCCCAGCTCGAGCAGGTGCGCGTGGCCCATGTTGAGCGACACGTTGCCGTAGCGGTCCACCAGGATCGCGTGCCCGGTCGCCTCGCCCGCCCCGACGCGCGGCTCCGGCAGGGTCGGAGCGACGAGCTCGGCCGGATCCACCGGGTCGCCCGCCTCGAGCAGCTCGGCACCGGCGGCCAGGCGGGCGCCGACCGGCGCGAACACGTCGCGGCCGTGGAACGTCGCGGACACCGGCTCGAGGCGGAACGGGGAGCGCGAGACGTCGACGGCCTCGACGGCGCCGCCGGCGCGCTCCCACGCGAGGCTGAGCAGCCCGTTGTCGGGGCCGACGAGGACGCGCCCGTCGGCCGTCCGCACCGCCACCGCCCGCCGCTCGGTGCCGACCTGCGGGTCGACCACCCCCACGTGCACGCCGACCGGGAGGTAGGGCAGCGAGTTGCGCAGCACGATCGCTCCCTCGCGGACGTCGTGGCGCATGATGCCGTGGGTCACGTCGACGATCGGCACGTCGGGGGCGATCGTCCGGATCACGCCGTGCAGGACCCCCACGAACTCGTCCTCGTGGCCGTAGTCGGTGAGCAGCGAGACGATCACGCGCCGGCTCCGGCCAGTGCGTCGGCGAGCAGGGCGTCGACGAGGCCGTCGACGTCGTGGCGCTCGGCCTCCACGTGCACCTCGAGCCCGGCCGCCCGTGCGGCCTCGCTGGTCACGGGGCCGATCGTGACCACGCGGGCGCCGTCGGACGGCGGGCCGGCGGCGGCCACGAAGTAGCGCACCGTCGACCCGGAGGTGAACGTGACGTAGTCCGCGCGCGCCAGGGCGTCCCGCTGCCCCGGCGGGACGTCCTCGGGCACGGTCGCGTACACGGCGACCTGGTCGACCTCCGCGCCGCGGTCGCGCAGGGCGGCGGGCAGCACGTCGCGGCCCTCGGCGGCGCGGACGACCAGCGCCCGCGCACCCGCGACGGAAACGTCCGCGAGCGCCTCCACCAGCCCCTCGGCGAGCGAGCGCTCGGACACCACGTCCGCCACCACCCCGAGCCGCTCCTCCAGCTCGGCGGCGGTCGCCGGACCCACCGCGGCCACGCGCCCGCTGATCACCCGCGCGTCGCGGCCACCGCGCTTGAGCGCCTC
>DATENL010000078.1:0-5129 GCA_035275105.1 Thermoleophilaceae bacterium
CGCCGAGCCCGCGCGCGGCGGCGCGGAACCCGGACCACGGGTCACCCGCGTCGGCCAGCCGGCCGGGGACGGTTGGGATCGTCCAGCGGTCCGGGCGCAGCCGGCGCTCGTCGAGCTCCTCCCAGCGCAGCGGCGTCGCCACCGGGGCGTTGTCGCGCGCGCGCACCGCGTACGGCGCCACCGCGTGCTGGGCGTACGCGTTGCGCCCGACGTCGAGGAAGATCCGCCCCGCGCGCTTGGCCTTCCGCACCTCCGTCGTCAGGCGGCGCGGGTCCTGCTCGGCGAGCAGACCGGTCACCTGGCGCGCGAACGCGTGGACCTCGTCGTAGTCGCGCCCGCGGCGCAGCGGGGTGACCACGTGCAACCCGCGCGACCCCGTCGTCATCGCGAACGGCTCGAGCCCGAGGTCGCGCAGGACGTCCCCGAGCGCGCGCGCCGTCGCGCGCACGTCCGCGAAGCGCGTGCCGGGCGGGTCGAGGTCGAAGACGATCCGGTCGGGCTGGCGCGGCCGGTCGGCCCGGCTGGTCCAGACGTGCGGCGTGATCACGTTCTGGTTGGCCATGTAGACGAGCGTGGCGGCGTCGTTGGGGAGCAGGTGGGTGAGGCTCCCGCCCCGCTTGGCGACGGTCACGCGCCGGATCCAGCCGGGGAAGTGGTCGGGCACGTTCTTCATGAAGTAGCCCGGGCGGCCGACGCCGCCGGGGAATGCCTGCATCGCGACCGGGTGGTCGTGGACGAGCGGGACCATCAGCTCCGCGACGCGCGCGTAGTGCTCCGCCAGGTCGAGCTTCGTCAGCCCGGCGGCGGGGAACATCCGCTTGCCGGGATGCGAGACGTCGATCGACCGGCGACCGGCTCGCACCACCGCCGTCATGCGCCGGCCCGCTCGCGCACGACCTCGCGCGCGTCCTTGTCCTCGCGCACGCCCAGGAAGCGCGGGTGGCGCAGCCGGCCGTCGCGCGTCCACTCGCTGAACCCGACCTGCACCACGAGCTCGGGCTCGACCCAGGTCGTCGCGCGGGCCTTCACCTCGTCGGCGAAGGGCGGGTCCTCGCGCCGCAACGGCTCGAGGCGGCGCGCCAGGTCGTGCAGCGTCGCCCGGTCGAAGCCGGTGCCGACCTTGCCCGCGTAGCGCAGCTTCCCGCCGTCGAAGTAACCGACCAGGAGCGCCCCGAGCTCCTGGCGCGACCCCTTCGGGGCCGTGTAGCCGCCCACGACGAGCTCCTGCTCCGCCGAGCACTTGAGCTTGAGCCAGTCGCGCGACCGCCGGCTCGTGTACGGGCTGTCCGCGCGCTTGGCGATCAGGCCCTCCCAGCCCTTGCGGCAGGCCTCCTCGAACAGCGCCTCGCCGTCGCGGTTGCGGTGTGGCGTGAGCCGCACGGGGCCCTCGAGCGCGAGCAGGCCGCGCAGCAGGCGCTTGCGCTCGCGGAGGGGCTGCGGGCGCGTGTCGCGGCCGCCGGCGTGCATCACGTCGAAGACGTACAGGAACACCGGCACCCGCTCCTGCCCGCGGCGCGCGAGTCGCGCGAAGCTCGTGTTCGGGCCGTCGAAGGCGACGACCTCGCCGTCGACCACGAAGCCGTCCGCCGGGTCGCGCTCGAGCGCGGCGGCCACCTCCGGGAAGCGGCCGTTCAGGCTCAGCTCGTTGCGCGACAGGAGGCGCACCTCGCCGCCGGCCTTGATCGCCTCGCAGCGGATCCCGTCGAGCTTGCGCTCGAAGATCCAGTCGGGGTCCGAGAACGGACGGTCGTGGAGGACCGCCTTCATCGGCGGGACGAAGCTGGGGACCGGGTCGCTCACCCGCCCGCCGCGACCTCCTCGATCGTCCGCCCGCTGACCACCGACTCGGGCTGGGTCGAGACGGGGCGCCGGCGCGCGTCGGCCTCCTCGTCGCGGCGCTTGATGAGAAGCCACTGGGGCTTGCCGCCGCGCATCCGCGTGCGCGCGAGCGTGTAGCCGCCGCGGAGCTTGCGGCCCTCGAGCCAGAACGACGCCCGGCCCGCGTCGAGCGCCTCGCCGAGCGGCTCGTCGCCGAGGTTCCGGTACGGCCCGCGGTCCCAGACGATCACGGCGCCCGCGCCGTAGCCCGACCCGATCACGCCCTCGAACTCGCCCCACGACAGCGGATGGTCCTCGACCTCGACGGCGAGCCGCTTCTCGCGCGGGTCGGTGGAGGGTCCCTTCGGGATCGCCCACGACCGCAGGACGCCGTCGACCTCGAGCCGGAAGTCGTAGTGCAGCGAGCTCGCCGCGTGCTTCTGGATGACGAAGATCGGTTGCCGCTTAACTCGCACAGATTCGCACGCGGATGCGTTGCGACTCCTGCGAGCTCCAGCGCAGCCGGACGCGGACGACCTCGGGATCGGTCGCCGAGCGGTACTCGCCCTTAAGGACGATCCGCGGCTTGGGGTCGGCCGAGACCGTGGTGCCGTCGCTCGACACCTTGCCGCCGTCGCGCTCCACGTGGCCTGTGTCGCGCAGGTAGACGGAGTACTCGAGCACCTCGCCGGGATCCGCCGGGAACGCGACCTGCACGCCGCACTTGATCGGCCGGAAGCGCTCGTCGGAGCGGCGCGTGATGCCCGGCGACCCGCGCAGGGTGCGGTAGTTGCCGACCATCCCGATGCCGTCCTTTCCGTGGGCGCGGATCCGGCTGCCGTCGAACACCGCGGTGCCGGCGTTGTCGCGCTTGATCAGAGGCCCCGCGCTGTCGTTGCCGTCGACCGGGAGCCGCGGGCGCGTCGGGATCAGGTCGAACCACTTCCCGTCCGAGTTCTGCCGCTTGGCGCGGACGAGGCCGCCGTCGTAGCGGACGTCGGTGGGACGGTCGAGGCTCGCCCCGGCGCGGACGGCGAACCAGAGCTTGCCGATCCGCTGGGTGGCGAACAGCGACTCCCCGCGGCCGAGGATCGCCGTGCCGCCGCGGTCCGCGAACAGCTCGCTGGCGCGCGAGTCGTCGGGCGCCTCCGTGTCGGCGAGCATCGTTAGGAACATCAGCGCGAGCCCCCCGTACGGGGCGTAGCCGCCGTGGTCGATCGCCGACCGCGACTTCTCCTCGTCGATGGCGGTCGCCGGGACGGGCCAGATCCCGGCCGGGCCGCCCATGTGCACCTCGCGCAGGCGCTGGAGGGCGCGCAGGGCGAGCGCCTCGTAGCGCGCGCCGCGCGCCGACGACGTGCCGGCGATCCGCTGCGCCATCCGCGCGCCGTACGCGGTCGCCGCGAGGGTGAACGCCTCCTCGTGGTTGCGGCCGATGTAGCTCAGGTCGCCGTCGGGCGCGGTCAGCCGCCAGGACGCCTCGAGCGCCCGGCGCAGGGTGAACTGCGCCGCGGTCCCGCCGCCCCCGATCGTGTCCATGGCGCGGGCGTAGAGGCCGATCGACAGCCCCTGGTAGGCGAGCGGCTTGTCCGGCGGGTCGGACAGGAGCAGCGTGTTGTCGCCGCCCGACGGCCGGACCGAGCGCGCCATGACGTGGGGGACCCCGCTCTCGATGAAGCGCTTGGCGTACCGGTAGCGGTCCTCGCGGCCGGGGCCGAGGATCGCGCCGGACGTGCTCGAGGTCATCCCGGTGCGGACGTAGTTGAACACCGACAGGCACTCGACCAGCAGGTGGTTGGCGAAGTGGTCGTTGTCCGGGCGCAGCCGCACGAGCGGCTGGCGGCGCATGAACGACTGGACCGTGGGCCTGATCTCCTGCCAGCGGTCGTCGTCCCGGAGCTTGCGCTCTGCGAGCCGGTACGTGAGGCCGACCGCCATGTTCTGGAAGACGCTGACGGCGCCGCCGCTCGAGGAGTAGCGGTTGGTGGCGTAGTGCATCGCCTTCAGGCCGACGCCGATCATCTTGCTGTCATCCTCGCGCAGGCCGGTGCTGATCAGGGCATAGCCCAGCACCGCCTCGCCGTACGACGAGTAGCCGCCCACCTCGTCCACGAAGCGCCCGTTGCCGTACTGGCGGCCCTCGCGCCACGGCTCCGCGATCTGCCTGGCCATCTGGCGCGCCTGACGCCGGACGTCGTCGGTCCGCGACGCCGCCGTGAGGCTCTGGGCGGCCGCCGAGCCGGCGCAGACGAGGCCGATCAGGAGCGCGAGCGCGATCGAGAGGGGCAGGGGGCGCGACACGAACGCGGCAGGGTAGCGGCGGGTCCGTCTCACTCGGCGCAGATCCTCACGCTGATCCGCCGGGCCGACTTCGGGTGCCAGCTCATCCGCGCGCGGAGCACCCGCGGATGGGTCGCCGAGATCCAGTCGTGGCTCAGGCGGAGGCGCGGACGGGGCGACGCCACCACCTCGGTCCCGCCGCTGCGGACCACGCCGTCGTGGGCGCGGCCGCCGTTCTCCGGATCGGGCAGGAAGGCGGAGTACTCCATGCGGTCGCCCGCGCGGGCCCGGAAGCTCACCTGGACGCCGCAGTCGAGCGGCTTGAAGCGCTCGTCGGCCCGCCTCGAGACGCCCGGACGGCCGCGCAGCGCCCGGTACCCGCCCACGGCCTGGAGGCCGCGGCTGCCGCGGCGCCGGATCCGGTCGGCCGCGAACACGGCCACGCCCCCGTCGCGGTGGATCACCGGCCCGGCCGCGTCGTTGCCCCTGGCCGGCAGCAGCGGGCGGCGCGGGATCAGGTCGCGCCAGGCGCCGTCCTGGTGCAGCTTGAGCGCGACCAGCCCGGCGTCGTAGCGCAGGTCGTCCGCCCGCGTGACGCTGTTGCGGCCGCGGACCGCGAGCCAGACGTCGCCGGCGCGCTGTGTGGCGTAGAGCGACTGCCCGTGGCCGAGCACGCTCGCGCCGTCCTCGTCGGATCGCAGGGCGGCCTGCCGCTGGCCGTGCCGCGCCCCCTCGTCGGCGAGCATGTTCAGGAACATCAGCGCGAGGCCGCCGTAGGGCGCGAACCCGTCGCCCTCTCCGCCCGCGAGGCGCGAGCGGTCGAAGTCGCCGTGCTGGGCCGGGACCGTGAAGATCCCGGCGTCGCCGCCGGCGTGCACGTCGCGCAGGCGCTCGAGCGCCCGCAGGGCAAACCCGTCGTAGCGCCGCGCCCGGGCGGCCGAGGTGCCGTCGTAGCCCTCGGCCGCGCGGGCGGCGTAGGCGAACCCCGACAGCGCCCACGCCTGCTCGAGCTGGCGGCCGGCCCACGCCAC
>DATENL010000079.1:0-2950 GCA_035275105.1 Thermoleophilaceae bacterium
AGTGAAGGGCAGTCGAAATTCGAGGATAGAGATCCAGCCGGTCAACGTAGCGGCGAGTCTGCAGTGAGCCGGTACACGAGCACCACCGACGACGACCTGCGGGCCATGCTCGGGGCGATCGGCGTCGGCTCGCTCGAGGAGCTGTTCGAGCGCCAGGTTCCGGCCGGCGTGCGGCTGGGGCGCGCGCTGGACCTGCCGGCCGGGCTGCCCGAGCAGGAGGTCTACGCGCACCTGGGCGACCTTGCGGCGCGCAATGTCTCCGCCGAGGAGGAGATCACGTTCCTCGGCGGCGGCATGTACGACCACTACGTCCCGGCCGTGGTCGACATGCTCATGGAGCGCTCGGAGTACCTGACGCCCTACACGCCCTACCAGCCCGAGGTCTCCCAGGGCGGTTTGCAGGTGATGTTCGAGTACCAGACGGCGATCAGCGAGCTCACCGCGCTGCCGGTCTCCAACGCAAGCGTCTATGAGGGCCCGAGCGCGGTCGCCGCCGCCGGCTGGCTCGCGCACCTGCACAACCGCAAGCCGCGCTTCCTGGTCTCCAAGGGCGTGCACCCGCACAGCCGCGAGACGCTGCGCACGACGGCGGCGGGCTACGGGGTCGAGGTCGTCGAGGTCGGCATGCGCGACGGCGTGACCGACGCGGACGCGTGGGCGGCCGCGATCGACCAGGACACGAGCGCGGTCGTCTTCCAGAACCCCAACTACCTCGGCGCGGTCGAGGACGCCGCCGCGCTGGCGCGGGCGGCGAAGGACTCGCCGGCGGTCGTGATCGGTGCCTATGACCCGATCCCGCTGGGGATCCTCAAGGCGCCGGGCGAGTGCGGTGTGGACGTCGCGGTGGGGGAGGGCCAGACGCTCGGCAACCGCCTTGACTTCGGCGGCCCCTCGTTCGGCTTCTTCGCCGCGACGCAGGCCTACCTGCGCCGCATGCCGGGGCGCATCGCGGGCGAGACGCGCGACGTCGACGGCCGGCGCGGGTTCGTGCTCACGCTGCAGACCCGCGAGCAGCACATCCGGCGCGAGAAGGCGACGCACAACATCTGCACGTCGCAGGCGCTCAACGCGCTGATGGGCGTGATCTACCTCTCCTGGCTCGGTCGGCGCGGCATCGTGGAGCTGGGCGAGCTGATGCTCCGCCGCACTCACTACGCGCGCGAGGCGCTCGGGCTCGAGGCGATCAACCCGGGCCCGGTGGTGCGCGAGTTCGCGGTCAGGGCCCCGAACCTCGACGGGCTGTTCGAGCGCGCCCGCGCCGAGGGCGTGAACCCGGGCTACCGGATCGGGCGCGACTACCCCGAGTACGGCGACGGGCTGCTCGTGGCGATCACCGAGCGGCGCACGCGCGCCGACATTGACCGGCTGGCGGCTCTGGTCGCGGGTGACCGCGAGGGGGTGGCGGCATGAGGCCGGCCGAGGAGCAGACGCTGACGATCTTCGAGCGCTCGCAGGAGGGGCGGCGCGCGTTCACGCCGCCGGCGACCGACGTCCCCGAGACGCCGATCGAGGAGCTGCTGCCGGCCGAGGCGATACGCGCGGCGCCGCCGGCACTCCCGGAGATCGCCGAGCCGGAGATCGTGCGCCACTACAACAACCTGTCGAAGAAGAACTTCGACCTCGACACCGGCTTCTACCCGCTCGGCTCGTGCACGATGAAGTACAACCCGAAGCTGAACGAGCGGGTCGCCGCGCTGCCGGGTCACGCGCGCCTGCACCCGCTCCAGGACCCCGAGTACGCGCAGGGCGCGCTCGAGCTGATGTGGCGGCTCGAGCGGGCGCTGTCCGAGGTCGCGGGGCTACCGCACGTGTCGCTCCAGCCGAGCGCCGGCTCCCACGGCGAGCTGGCCGGGCTGCTGCTCACCCGCGCCTACCACGAGGACCGCGGCGAGGAGCGCACGAAGGTGCTGACGCCCGACACGGCGCACGGCACCAACCCGGCGACGGTGACGATGGCGGGCTACGAGGCGGTGAAGGTCGGGACGGCGCCGGACGGGGGCGTGGACCTCGACGACCTGCGCGCGAAGGCCGGCGAGGACACCGCCTGCCTGATGCTCACCAACCCGAACACGCTCGGCCTGTTCGACCGCAACATCGAGGAGATCGCCCGGATCGTCCACGACGCCGGCGCGACGCTGTACTACGACGGCGCGAACCTGAACGCCGTGGTCGGCGTGTCGCGGCCCGGCGACATGGGGTTCGACATCGTCCACTTCAACCTGCACAAGACGTTCACGCAGCCGCACGGCGGCGGCGGGCCGGGGTCGGGGCCGATCGCCGTCTCCGACCGGATCGAGCCCTACCTGCCGGTGCCGAGGGTCGTCGAGTCGGCGTCGCGCAACGGTGCCGAGCCGGCCTACGAGCTGGAGCACGAGCGCCCCAAGTCGATCGGCCGGCTGCGCGGCTTCCACGGCAACTTCGGCGTGTTCGTGCGCTCGTACGCGTACATCTGCTCGGTCGGCGGCGACGGGCTCCGCGACGTGGCCGAGACCGCGGTGCTCAACGCCAACTACCTGCGCGCGCGCCTGGCCGAGCCGGGCGTCGGCGAGCTGCTGCCGATCGCGTTCGACCGCACGTGCATGCACGAGTTCGTCCTCTCGGGGGCGCCCGCCAAGCGCGAGCTCGGCATCAAGACGCTCGACATCGCCAAGCGGCTGCTCGACCACCGCGTCCACCCACCGACCGTCTACTTCCCGCTGCTGGTCGATGAGGCGCTGATGATCGAGCCGACCGAGACGGAGACGAAGGAGACGCTCGACCGGTTCGCGGACGCGGTGCGGGCGATCCTGGACGAGGCGCGGGAGGACCCCGAGATCGCGCGCAACGCGCCCTACGGCACGCCCGTGCGCCGCCTCGACGAGGGGGCGGCCGCTCGCCGCCCGGTCGTGCGCCAGCGCCCCCCGGCCGAGGAGCCGCCGGGCGACCCCGACGATCCCGAGCAGGTCACCGG
>DATENL010000080.1:0-2997 GCA_035275105.1 Thermoleophilaceae bacterium
CCGCTCGCCAGCGCGGGCGCCAGCTCACCCTGCGGCGCGGCGAGGCTGAACACGGCGCGCCCGTGGTCGGGGTCCGAGTGCACGTCGAGCACGCGCGCGGGAGCGAACGCGGCGCCGATCGAGTCGATCGCCGAGCGGTCGCGGCCCTCGCTCACGTTCGGGACGGCGAGCAGGAGCGGCGGCGCGGGCGGCACGCCGGGATTGTCGCGGACACGGCGCGCCCGCTCCGGCCCCCTGGGACAATCCCGGCGTGCGGCTGGGGAGGATCGGGGTGATCGTGGCGGTCGCGGGCGCCATGCTCGCGCCCGCAGCCTCCGCCGGGTCGCGGCTCGACTACTGGATGGAGTTCACCTCGCACGACCCGGGTCACTCGACCGGGCTCGACGTGCGGTTCCTCTACAAGCACCCGGACGACCCGAGGGCGAAGCCGATCCCGGTGCGCCAGGAGCAGGTGACCTTCCCGGCCGGGACGAGGTTCGACTTCGCCGTCGTGCCGCCGTGCAGGGCGACGGACGCCGAGTTCCAGGCCGAGGGATCCTCGGCCTGCCCGGAGAGCTGGGTGATGTCGGGGCACGGGGACACGGTGATGAGCGGCTTCCCGGGCCAGGGCGAGATGCCGCTGACGGTCGACGGCTACCTGAACACGCCGAACGAGATGAAGGCGGTGTCGCAGGCCGAGGGGTTCCCGCTCCGCTTCGTCGGGCACGCCTTCACCCGGGGCCGCGTGACGACGGTCGACATCCCGCGCGCGCCCGGCGGACCGCCGGACGGCGAGAGCGCGCTCCGGCGGGTGCACAACGTCTTCCCCGCGCGCTCGCGCAACGGCCACGTCTACATGCGCACGCCGCCCACCTGCCCGAGGAGCCGGGTCTGGACTTTCACCGGGCGCTTCACGTTCGCCGACGGCTTCGTCGCGCGCACGACGCACCGGATGCGGTGCCGCCGCGGCGGCGCCGGAGCCCGCCTCGGTTCCCGCTAGATCGCCCCTAGACTGCGGGCAGGGCTCCGTAGCTCAGCGGTTAGAGCGCACCACTCATAATGGTGAGGTCGGTGGTTCGAATCCACCCGGAGCTATCGCGCTCGGCGCGCCTATGGCGACAGGTACACCATCGACAGGTGCGGCGAGAACGAGCCCGCCAGGTGGCTGACGGTGAGACCCGCGCCGACGTCGTGGTAGACCCACAGCTCCACGTAGTCGCCAACGCCTAGCTGGTGCGTAGCCGAGACCGCGAGGTTCACGGTGGTGGTGCCGTTCAGCGGCGTGCTCTTGGCCCAGCCCCCGATCGTGGTGACCGTCGGGGGACTGCCCGGCACCGTCCGCAGTATCGCGGCGGCGCGCAGGGTGCCCGCCGACGAGGCCGCCAGCTCGACGTGGCCCTCGATCGCGTAGAAGCCGGCGACCTTGCACGTCAGCTTGGTGTTGTCCTGACCCGAGCCCACATGCTGCTCCGTCGCCGTACCCGCGTCGGGCCCGTCCGAGTCGAACTGGACCGCGTGGTAGCCGCTCGCGACCGTTTGGCCCTGGCTGTGGTAGGCGAGGACCTTGGGCACGACCTCGATGCCATCCTTGTAGATCGCCCTCGAGCGCGCGTCCTCGAGGACCTTGCCCATGTTGGTACGCACCTGGGCGACCTTCAGGGCGTCTGCGTTCGCGCCCGAATCGACGCTGATGGCCGCCTTCGTCGGGCCGGCGGTCGCCGCGGTCACGTTGAGCTGCCCGATGTCGAGCTTGCCGTTCTTGACCTTGATGGCGTAGTCGGGCGTGTCCCCGCCGCTGTAGCCGATCTCGAGGCAGGGGATCTTGTTCGCGGCGTTCGTGCCGCCGTAGAAATGCTCCACCTCGATCGCAGCGCTGGTCCCTCGGCCGTGAAACGAGATGCTGCCGTTGTCGAGCACGACGCTCTGCGCATACCCGAGCTTGACGTGCGGTCCGCCGGAGCCGCCCTCGGACTTCCAGTTCGTGATCCTGACGTCCACCGTCGGTGCGTGGATCGTCGCCGCTGGTGGATCGCTGTGGTAGCCGTCCAGCATCAGGTCGATCCCCTGGTTGTTCTCCCACTCGACGTTGGTCCAGTGGACCGTCGCGCAGCCGCCCTGATCCATCGGCAGTGCGTCGAACAGCACCGTTGGGACCGACGCGTTCCCGCACCCATGGAAGTAGAGGCTCGAGGCGTTCGAGTTGAAGACCTGCCTGAGCCGAATGCCATCCCCACTCGCGAAGGTCACGTTGTGGAGGTTGAGCGGATTGCACGCCGTGAAATCCGCCAGCAGTCCACCCGAGCCCGTTCCACGGAACATGATGTTGCAGATCTCCAGGCTGTGCGACGAGACGAAGGCGTTGCTGCTGTCCGAACCGACGCGGATGATCGGATCGCTGCCGGAGCCGCGCCTCAACCTGACCGGGCGGGCGGACGCGCTGAGCGGGCCCAGCACCTGCCCTGCTCCCTCGAGGCGAAGCGGCACGCCGGGCGCGATCACGAGCGCGCTGTTCACCTCGTAGTCGCCAGGCGGGAAGTAGACGACCCCGCCGCCGCCGGTCCCCTGCGCCTGATTGATGGCGCGCTGGATCCGTGGGCCGTCGTGGGTCTCCAGGGGGTTGCCCTCCCTCGGGAAGTCCGCGACGTTGAGCGGTACGTTCGTACGCCACACGTAGCGGTCGTCGCGCGTCTCCTGGGCGTCCGCCCCGACCGGTGCGAGCACCGTCGCCCCCAGCGCGCCGGCCACACCTCCGGCAAGCACCGACCGGCGGGTATGCGTGGCCTGATCGTCGCCCGTGTGCCCGGACGTCCTCGGAGCGCTCATCTCTTCTCCAGGTCTTGATTGCGGGTCCGCTCAGTGGTCGCTGAGCGCTTTCCACATTAACTCGGAGGAGCGGGCTTCGAAAGGGGTCCGCGCCGCGTCAGCAGAAGAACGCGTAGGCGCCGCAGGACGTGCCGCCGTACGGCGCGCCGTAGACCTCGCGCCGCGCCTGGCGGCGGCCCTGCCTGCGTCCGGCGC
>DATENL010000081.1:0-45795 GCA_035275105.1 Thermoleophilaceae bacterium
GGCCGCGCCGGCGCCCGCGGCACCGCCCCCGCGCGAGCACGGGCCGGGCCGGCCCAAGACCCGTCAGGGCGTCGTCGTGTCCGCCAAGCCGGACAAGACGATCACCGTGCGCATCGACGTCGCCCGCCGCCACCGCCAGTACAAGAAGATCGTTCGCGCCTCCACGACGCTGCACGCGCACGATGAGCGCAACGAGGCCCACGAGGGCGACACCGTCCGCGTGGTCGAGTCGCGCCCCGTGAGCCGCACCAAGCGCTGGCGCCTGACGGAGATAGTGGAGCGAGCGCGGTGATCCAGCCCGAGACGCGCCTGCGCGTGGCCGACAACACAGGGGCCCGCGAGATCCTCTGCATCCGCATCCGCGGCGGCTCGAAGCGCCGCTACGCGGGGGTCGGCGACATCATCGTCGGCACGGTCAAGCAGGCGATCCCGCACGGCTCCGTCCGCAAGGGCGAGGTGGTCAGCGCGGTCGTCGTGCGGACCAAGAAGGAGTTCGGGCGCGACGACGGCACCTACATCGCCTTCGACGAGAACGCCGCCGTCCTGATCGACCCGCAGAACAACCCGCGCGGCACGCGCATCTTCGGACCCGTCGCGCGCGAGCTGCGCGACCGCAACTTCATGAAGATCGTGTCGCTGGCGCCGGAGGTCCTGTGATGCCGGCCCGGGTGAAGAAGGACGACATGGTCAAGGTCATCTCCGGCAAGGACAAGGGGAAGACCGGACGCGTGCTGCGCGTGGAGCCCAAGCGCGACCGCGTCTTCATCGAGGGCCTGAACATCCAGAAGCGGCACCAGAAGCCGCGCACGATCCGCGACGTGCAGCGGGGCGGCGAGGTCGGCGGCGTGATCGAGAAGGAGGGCCCGATCCACATCTCGAACGTGATGCCGCTCGACCCGAAGTCGAACGAGCCGACGCGCATCGGCGCCGAGCGCGACGACTCGGGCCGGATGGTCCGCGTCGGCCGGCGCAGCGGAGAGAGGTTCGAGTAGCCGTGTCTCCCGTCGCTGAGCCCAAGATCAGCCCGCGCTTCAAGGAGCGCTACCGCGACGAGATCCTCCCCGCCCTCATGGAGCGGTTCGGCTACGCGACGCCGATGCAGGCGCCGCGGCTCGTGAAGATCACGCTCAACATGGGCGTGGGGGACGCGAAGCAGGACTCGAACATGCTCGACGCCGCCAGGGAGCAGCTCGCCGTGATCTCGGGCCAGCAGCCCAACGTGCGGCGCGCGCGCAAGTCGATCGCCAACTTCAAGCTCCGTGAGGAAATGCCGGTGGGCGTCGCGGTCACCCTGCGCGACGCGCGCATGTACGAGTTCCTCGACCGGCTGCTCTCGGTCGCGATCCCGCGGATCCGCGACTTCCGTGGTCTCAACCCGCGCTCGTTCGACGGCCGCGGCAACTACTCGATGGGCGTCCGCGAGCAGATCATCTTCCCCGAGATCGACTACGACTCGATCGACCAGGTCCGCGGGCTTGACGTGACGATCGCGACGACGGCGCAGACCGACGAGGAGGCGTTCGCCCTGCTCGAGGCGTTTGGGATGCCGTTCCGCCGCGAGGGCCGCCCGGGCGGACCCGACGCGGCTGCCGCCGCCGAGGCGGAGGAGGAGAAGCGCAAGGAGGAGGCGCGGGCGCGCGCCGAGGCCGAGCAGGCCGCGCTCGAGGCACTGAAGGCCGAGAACCCGGAGGCCTACGAGAAGCCGGAGAAGCCTGCTGACGAGGACGAGACCGGAGACGGCGAGGCCGGCGGCGGCGACGCCGCGCCAGCCGACGAGCAGTGAGGAGCTGAATGGCGAAGACGTCACAGAAGGTCCGCCAGCGGCGGACGCAGAAGTTCAAGACGAGGCAGTACAACCGCTGCCGGCGCTGCGGCCGGCCGCGCGCGTACTTCCGCAAGTTCGGCCTGTGCCGCATCTGCCTGCGGGAGATGGCGCACAACGGCTACGTGCCCGGGCTGACGAAGTCGAGCTGGTAGGAGGGTCTTCGCAATGTCGATGACCGACCCGATCGCCGACCTCCTGACCCGCATCCGCAACGGGCTGTCGGCCGACCACGACTCCGTGGCGATCCCCGCCTCGAGCTTCAAGACCGAGATCGCGCGGATCCTCAGCGAGCAGGGCTACGTGGAGAGCTACGAGGTCGAGCCCGGCACCGTCGGCGAGGTGCTCCGCGTGCACCTCAAGTACACCGAGGACCGCGCGCCCGTGATCAGCGGGATGGAGCGCGTCTCGCGGCCGGGCCGGCGCACGTACGTGCCGGCCGGCGAGATCCCGAAGGTGCTCGGCGGCATGGGCACGGCGATCGTCTCCACCTCCAAGGGCGTGATGACCGGCCACGACGCGCGCCGCCAGGGCGTCGGCGGCGAAGTCGTCGCCTACGTTTGGTGACGAGATGTCGCGTATCGGTAAGCAGCCCATCCCAGTTCCGGAGACCGTGACGGTCGCGATCGAGCCCGACGTCGTGCGGGTCACCGGCCCGCGCGGCGACCTGTTCGAGCGCGTCTCGCCCGAGCTCACGGTCGAGCAGGCCGACGGCGAGCTGCTGGTCAAGCGCCCGACCGATCGCGGCGAGCACCGCGCGCTCCACGGCCTCACGCGGAGCCTGATCGCCAACATGGTCCAGGGCGTCACCGAGGGCTTCGAGAAGCGCCTCGAGATCCAGGGCGTCGGCTACCGCGCGGCGCTGCGCGGGAAGGACATCGAGCTGTCGGTGGGCTACTCGCACTCGGTCACGATCAAGGCGCCCGAGGGGATCGAGTTCGAGGTCCCGCAGCCGACGCAGATCGTGGTCCGCGGCAACTCCAAGCAGCTCGTCGGCGAGACCGCCGCGCGGATCCGGAAGGTGCGCCCGCCCGAGCCCTACAAGGGCAAGGGGATCCGCTACCGCGACGAGTACGTGGCGCGGAAGGTGGGCAAGCGCGCATGACGGTCCAGACCAAGGGCCAGCGCCGGCTGCGCCGCCGGCGGCGCGTGCGGGCCAAGGTCCGCGGCAGCGCCGAGCGGCCGCGGCTGTCGGTGTTCCGCTCCAACCGCGGGATCGTGGCCCAGTTGATCGACGATGACCAGGGCCACACGGTCGCGTCGGTCTCGTGGATCGAGGGCGACCTCAAGGAGCTGGGGCGGATGGACCAGGCGCGCAAGGCGGGCGAGCTGCTCGCTAAGCGCGCGAAGGACGCCGGCGCCGAGGCGTGCGTCTTCGATCGCGGCGGATACCTGTTCCACGGACGCGTGAAGGCGCTCGCGGAGGGCGCTCGCGAGGCGGGTCTGCGCTTCTAGGCGCCCGGACCTCTTCGCTAACCTCGATCGACCCATGTCTCCGCAGCCACGTCGCCAGCAGCAGGGCGATCTCCAGGAGCGCGTCGTGGAGATCAACCGCGTCGCCAAGGTCGTCAAGGGCGGCCGCCGCTTCTCGTTCACCGCGCTCGTCGTGGTCGGCGACGAGAAGTCGCAGGTCGGCGTCGGCTACGGCAAGGCCAACGAGGTCCCGCTGGCGATCCAGAAGGGCGTCGAGCGCGCCCGGCGCAACCTCTTCAGGGTTCCCAAGCACGGGACCACCATCCCGCACCGGGTGACCGGCGTGTACGGCGCTGGCCGGGTGCTCCTGCGCCCCGCCTCCGAGGGTACGGGCGTCATCGCCGGTGGCGGCGTGCGCGCGGTGCTCGAGCTCGCCGGGATCCACGACGTGCTCTCGAAGTCGCTTGGCAGCCAGAACCCGATCAACCTCGTGAAGGCCACGATCACGGCTCTCCAGATGCTCCGCAGCCCGCGCGAGGTCGCCGAGCTGCGCGGTCTGACGGTGGCCGAGGTGCTCGGTATCGACAACGGCAAGGGCGACGCGGCCGAGGGCCAGCCGGCTCCCGCCGAGGGCCAGCCGGCTCCCGCCGAGGGCCAGGAGGCTCCCGCCGAGGGCCAGGCCGCCGCCGACGCGCCGCCACCCGACCCCGCGACCGCGGAGCCCGCGCCGGCTCCGGCGGAGACCTCGTGACGTGGCCGGCAAGCTGCGCATAACGCAGTACAGGTCCGTCAACGGCGCCAACCCGGCCCAGCGCGACACCCTGCGCACGCTCGGCCTCGGCCGGATCGGCCGCTCGGTCGAGCGCCCCGACGACCCCACGGTCCGCGGCGCAATCGCGACCGTCCACCACCTCGTGAAGGTCGAGGAGTAATGGCCGACGACGGCTTCGGCCTCCACAACCTGACGCCGGCGCCTGGATCCCGGCACCGCAAGAAGCGCGTCGGCCGCGGCGAGGGCTCCGGCGTGGGCAAGACCTCCGGGCGCGGCCAGAAGGGCGCGGGCTCGCGGAGCGGGTTCAAGACCCGCCCCGGCGCCGAGGGCGGCCAGATGCCGATCCACATGCGGATGCGCAAGCTGCGCGGCCCGCACATGAAGAAGTCGATGCCGTTCGAGAACTTCCGGACCCACACTCAGCCGGTCAACTTGCGCGACCTCGAGGCGCGCTTCGGGGACGGCGACAGCGTCACGCCGCACACGCTCACCGCGCGCGGGCTCGCCACTCGCAAGGACGTCCCCGTGAAGATCCTCGGCCAGGGCGAGATCTCCAAGAAGCTCGCCGTCACGGCCCACGCGTTCTCGAAGTCGGCCCGCGAGAAGATCGAGGCGGCCGGCGGGTCCTGCACGCTCGTGGACGCCGATGCCGACTAGCGCCCTCGGCACGATCATGAACTCGGTCCGGGTCCCCGAGATCCGGAAGAAGCTGCTGTTCACGGCGGCGATGCTCGCGCTCTACCGCGTGGGCGCCTACATCCCCGCCCCGGGCATCAACGTCGACGCCGTCGACGACATCTCGAAGCAGTTCGCCGGCTCGAACGTGCTCGGCTTCCTCAACCTCTTCTCGGGCGGCAGCCTTCAGCGCTTCGCGGTCTTCGCGCTCGGGATCATGCCCTACATCACGGCCTCGATCATCCTGCAGCTGCTGCAGGTCGTGCTCCCGTCGCTGGAGAAGCTCCGCAAGGAGGGCGAGGTCGGCCAGCAGAAGATCACGCAGTACACGCGCTACCTGACCGTCGCGCTCGCCTTCTTCCAGTCGATCGGCTACGTCTTCCTGTTCAGGACGTTCGCGCGCGACGCGAACCAGAACATCGTCGACGGCTTCACCTTCATGCACGTCCTCGTGATCGTGCTTGCGCTCACCGCCGGGACCGTGCTCCTGATGTGGTTCGGCGAGCTGATCACCCAGCGCGGGATCGGCAACGGGATCTCGCTGATGATCTTCGCGAGCATCATCGCGGGCATCCCGAACGGCGTGCAGTCCTGGTGGACGAACCCCGACCAGGTCTTCAAGGTCATGATGCCGTTCCTCGCGCTCGCCGTGATCGCCGCGATCGTCTTCATCCAGGAGGGCCAGCGGCGGATCCCGGTGCAGTACGCGAAGCGCGTCGTGGGCCGGCGCATGGCCGGCGGCGGGCAGACCTACCTGCCGCTGCGCGTGAACATGGCCGGGGTGATCCCCGTGATCTTCGCGGCCTCGCTGATGGCGTTCCCGCCGACGATCGGCCAGCTCGTGCAGGCCAAGTGGGCGCAGGACTTCTCGAACTTCCTCAACCCGAACGGCGCGGCCTACGTGATCGGCGAGTCGCTCCTGATCATCGTCTTCACCTACTTCTACACCGCGGTCACGTTCAACCCCGTCGAGCAGGCGGACAACCTCAAGAAGTACGGGGGGTTCATCCCGGGGGTGAGACCCGGCCGGCCAACGGCCGAGTTCCTCGATCGCATCCTGGCCCGGCTCACGTTCCCCGGGGCGCTGTACCTGGCCGCGGTCGCGGCTCTGCCGACCATTCTCATCAACCAGACGAGCGCCAACTTCTTCTTCGGCGGCACGTCGATCCTGATCGTCATCGGCGTGGCACTCGACACGATGAAACAGCTCGAGGCGCAGCTGATGATGCGCAACTACGAGGGCTTCCTGAAGTAGCCCCTGCCCGACCGGCGCTCGCCCGGTCACTGCGCGGCGCGGCTAGATACCCTTCCGCCGCTCGTGGGGGAACTGAATCTCATCCTGCTCGGGCCGCCGGGGGCTGGCAAGGGCACGCAGGCGGCGCGGCTCGTCGACGACTTCAACCTGCCCTACTACGCGACGGGCGACATCCTGCGCGCGGCCGTGAAAGAGGGGTCCGAGCTCGGCGAGGAGGCCAAGCGCTACATGGAGGCCGGCGATCTCGTCCCCGACGACCTGATCTGCAAGGTGATCATGGAGCGGGTCGACTCGCCCGAGGCGGAGGACGGCTTCCTGCTCGACGGCTTCCCGCGCACCACTGGCCAGGCGGAGACCCTCGAGAAGGCCCTCGAGCGCCGCGGCCGACGGCTAACCGCGGCCCTCTCGATCGAGGCCCCGGACGAGGAGGTGATCCGGCGCCTGTCGGGTCGCCGGATCTGCACCAAGAACCAGCACCTCTACCACGTCGAGTTCGACCCGCCGAAGCACGAGGGCGTCTGCGACCAGGACGGCTCGCGGCTCATCCAGCGCGACGACGACAAGCCGGAGACTGTGAAGAAGCGGCTGTCGGTCTACCACGACCAGACCAAGCCGCTCGAGGAGCACTACGACGACGTCGGGATTCTGCGCCGCTTCGACGGTACCCGCCCGCCGGGCGAGGTCCACGACCACATCCGCGCGGCAGTCGCGACGCTGCGGATGGAGGACGAGCTGTAGGCGACGGGCGCTTCCGCGACCCGGGGATCGCGCACGGGGAGCGCACCGCCTACCGCGGGTCGATCGGCGGCGATCCCGTGGGCGAGGGCGCGGTCTCGGTCCTCGCGCTCGACGGGGACGAGCCGCGGTACAGGATGGAGCTCGAGGCGCTCGTGCGCGGCGAGGCGGCGTACGGGCTCGAGTTCGACGTGATCCGGCGGCGCGACCAGCTCCTGGCCGACCACTACCGGCTCGAGACGCGGCACGCGGAGCGCCCCGTGGCCGTCGAGGAGGGCTGGTTCCGCGACGTCGCGGTGCTGAGCTGGGGCGGCGAGATCGAGCGCTACCCGGGCGACGTGGCGCCGATCCTCGGCTGCGCCCTGATGCTGCGCGGGCTCGAGTTCGAGCGGGGCGCGGAGCGGTCGGTGTCGGTCTGGCTCGCCAACAGCGTGCACTGGGAGGTGACGCTCAAGGTCGAGCGGCGCGAGCGAACCGAGGTCCCGGCCGGGAGCTTCGACGCCTGGCGCGTGCGGGCGCGGCCGAGCTTCCACGCGGTGGCCGGCGCCCTCGACCGGGTCATCGGCCTGCTGCTGCCGCCGTTCGTCCTCCACTTCGACGCCGACTCGCCCCACCGTCTGCTGCGCTTCGCCTTCCCGACCGGCCCGTTCCCCTGGAACCCGCGGGCGCTGGTGGAGGCGACGGAGCTCTAGCCGGCGGCGCTCGTCTCGCCCGCGGCGGGCTCGCCCGTCACGCGGTCCACGATCAGAGCCGCGAGCCACCCGACCACGGCGCCGACCACGGCGAGCGGCGTCGTCTGGGCGTACGACGGGCCGGCCAGGAGCGCGGCGAGCACCGCCCCGAAGAAGGGGAGCCGCATCCCGCCCGCCGCGCCCGCCGCCATTCCGGCGACGATCGCCGGCGTGAGCGCGAGGCTCGGCAGGGCGGCGGCGGCCGCCCCGCCGACCGCGACCCCGAGGGTCACGGCGGGGAAGATCGGCCCGCCCCGGAACCCGCTCGCCAGTGAGACGACGTACCCGAGCCCCTTGAAAGCCGCCACCGCGGCGAGGACGCCCGCGGAGCTCTCCGCGACGAGCGACGGGACCGCACTCTGCCCCGAGAACAGGACGAGGTCCACGGGCCGGTCCGTCACGGCACGGAAGATCACGGCCAGTAGCCCGATCGCGAGCCCGCCGGCGAGCAGCGCGGGAACCACCCGGCCCGACGCGTACGCCGCGAGCCGGCGGGCGCAGGGACGGGCGAGCGCCACGAGAGAGCCGGCGACGGCGGCGACCAGCACGCACCAGGCGACGTCGCGAAGCTGCACGGTCGGGTAGTCCGGCAGGCCCGGAACGGCGAGCTGCAGCTGGTGGACCCCCTGCCAGTCGCGCACCCCGGTGAAGAGGAGCGAGCCCGTGCCCGCCGCCAGGAGCCCGGGCACCAGCGCACGGCCGATGTTCGCCGCGGCGAGCGCCCCCGAAGCCGCCAGCATCTCGAAGAACAGGAGCGAGGACGGGAGCGGACCGCCGAAGAGCGCCGCCATCATGGCGAAGGCGCCGGCGAGCCCCAAGAGGCGGGTCTGCGTCGGATCCGCTCCGATGAGTCGCGCGACCGTGACGCCGACCGCGAGCCCGAGCGCCGTGAGCGGTGCCTCCGGACCGAGCACCACGCCGGCCACGAGCGACGCGAGCGCCGCGAGCAGCACGCCGAAGACGTCGCTCGGACGGCCGGCGTCCATGCGCAACCCCTCGAGGGCCGTGGCGCCGCCATGGCCCGGCAGCCTCAGCGCGCCGGCCACCAGCGCCGCACCCGCCAGCGGAACGGCGAGCACGTACCACCACGGCGGCTCGCCCCAGCCGGCGTGGTCCGGAATGCTGTCCCAGACCAGGTGCGTGCCCTGATGGACGAGGCCCGTGAAGACGAGCGCGAGGGCCGCCGCGACCGGACCCAGCGCCGCGGCGACGAGGAGCGTGCGGACGTAGCCCCGCCCGCTGTCTGGCGGTGGGTCCGGCATGGGCGCACCTTAATCGTCACCGCCGCACCTTCGCGCTCGGTAGGCTGGGATGTCCCGTGATCATCCGCAAGACCCCGGAGGAGATCGAGAAGATGGCCGCCGCCGGACGGGTGCTGGCGCGCTGCCTCAACATGCTGCGCGGCAAGGTCCGGCCGGGCGTGACCACCGAGGAGCTCGACAGCGCGGCTGAGCGCTTCATCCGGTCGCAGGGCGGCGAGCCGGCGTTCAAGGGCTACCGCGGCTTTCCGGGCTCGATCTGCGCCTCGCCGAACTCGATGGTGGTCCACGGGATCCCCGGGGCCTACGAGCTGAGCCGCGGCGACATCCTCTCGATCGACGTGGGCGTGATCCTGGACGGCTGGGTGTCGGACGCCGCGATCACGGTGCCGGTCGGCAACGTGACCCCGGTGGCCTCGCGACTCTTGGCCACCACCCGCGAGGCGCTGTTCGAGGCGGTCGAGCAGTGCCGCTCGGGCAACCGCCTCGGCGACGTGTCGCACGCCGTCCAGCAGCGCGTGGAGCAGGACGGTTTCTCGGTGATCCGGGCGCTCGTGGGCCACGGCATCGGGCGCGACATGCACGAGGATCCGCAAATTCCGAACTTCGGCGAGCCGGGCACCGGCCCCGAGCTGGCCGAGGGCATGGTCCTGGCCGTGGAGCCGATGGTCAACGCGGGGAACCACCCGATCCGGGTGGCCGAGGACCACTGGTCGGTCTACTCCCAGGACGGCTCTCTGGCCGCCCATTTCGAGCACACCGTGGCGATCACGGCCGACGGCCCGCGTATCCTCACGCCGTGGCACCTCGAGGAGGCCGAAAAGGCCCCTCGCACCGCCGCCTCGGCCGCTCAGCCGGCCTGATTCCGGCTCCAGCCGGCAGGACCTCGGCTGCTATCTTTTCTCGGCTGGTGGCGCATGGCCGACTCCTGGGCTTTGCGCCGGTTCTCACGTATGTAAAGGTGTTTCGCGGAGCGTGAAGGTCCGAGCGTCGGTCAAGCCCATGTGCGAGAAGTGCAAGATCATCCGCCGCAACGGCGCGGTTCTCGTGATCTGCCAGAACCCGCGGCACAAGCAGAGGCAGGGGTAGCCGAGTCATGGCACGAATCGCAGGCATCAACATCCCGCTCAACAAGCGCGTCGAGGTCGGCCTGACCTACATCTACGGGATCGGCCAGGCCCAGTCGCGGCTCGCCCTCCAGAAGGCGGGCGTCGACCCGAACACCTACGTCAAGGACCTGACGGACGACGAGGTCCGCAAGCTCCGCGACGTGATCGACAACGAGCTGACGGTCGAGGGCGACCTCCGCCGCGAGCGCTCCCAGAACGTCAAGCGGCTGATGGAGATCGGCGCCTACCGTGGCCTTCGCCACCGCCGCGGGCTCCCGGTCAACGGCCAGCGGACCAAGACCAACGGCCGCACCCGCAAGGGCCCGCGCCGGATGCAGGTCGCCGGTAAGAAGAAGGTGACCAAGAAGTAGATGGCTCAGCAGAGGGGCGGCAGGGGCCGCGGACGTCGTAGGCCGAGGAAGAACATCCCGTTCGGCCAGGCGCACATCAAGACAAGCTTCAACAACACGATCGTCTCGCTCACCGACCGCGAGGGCAACGTGATCGCGTGGGAGTCCGCCGGCGGCGCCGGCTTCAAGGGCTCGCGCAAGTCGACCCCGTTCGCCGCGCAGGTGACCGCCGACTCCGCCGCCCGCAAGGGCATGGAGCAGGGCCTCGAGAAGGTGGAGGTCTTCGTAAAGGGCCCCGGCTCGGGCCGCGAGACCGCGATCCGCTCGCTCCAGGCGGCGGGCCTCGAGGTGACGGGCATCCGCGACGTCACGCCGCAGGCCCACAACGGCTGCCGGCCGCGCAAGAGGCGGAGGGTCTAGCCGTGGCGAGAGATCGTGGAGCCCAGTGCAAGCAGTGTCGCCGGGAGGGCGTGAAGCTCTTCCTGAAGGGCGAGCGCTGCCTGACTGACAAGTGTGGGGTCGAGCGCCGCTCGTACCCGCCCGGTGAGCACGGCCGCGGTCGTGCGAAGCAGTCCGAATACCGGTTGCAGCTGAGGGAGAAGCAGAAGGCCCGCCGTTACTACGGCGTGCTCGAGAAGCAGTTCCGGAGCTACTACGACAAGGCCAGCCGGCAGCCGGGAGTCACCGGCGAGAACCTGCTGCGCCTGCTGGAGTCGCGCTTCGACAACGTGCTGGTGCGGTTGGGCTTCGCGGCATCGCGGCGCCAGGCCCGCCAGCTGATCCTCCACGGACACTGGACGATCAACGGGAGGCGCGTGAACGTGCCCTCCTACCAGGTCCGGCCCGATGACGTGATCGCCATCAAGGCCGGATCGAGTGCCTCGCAGACGATCCGGGACGCCACCGACCTCACGTCGGCGGTCCCGGCCTGGCTGCAGGCCGACCACGACGGACTCACAGCGAAGGTGCTGCGCCACCCCGAGCGTGCCGAGATCGACACGCCGGTGCAGGAGCAGCTCATCGTCGAGCTCTACTCGAAGTAACGCCCCGGCCCCGCGGCCGGCGACGGCCGCCTCTGGCGGGGCACCCGACACGAAGGAATTTCATCTGATGCTCGAGTTCCAGATCCCCCAGATTTCGGCCGAGAAGGTCGAGGACAACCGAGGAAACTTCACGATCGAGCCGCTCGACCGCGGCTTCGGATACACGTTCGGCAACTCGCTCCGGCGGGTGCTCCTGTCGTCCCTGGCCGGCGCGGCCGTCACGAGCGTGCGCATCGAGGGCGTCGCGCACGAGTTCTCGACGATCGCCGGCGTCAAGGAGGACGTGACCGACATCGTCCTCAACCTCAAGGAGATCGTCTGCCGGATGCACTCCGAGGCGTCGGAGATCGAGGTGCCGCTCGTGGCGAGCGGCCCCGGCGAGGTCACGGCCGGCGACATCGACCTGCCGTCCGGCGTGGAGCTGCTCAACCCCGACGCGCACATCGCGACGCTCGAGAAGAAGACCAAGCTCGAGATGTACCTGACGATCGGCCGTGGCCGCGGCTACTCGCCCGCCGAGGAGAACAAGACGCCCGACCAGCCGATCGGCGTGATCCCGATCGACTCGATCTTCTCGCCGGTCAAGCGGGTCGCGTACCAGGTCGAGTCCGCCCGCGTCGGGCAGCGCACCGACTACGACAAGCTCACGCTCGACATCGAGACCGACGGCTCGGTGGCGCCGCAGGCGGCGCTGCGCGAGGCGGCGGAGATCCTCATCAAGTCGCTCGCGATCTTCACCGACGCGGACCGGCTCGAGGAGCTGCGCTCGGACGGCGAGGCGATGATCGCGGGCGGCGAGCCGGCGGCGATCGGTGGCGCCCGGCCGAGCCGCTCGCCCGACGGGATGGACGACATCCTCATCGAGGAGCTGGAGCTCGGCGTGCGCTCGTACAACTGCCTCAAGCGGGCGGGAGTGCAGACCGTCGGCGACCTGCTCCAGAAGTCGGAGTCCGAGCTCAACGCGATCCCGAACTTCGGTCGCAAGTCGATCGAGGAGGTCATCGAGACGCTGAAGGCGCGCGGCCTGGAGCTGCGCGCCGCCTAGCGGGCGGAGCTCGCCGAGATGCGCCACCAGAAGGACAGGGGCAAGCTCTCCCGGAGCGCGTCCCACCGCAAGGCGCTGTTCATGAACCTCGCGCGCGAGGTGATCGACCACGAGCGGATCGAGACGACCGAGGCGAAGGCCAAGGCCGTGAAGCCGGAGGTGGAGCGGCTGATCACGCTCGCCAAGCGCGGTGACCTGCACGCCCGGCGGCAGGCGCTCTCGGCGCTGGGACAGGACAAGTTCGTGGTCTACAAGCTGTTCGAGGAGATCGCTCCGCGCTACGCGGAGCGCCCCGGCGGCTACACCAGGATCCTCAAGCTCGGTCCGCGCAAGTCGGACGCGACCGAGATGGTCTACCTCGAGCTGGTCTAGTGAGCGATCTCGCGGCGCTCAAGCAGCGTGCCCGCGAGGCCTGGGACGGCGCCGACTACGGCCCGCTCGGGGAGCGACTGATGCCCGCGGCCCGCGAGCTCGTGGATGCCTGCGCGGTGTCGGCGGGTCAGGAGATGCTCGACGTGGCCGCCGGCACCGGGAACGCGGCTGCCGTGGCGGCGGCGGAGGGCGCCCGCGCCGTGGCCTCCGACTTCTCGCCCAAGCAGGTCGAGCGCGGCCGGGCTCGGACGGAGGGCGAGGGGCTCGACGTGGAGTGGACGGTGGCCGACGTGGAGGAGCTGCCGTTCGAAGACGCGAGCTTCGACTGCGTCCTGTCGGTGTTCGGGGCCCAGTTCGCGCCGCGCCCCGACCGCGTCGCGGCGGAGCTGTTCCGCGTCGTACGCCCGGGGGGCACCGTGGGTATGGCCAACTGGCCCAATCGGGGCTTCCAGTCCGAGCTGTTCGAGACCCTCGACCGCTACGCGCCGAACCGGCCCGCCGAGTTCCCGAATCCGCGCGACTGGGGCGAGAACGACGTCGTGCACGAGCGCTTCGACGGCCTGGCCGGGACGATCTCGGTCGAGCAGCGGATGCTCCCGTGGGAGTTCGACTCGTTCGTCGACATGGCCACGCTGTTCCGCAACCACGGGCCGCGCGGGATGGACGAGATGCCGGAGGACAAGCTGGGGGCGCTCGTGGGCGAGCTCCAGGGCGTCGTGGAGCGCTGGAACTCGGCCGACGACGGCTCGATCCGGATCGGCGCCGAGTACACGCTGGTCGTCGCGCGCAAGCGCGGGTAGCCCTGGCCGCCGCGCGGCTGCTCATCGAGTACCACGGCGGCCGCTTCGCGGGCTGGGCCCGCCAGCCAGGGCTCAGGACCGTGCAGGGAGTGCTGGAGGAGGCTCTCGGCCGGATCCGGCGGGCGCCGACGACGCTCACGGTCGCCGGCCGCACCGACACCGGCGTCCACGCGCGCGGCCAGGTGGCGAGCCACCCGGGGGCGCCGGCTCACGCCAGCGCCATCAACGGGGTGCTGCCGCCCGACTTACGGGTGGTGTCGTCCGACGCCGCCCCCGACGGATTCGACGCGCGGCGGGACGCGCTCTCGCGGGTCTACCGGTACCGGCTTCTCGTGCGTGCTGCGCCGTCGCCCTTCGAGGAGGGGCGAGCCCTACACTGGCCGCGGCCCCTCGACAGGGGTGCGATCACGGAGTGCGCTCGCCTTGTCCGTGGCACGCACGACTTCACCGCCTTCACGCCCACCCAGACCGACCACGTGCGCTTCGAGCGCGACGTGCTGCGGTCGGAGTGGGCCCCGGAGGGCCCCGACGTGCTCGCCTACTGGATCGAGGCGGACACGTTCATGCGGCACATGGTCCGGATCCTGGTCGGCACGATGCTCGCGGTCGGGGGCGGCCGGATGCGGGTGGACGAGTTCGAGCGCCTGCTGGAGGGCCGCCCCCGCTCGGAGGCGGGCGACACCGCGCCGCCGCACGGCCTCCACCTGGAGGCCGTGCGGTACTAGCGCTGGCCGACCGGGATCGGCATCACGTTCACCGTGATGTCGTCGTCGGTCGGATCGATGTCGAACAGGACGCGATAGTGCTCGCGAGCCTCGTCGAGCAGGAGGCGGACGGTCTCTACGTCAGGGCGTTGGTGGAAGCGGTGCTCGACGGCATAGCGGCACCCTCCGGTCTCGCCGGTGAGATAGAGGGTGACCTCGTAGGTGTGCGCGCCGATGTCCATGGCTTCATCACGCCCGTGAGGGTAGTCGCCGCTCAGCGCGCTGTCACGAATGCGTCGAGCTCGCGCGCCACGCGCTCCGGCCGGAGCATCACGTCGCGCCAGGTGAAGCGGATCACCTCGTAGCCCATCAGCTTGAGCCGGCGGTCGCGCGCCCGGTCGTTCTCGAAGGCGTGGCGCGTGCCGTGGGTCTTGAACCCGTCGACCTCCACGATCCGCTTCGGCCCCGGCCATAGGAAGTCGGGACTCGCGCCGCCTCCCTCCGGGAACGGGATCCACGCGTTGACGAGTGGGCGGGGGGCGTCGATCCGGTCGTAGATCGCGAGCATCGCCTCCTCGAGGTCGTTCTTCGTGGGTGTGGCGCCGGGACGAAAACCGGCTACTACGGCGAGCAACCGCTTGCAGCCCCGCCGCGTGGGCTGTTTCTCGATCGCCGCGTCGATCGCTTCCTGGTCGTACGTCCTGAGGATCTCCGCCTGCTCGCAGGCGCGCTCCACCTCCCTCTGGGTCGCCACCTCCGCATAGTCGAGCAGCGTCCGGGCGAGCGAGGTGCAGGGAATCCCGTCGATCGCACCCCTCTCCTCCGGATCGAGGCGCCTCGTGCGATGGACGATCACGCGCGGGACCCGTCGGGTGCCGCGCCCCGGCACCGTCACCTCGAGCGCGGAGCTGTTCAGGATCGCGTGCAGGGCCCCGGCCATTCGATGCGACGCGACGGCGGTCGGCCCGAGCGCCAGCACGGCGGCCATCCGCCGCCCGTCCATCGACAACAGCACATGGCCCACCGAGTAGACGCAGCGGTGCACCCTGTGGAGCCTGCCGGTGGCGACCCGGTTGCGCACCGTTCGATTGCTCAGCCCGAGCTCCCTCAACTGCCAAAGAGCAACGACGCCGTGCTGCCGTGCCGCCAGCCCGGCGATCGCGGCATCGATGGGAGGTGGCACGTTTTCCGGCCGATATATCGCCGCAATTCGTGCCACCTGGCGATGGTGGCCGTGGGCGCGTTACGTGTGGGTTAGAAGTGCGAAATGTTGGTGCCAGGACGGTCCGTATCCTGAGAAACGTGAAGGTCCTCCTCACCAACGACGACGGGATCCAGGCGCAGGGGCTGCACGCCGTGCGGCGCGCGCTGCTCGAGACGCCCGGGGTCGAGCTGTCGGTGATCGCGCCGGACTCGAACCGGAGCGCGACGGCGCGCAGCATCACGACCCGACGGCCGCTGTCGGTCGAGGAGATCGAGTTCGAGGACGGGACGACCGGGTTCGCGACCGACGGCACTCCGGTCGACTGTGTGCGGTTCGCGGTCCTGGGGCTGGTCGACCGGCCGGACCTGATCGTCTCGGGCGTCAACCACGGCACCAACCTGGGCGACGACATCACGTACTCGGGCACGGTCGCCGCGGCGCTCGAGGGCGTCGTGCTTGGAATCCCGGCGATCGCGGCGTCGCAGCAGTCGATCGGTGGCGAGCTCGACTTCCGAGCGGGCTACTCGTACGACTTCGAGCACGGGGCGAGGTTCGTCGCCAGGCTGGTGGAGGAGCTCGAGCGCGTTCCGATCCCGGCGGGCACGCTGCTCAACGTCAACATCCCGTGCAACGAGCCCACCGGCGCCTGCGCGTGCCGGCTCGGCAAGCGGATCTACCGCGACCAGCTCAGGCTCACGAGCCAGGAGGGCGGCCGCCGCCACTACCAGATCTACGGCCACCAGCCGGGCTTCCACGAGGAGGAGGGCACCGACTTCGAGGCGATCGGCGCGGGCGCCATCGCGGTGACCCCGCTGCACTTCGATCTGACCGACCAGGCCGGCGTCGAGGCGCTTCGCGGCTTCGACCTCGACGGGCTCATGCGTCCGGCCGCGCAAGAGGTTGAGTAGCGCGGGGCCGGAGAAGCGCGCGGCGGAGCTGCGCCGCGTCATCGAGCACCACAACCACCGCTACTACGTGCTCGACGACCCCGACGTCTCGGACGCCGAGTACGACGACCTGCTGAACGAGCTCCGCGACCTCGAGGCGGAGCACCCGGAGCTGCGGACACCCGACTCGCCGACCCAGCGCGTGGGCGGGAAGCCGCTCGAGAAGTTCGTGCAGGTGCATCACCTCCAGCCGATGCTCTCGCTCGCCAACGCGCGCAACGAGGAGGAGCTGCGCGCCTGGGACGCCCGGGTAAAGGACCTGGCCGACCTCGAGCACGTCCGCTACGTGAGCGAGCCCAAGGTCGACGGCCTGGCGATCTCGCTCGTCTACGAGGACGGCGTCCTGACGCGCGGCGCCACCCGCGGCAACGGCGAGATCGGCGAGGACGTGACCCAGAACCTGCGCACGATCAAGGCGCTCCCGCTGCGGATCGAGGACGCGCCGCCGCTGGTCGAGGTGCGCGGCGAGGTCTACCTCCCGCGCTCCGCCTTCGCCCGCCTCAACGAGCAGCGCGCCGAGGCCGGCGAGCCGACGTTCGCCAACCCGCGCAACTCCGCGGCGGGCTCGATCCGGCAGCTCGACCCAGCGCTCGCGGCCGCCAGGCCGCTGTCGGTGTGGTGCTACGGGATCGGCAAGACCGAGGGCCTCCGCCACGAGACGCACGCCGAGGAGCTCGCATGGCTCGAGGCGGCCGGCTTCAAGGTCACGCCCGACTGGAAGCGCCACGACGGCCTCGAGGAGCTCGTGGCCGAGTGCCGGCGCTGGGAGGAGGACCGCGAGGGCCTCGACTTCGAGATCGACGGCGTCGTCGTGAAGGTCGACGACCTCGACATCCAGCGCTCGCTCGGCGTGGTCGGCCGCGAGCCGCGCGGCGCGATCGCCTGGAAGTTCGCTCCGATGACCGTGACCACCACGCTCCGCCGCGTGATGTGGAACGTGGGCCGGACGGGGCACATGGTGCCGTTCGCCGACCTCGAGCCGGTGCAGGTCTCGGGCGTCACCGTCAAGCTCGCCACCCTCCACAACGAGGAGGACCTGCGCAAGAAGGACGTCCGCGACGGCGACGAGGTGATCGTGATGCGCGCCGGCGACGTGATCCCGCAGGTGGTCTCGCCGACGCCGAAGGCCCAGCGGCGCAGGAAGCGCGCGAAGCCGCCGGAACCACCGGCGACCTGCCCGGCGTGCGGCACCGAGACCGTCAAGCCCGAGGACGGCGTCTGGACGATCTGCCCCAACCGCGCGTCGTGCCCGGGCCAGATCTTCCAGGCTGTGAAGCACTTCGTGTCGAAGGGCGCGATGGACATCGACGGCTTCGGCGAGAAGCAGGCCCAGCGCTTCCTCGCCGACGGGCTGATCGGCGACGTGGCGGACATCTACGAGCTCGACGAGGAGCGCCTGGTGGGCCTCGACGGCTTCGGCGAGGTCTCCGCCCGCAACCTGCTCGCGGCGATCGACGGCTCCAGGGAGGTCCCGTTCTTCCGCGTGCTGTACGCGCTCGGCGTGCCCGGTATCGGCTACGTGAACGCGCGCGCGCTCGCCGCCCAGTTCCGGACGATGGACGCCCTGATGGCCGCCACGGCCGAGGACATCGAGACGACCGATGGCATCGGCCCCGTGCTGGCAGCGACGATCGTGGAGACGCTGGCGGACGAGGCCACGCGCGACCTGATCGAGCGGCTGCGCCGCCACGGCCTCCAGATGGAGCAGGAGGGACCGCCGCCCGGCAGCGACGGCAAGCTGACGGGCCTCACGTTCGTGCTGACCGGCACGCTGCCCGACCTCTCACGCGAGCGCGCGACCGAGATGATCGAGACCGCCGGCGGCAAGGTCACGGGCTCGGTGTCGAAGAAGACGAGCTACGTGGTGGCGGGCGCCGACCCCGGCTCGAAGCTCGCGAAGGCCGAGCAGGTCGGCGTCGCGGTCATCGACAGGGACACGTTGCTGGAGCTGGTCGAGAGCGGGCCGCCCTCGCAGGGCGACGGCTAGCCGTTGTAGTTGGCCATCGAGCGCGCCATCCGGTCCTGGATCGAGTGCGCGCCCGAGTCCGACGAGACGCCGTTCATCAGGATCGAGAAGATCAGCCGGCTGCCGCCGCGGGCGTCGCAGTAGCCCGAGAGCGCACTCACGCCGTAGAGCGTCCCGGTCTTCGCGTGGCAGTGCCGGTGGGCGGGGCCCGAGGTCATCCGGTCGGCCAGGGTGCCCGTCTCGCCGGCGGTCGGAAGCGCGTCGAAGAACTCGTCGAACTCCCGCGCGTCGTCCATCTGGCGGTGCAGGAAGCGGACCACCTCCTGCGTGGGCGCCTTGTTCGCGCGCGAGAGCCCCGACCCGTCGGACAGGTTCACGTCGGCCCCGCGCTTCTCGGCGAAGCGCTCGAGCGACCGGGCGCCGCCCGCGGTCGTCCCGTCGCCGAGCCCCTTGGCCAGCAGCTCGGCGAAGAAGTTGTCGGACGGCTGCATCGTGAGCAACCCGATGCGCGCCATCGGCAGCGACCTGGTGGCCGCGAGCTCGTCGGCGCCCGACGGCGCCCGACCGCTCTTCGCACCCTTGCCCACCTCGACCCCGATGTCCTGGAGGGCGTCCGTGAGCCGCCCGGCGGCGTACGACGGCGGGTCGCGCTGGAAGTAGCCGTTCGACATCAGTCCGTGGTTGTAGACGAGCGCCGTCAGCGGCCCGCCGACCTCGGCCGACGCCTGGTAGCCCTCCGCCGGCCCGCTGCGGCGCGAGTCGTACAGCGACTCGTCGCCCACCACGTGGCCGCGGACCCGGCGCAGCCCGTGGTCCTTCAGCCTCTGGGCCAGCTTCTCCACGGTCCCGCCCCCGCCGCCGTACTCCGAGCGCACGTAGTCGCGGCTCCCGAACGTCACGTCGCCGCCGCCGACGAAGTAGAGGTTCCCGCGCAGGAGCCCCTCGTCGTCGAGCCTGGCGCCGCTCATGGCGCGCGTCACGAGGCGGCCGTCGGCCCCGTAGCGGTCGAGGGCGGCGCCGACCGCGAAGAGCTTGGTGTTAGACGCCAGGATCCGGGGCGTGCCCTGCTTGCGGGCGAACAGCGTCCGCCGGTCCGACGCCCGGCGGACGAAGATGCTGGCGTGGGGGCCGGCGCTCCCGTAGAGGCGGGAGAGGGACTTTCTGAGGCCCGACTCGGGGCTGGCTGCCGCCGGAGCGGGCAGCGCCGCCAGCGCAACAGCCGCGATTACGGAGAGGGACGGACCGCGGCGCAAGACCCGGCCGAGGCTAGCAACGGGCCTCGTGACCGAGGTGGCACGTTTTCCGGCCCATATATCGCCGCAATCCGTGCCACTTCCCCCCGTCCACCCTGTAATTGCCGCTGTTTGCGCAGGTAGCGCCGCAAACTCTGGCGGAGACCGCCGCGCGGAGTGGCGGCGGCGGGGCCCGCTGCCATACTGGATCCCAGGCCATGGGGACCGTCGTAAAGCTGGAGAAGCCCCGCAAGGGGCAGGCGCAGCGGCCGAAGACGGCTCGCAAGCGCGGGCGGCGTTCCCGTACCGCGCTCGTGCTCGGCGGCGGCGGCGTCACGGGCGGCGTCTACGAGATCGGCGCGCTCCGGGCGCTCGACCTCCTGGCGGTCAACCGGACCGTCAACGAGTTCGACGTCTACGTGGGCACGAGCGCCGGGTCGTTCGTCGCGAGCCTGGCGGCCAACGGCGTCACTCCCGAGGAGATGATGCGGGTCGTCAACCAGCAGGTGCCCACGCCGTTCCGCGACATCAACATGGGCACGGTCCTCAATCCAAGCTACGCGGACCTCGCCAAGAGCCTCGCGCTGATGCCGCTCCGGACGGTCGGGCTCGTCCGGTCGCTGCTCGGCAACATCCGCCAGACGTCGCTGATGGACATCCTGCTCGGCCTGGCCGAGGGCCTGCCGCCCGGCCTCTACAGCGGCACCGGAATCGAGCGCTACCTCGACGAGGTCTTGAGCGACCCGGACCGGACCAACGACTTCCGGATGCTCGAGAACGAGCTCTACCTGACCTCCACCGACCTGGACACCTGCGAGCGGATCGTCTTCGGCACGCCGGGCTGGGACGACGTCTCGATCGCCAGGGCGGCGGCCGCCTCCACGGCGCTGCCGATGGTCTACCGGCCGGTGGAGATCAAGGGGCGGCAGCTCGTCGACGGCGGTTTGCGCTCGACCACCAACGTCGACCTCGCGGTCGAGCACGGCGCGAAGTTCGTGGTGGTCGTGAACCCGCTCGTGCCGTACGTCAACGACTTCCAGAAGCTGATTCCGACGATGCTCGGCAGCCGGGTCCGCCGGGTGGCCGACATGGGCTTTCCGCAGGTCGGCTACCAGGCCTTCAAGCTGCTCGCCCACCAGCGCCTGCACGAGGCCGTCGCGCACTGGCAGGAGAAGTACCCGGGGGTCGACATCATCCTGATCGAGCCCGACCCGAACGACGAGCTGATGTTCGACACGAACATCATGAACTTCGCGCGCCGCGTGGACATCGCGCGCCACGGCTTCGAGTCGGTCACGCTGCAGCTCGCGAAGGACTACGACCGCCTGCGCACCGTCTGCGCCAAGCACGGCATCGAGATCTCCGCCACCCGCGTGCGCAAGGTCATCCGGCACTTCGAGCAGGAGAAGGAGCGCACCCGCGCATGGCGCCGGATCCTCGAGCAGACCACCGGCGCGCTTCTGAGGCAGTCCGAGGAGGCCTGAGCCGCCTAGGGCACCACGACGTTGTGCGTCTCGTAGGTGCGCACCGTCGTCTGGCCCTCCGGCGGGTCGCCGCCCATCGCCTCGCGGATCGCGGGCATCAGGCGCTCCTCCTCGAAGCGGTCGAACGCCTCCTGGGACTCCCAGACGTCGACGATCATGATCCGGCCGTCGCCGGTCACGCTCGCGGTGTGCGCGATGAGTCCCGCCGGCGGGTCGGCCTCCACCCTCATGATCTCGTTGACCCGGTCGTACATGGACGTCGACCCGTCGGGGCTCGGGGTGTCCTGCATCCGCACGATCGCCATCAGACTCCCTCCTGTCGCCGGAAGAACATCCGGTAGGCATACACGAAGTAGCCGAGCGCCAGCACCATGCCCAGCGGCCACCAGACGAGCGCGGTCGTGAGCGAGTGGTCGCCCGCCGCGGCGTTGTGCACCGTGAGCCCGAACGGGCGCCCGTCGTGCGCGGGCAGGACGTACGGGTAGAGCGCGGCCGCCATCGTCGTCAGGAGCCCGCCGATGAAGAGCGCCGACGCGGCAAACGCGCGCCCCCATGCGTCGCGGCGCTGCCAGACGATCATCCCGACGAGGGCGCCGGCCGCCAGCAGCGGGAACAGGAGCTTCCACGGCTGGTCGACGAGGTTCGTCAGCATCTCGTCGCGGACCGAGTACGTGGGGCCGATCATCGCCACGAACAGCACGGCCTCGGCCCACACGAGCCGGCGCGCCCACAGCCGCGCCCGGGCCGCGAGCTGGCCGGTCCCGCGCAGCGCCAGGAAGCTCGCGCCATGCGTGCACAGGACGACCAGCCCGAACGCGCCGACGAGCAGCGCGTACCAGTTGAGCGTCTCGAACAGAGGCAGGCTGAAGTAGCCGTCGGCGCCCAGCGGCACGCCCCGCACCACGTTCCCGAGCGCGACGCCGAACACCAGCGCCAGCGCGCCCGACGAGAGCGCGAAGACCGTGTCGCACGCCGTGCGCCACAGCGGATGATCCACCTGGTGCCGCAGCTCGAGCGCCAGCCCGCGCCCCACCAGCAGCCACAGCACGAGTATCAGCCCGAAGTAGAGCCCGCTGAACGAGCTGGCGTACGCCTTGGGGAACGCCATGAACAGCACGCCGCCGGCCGCGATCAGCCACACCTCGTTGCCGTTCCAGACCGGGCCGATCGCCGCCGTGGCCTCCTCGCGCTCGCGCTCGTCGCGCGCCACGAGGAGGTGCAGCGCGCCGACGCCGAGGTCGAACCCGTCGAGGATCACGTAGATCGTGACCATGGCCGCCAGGAACCAGAACCAGGCGGTCTCCATCAGGCGAGCTCCTCCGCCGCGCGCGTGGACGTGGTCGGCAGCTCGGGGTCGTCGGGGCCCTTGGCGACGATCCGGGCGATCAGGATCACGAACAGCAATCCGACGAACAGGTACAGGCCGGCGAACCCGAGCAGCGTGAAGATGCCCGTGCCCGCGGGCACGGAGTCGGCCGGGGACGCGGCGTCCTTCGTCCTCAGGAGCCCGTAAACGATCCACGGCTGGCGCCCCGTCTCCGCGGTCGTCCAGCCGGCGATGTTGGCGATGTAGGTGAACGGGAACGCCAGCATCAGCGCCCAGAGCATCGGCCGCGAGGTGTGGAGCCGGCCGCGCCAGAGCAGGAACGCGGAGCCGAGCGCGATCAGCAGCAGCAGCGTGCCCAGCCCCACCATGATGTGGTACGCGTAGTAGACGAGCGGGACCGAGTCGGGCCACTCGTCCTCGCGGATGTCGTTGAGGCCCGTGGTCGTCGAGTCCCAGCGCTTGGACGTGAGGAACGACAGGAAGTGCGGCAGCCCGATCGACGAGTCGAGCCGCCGTTTCTCGGTGTCGGGGTTGCCGATGATCACGAGCGGCGCGCCCTTCTCGGTCTCGAAGATGCCCTCCATCGCCGCGAAGGTCGCCGGCTGGTGCACCGAGACGTCGTGCGCCGCGCGGTCCCCGGTCGGGAAGATCTGGAGCACGCAGAAGATCAGCGCGCCGACCACGCCCACGCGAAGGCTGATCCGCGCGAAGCGGTGGTGGCGGTCGGTGAGCACGAAGAACGCGCCCATCGCGGCGAGCACGAACGCGCCGGTGACGGCCGCGCCGCCCATGTTGTGCAGGTACTGCCAGCGCACCCACGGGTTCGTGACGAGCCCCCAGAAGGAGTCGAGCTGGACCTTGTCGCCGGCGCCGGAGTAGGCCACCGGGTGCTGCATCCAGGCGTTGGTGGCGATGATGAAGAAGCCCGACAGCCACGACCCCGCGAACACGAACAGCGCCGAGATCCAGTGCACCCGCGCGCTCACGCGCTCGCGGCCGGCCAGGAAGATCCCGAGGAAGACGGACTCGGCGAAGAACGCGAAGACGCCCTCCATCGCCAGCGTCTGCCCGATCACGCCGCCCGCGTAGTTGGAGAACCTCGCCCAGTTGGTGCCGAACTGGAACTCGAGCGGGATGCCGGTGACGACGCCGATCGCGAAGTTGACCGCGAAGATCTTGGCCCAGAAGCGGGCGCACGCCTCGTGGTCGGCCCGCTCCTCCTCGGTCTTGCGGAGGAGCGGGATCCGGTGGTCCTCGCGACCCAGGTAGGCGACCGACTTCAGCCACGCGATGAACAGCGCGAGGCCCATCGTGAGGATCGGGAACAGGTAGTGGAAGGTGACCGTGAGCGTGAACTGCAGGCGGTCGACCAGTACGTGGCTGCTCATCCGCGCGAGAAGCTACCTCGCGGCGCGGCATACTGGCGCGAAATGGCGTTCGTCCCTCCGGCCCGGCACCTGCTCCGCGCGAAGGATCTCGCCGACGCGCGCTACTTCGAGCCGCTCGGGGTGGACGACATGGCGGGCGCGGCCGGCCTCTCCCGCGCCCACTTCAGCCGCGAGTTCCGCCGCGCCTTCGGCGAGCCGCCGCACGCCTACCTCCTGACGCGCCGGCTCGAGCGCGCCGCCGCCCTGCTCCGCAACACCGATCGCTCGGTGGCCGACATCTGCTTCTCGGTCGGCCTCCAGAGCCTCGGCTCCTTCACCACGAGCTTCAGCCGCACCTACGGCATGTCGCCGACCGCCTACCGCGCCGCCTACCCGCCCGCTGCCGAGCGCGCGCTGGTGCCGGCCTGCGTGGTCCGCGCGTACGCGCGGCCGCAACGCCGCACGTTTCGAGAAGACAGCCGCCCGCCGCGCGATTAGCTTGGCGGCGCACCGTTTCCCGACACCGAGGAGCACCTGATGATCTCGATCGCGAACGCCCAGCTGTGGGTCCACGACCAGGACGAAGCGCTCGCCTTCTACACCGAGAAGCTCGGCATGGAGGTCCGCTCGGACGCCACGCTTCCCGAGATGGGCGACTTCCGCTGGCTCACCGTGAGCCCGCCGAGCCAGCCCGACCTGGCCATCGTGCTGATGGCGATCCCGGGCCCGCCGGTGATGGACGAGGACACGGCGGCGCAGGTCCGCGACCTGATGGCGAAGGGCTTCGCCGGCACCGTCTTCCTCAGGACCGACGACTGCCAGGCCTCATACGAGGAGCTCCGGGGGCGCGGCGTGGAGTTCACGGAGGAGCCGCAGGAGTACCCCTACGGCATCGACTCCGGCTTCCGGGACCCGTCCGGCAACGCCCTCCGGCTCACCCAGGTGCGCCAGGACTGGGACGCCGGCTGACGGAGCGTCAGACCGCTCCGGTGGCCTCGCGGAGTGCGCGCAGCAGTCGGTCCGTGGCCGCCCGGCCGCGGATCGACGCGCGCACGTGGTCGTCGGCGCCGAGCGGCGCGCCGGGCGCGACCAGCACCTTGGCCTCCTCCATGCCGGCGGCGAGCTGCGCGCCCGTCAGGCCCGTCGCGTGCAGCCAGACGAAGTTCGCCTCGGACGGGGGTGCGTCCACGGGCAGATCGTGCAGCTCGTCCAGCAGGCGCGTGCGCTGCTCGACCACGAGCTCGCGGCGGCGCGCGATCTCGCTCTCGCCCATCTCGAGCGCGTACGTGATGCCGGCCTGGGTCAGGACGTTGATCCCGAGCGCCGGCGCGATCGAGGCGAGCAGCGACGCGTCGGCGGGCGAGGCGACCGCGTAGCCGGCGCGCAGGCCCGAGAGCCCGTAGACCTTCGAGAAGGTGCGGAACACGACTATGCGGGGGAACGCGTCGACCAGCCGCAGCACGGAGTCGCGCGCCTCGACGTCCTGGAACTCGATGTAGGCCTCGTCCACGAGCAGGTGCACGTGCTCGGGCAGCGCGCGGGCGAGCGCCGCGACCCGCTCGGCGGGCAGGTAGGTACCGGTCGGGTCGTTGGGGTTGCAGAGCACCACGGCTCGTGTGCGCTCCGTGACCGCTGCGAGCAGGGCGTCCGGGTCGACCGTGCCGGAGGCGAGATCGACGGCCACGGGTCGAGCTCCGGCGCGCTGTGCCATCAGCGGGAAGAGGGGGTGGGAGGGCCACGGGGTGACGAGCTCGTCGCCCTGGCCGAGCAGCACGAGCGCGGTCGCCTGGAGCAGCTCGGCGGCGCCGTTGCCGACCACGATCTGCTCGGCCTCGACCCCGTGGCGCTCGGCAAGCAGCCGCCTGACCTGGCCCGCGTGCCGGTCCGGGTAGTTGTTCACGCGACCGCGGGCCGCGTAGATGGCCGCGTTCATGATCTCCGAGTGCGGCATGTCGGGCCACTCGGTGTTGGTGAGGTCCATCGTCGGGACCTCGGCCAGCGCCAGCTCGCGCTCGCGGCGGCGGCGCTCGCGCAGGACGCGGTTGACGGACTCCTGGTCGACGTCGTCGAACTGGCGGTAGTAGTCGAGCAGGCCCATCCGCCGCGGCTACTCCCGCGGGGCGAGCGTCGGACCCGGTCCCGTGAGGATGAAGAACCAGAACGCGAAGCCCGCGGCGGTGATCATCAGCGCGATGATCATGATCCGCTCGAGCGCGCCGCGCTCCTGCTGGATCCCGCCGGCGCGGCGGACCAGCTTCCATGCGTGGTCGACGCGCTTGGCGATCGCCAGGGTCACGAACAGCGTCAGGAGCATGCCGGCGAACGCGGTCACGATCCCGGCGCTGATCGAGTCGGTCCAGTACTTCACGTGCGACCCGACCCAGAGCCAGCCCAGCGGCTGCGGCCCCCAGATCGACACGCAGAGCAGGATCTCGATCGCCAGCAGGAAGTAGGCGAAGCCCTGGTCGGCGCGCTGGCGGACCCGGCCCGCCTCGGGCGGCTTCGGCCGGTACCGCATCGGTGCGGTACCGGGGCGGCGGCCGATGAACAGCCCGCCGGTGTCCGTGGGATCGTTGCTCGCCATCCGCCGACTCTAGCTAGCTCGCCCGGAACTCACGCCGCGTACAGCGCCTCGATCCGGTCGCCGTACTTCTCGGCCACCACGTTGCGCTTGACCTTGAGCGTGGGCGTGAGCTCGCCGGTCGGCTGCGACAGGTCGTGCGGCAGGATCTCGAACTTCTTGATCTGCTCGACGCGGCCCACCTTCGCGTTCGTCTCGTCGATGGCGCGCTGGACCTCGGCGCGCATCTCGTCCGATCCGGCCACGTCCTCGGGCTTCAGGCCGTGCTGCTCCGCGAACGCCGGCACCTCCTCGGGGTCGAGCGTCACGAGCGCCACGAGGTAGGGACGGCGGTCGCCGATCACCACGCACTGCGAGACCCAGCGGCACTGCTTCACGTCGTTCTCCAGGTTCGCCGGGGTGATGTTCTTGCCGCCCGCGGTGATGATGATGTCCTTCTTGCGGCCGGTGATGTAGAGGAAGCCGTCGTCGTCGATCCGGCCGACGTCGCCGGTGTGCAGCCAGCCGCCCTCGAGCGCCTCGCGGGTCGCGTCCTCGTTGCGGTAGTACTCGCGGAAGATGTTCGCTCCGCGCAGCAGGATCTCGCCGTCGTCGGCGATCCTGATCTCGACGCCCGGCAGCGGCTTGCCCACCGAGCCGAGCCGGTACTCCTCGGGCCGGTTGACCGTCGCCGCGGTCGAGGTCTCGGTCATCCCCCAGCCCTCGAGCACCGGCACGCCGCAGGCGTAGAAGAACTCGAGGATCTCCTTGGCGATCGGCGCGGCGCCGCTCGCGCAGTAGCGCATCCGGCCGCCAAACAGCGCCCGGACGTTCTTGAACAGCTTCTCGTCCGCCTGGTCGAAGTGGGTCTGGAGCTCGGCCGGCACCTCCTCGCCGCGCTCGCGCATCTGGCGGACGCGCATGCCCACGTCGACGGCCTTGCGCAGCAGCTCGGGATCCTCCGCGTTCGACATCGCGAGCGTGTAGAGCTTCTCGAAGATCCGCGGCACCGACGGGAAGTAGGTCGGCTTGACCTCCATCAGGTTGGGGATCACCTTCTGCGGGTCCTTCTCCCAGTAGGCGAGCACGCTGCCGAGGTCGAGCGACAGGAACTGGATCAGCAGGGCGAACGAGTGCGCCAGCGGCAGGAAGAGGTAGATCACCTCGTCCGCCTGGAGCGTGCCCTCGCGGAAGATCATCTCCCGGATCGACGCGTAGTTGCCGTGCGTGAGCACGCAGCCCTTGGGCGGGCCCGTCGTGCCGGACGTGTAGATGAAGACGCACGGGTCCTCGGGCGTGACGCCCTCGATCCGCTGCTCCCACTCCGACGCGTCGCGACCGCGACCGCGCTCGCGCAGCTCGTCGAGGCTGAGCGCGTCGCCCAGGTCGAGGCCTTCCTCCGGCGCCATGACGATGACGTGCTCGAGGTTCGGGAGCTCGCCCTCGACCTGGCGGATCTTGGCGAGCTGCTCGCCGTCCTCCACGAACACCGCGCGCGACTCGGAGTGGTCGAGCACGTAGTGGCACTCCTCCGGCGAGTTGGTCTGGTAGATCGAGACCGACGTGGCGCCGGCGGTGAGGATGCCGAAGTTGACGAGCGTCCACTCGGGGCGCGTGTGGCTGAGGATCGCGACGCGCTCACGCGGCTGGATGCCGATGTCGACGAGCCCGAGAGCGATCTCGCGGACCGCCTCGCCGACCTCGTCGTACGAGATGTCGCGCCACTCGTCGCCGGCCTTGTAGCGAAGCGCGGGCTTACCGGAGTGCTTGGCGACGTCGGCCGGCAGCTGCGCGGCCATGGTGCTCGTGCCGGTGCCGAACTCTCGAGCGGAGACGGCTGCTTCCATCGATCCTCCCTGGGAGCTTGCGGGGAGGTTCGATTCTATGTGGGACCGAGCGCTCTAGGCGCTGGCGAGCTGGGGCCCGACGGTCTTGCTCTGAGCTTCCTTCAGCGAGGACAGGAAGAGGGTCTTGTCGATCCGTCCCTGGAAGATCGGCACTCCGAGCTCCATGCACTTCACGATGACTTCTCGGCGGTGCATGCCCGCTTCACGCGCGAGCTCGGTGGGCGTCAGGTGGATCGCCATGGAGTTTGTCTCCCTCCGTCGCTTACGATCGCCATCGGCATTGTTACCTCTTCCGGCGGACGGCGCAACGGTTCCGGCGCAAAATGCGCGGTTTCCGGGCCTAAATCGCCGCCGAGGACGCCTACACGGGGTTCGGGATCTCGACGAAGGTGTGAGCAAGGCCGAAGCGCTCCGCCAGGAGCTCTCCCAGGCGCCGGACGCCGAACGTCTCGGTCGCGTAGTGGCCGCATGCGAGGAATGCGACCCCGGTCTCGCGGGCGTCGGCCATCGCGGGCTCCTCGGGCTCGCCCGTGAGCAGGGCGTCGAGCCCGAGGCCGATCGCGTCGGCCATCGTCCCGCCGCCGCCGCCCGAGACGATCCCGACGGTGCTCACCGGGCGCCCGTCGCCCTCGAACACCAGCGGGTCGCGCCCGAAGGTCGAGCAGCAGCGCTCGGCGAGCGCCTCGAGCGCGAGCGGCTCGCCGGCGTGCCCCACGAACCCGACCGCACGGCCACGCGCCTCGCCGAACGGCTCGCCGCGGGCCAGACCCAGCCGCTCGCATATCAGGGCGTTGTTGCCGACCTCGGGGTGCGCGTCGAGCGGGAGGTGGTAGGCCGCGAGGGACATGTCGGCGTCGAACAACGGCACGAGGCGGCCCTTCATGCGCGCGTCGATCGGCGCCGGGCCGGAGCCCCAGAGGATGCCGTGGTGGCACAGCACCATGTCCGCGCCGGCCTCCGCCGCGCGCTCGAACAGCTCGCGGTGGGCGGAGACGCCCGTGACGACGTGGTCGACCTCGTCCGCCCCGGTGACCTGTAGCCCGTTCGGGCCGTAGTCGTCGAAGCTCGCCACTTCTAGCAGCTCGTCGAGGAAGGCGATCAGCTCGTCGCGGCCGGCCACGCCCGCAACGTTAACCTCCGGCCGCATGGCGGAGAGCGACCGCGGCCGCGACGATTTCCTCGAGTCCCTCATGGACACGAGCCTGTACTCGATGGGCGCGTACTTCAGCGACCGGCACCCGGACCTCGTCGACGAGGTGATCGGCCAGGCGGACGAGATCGAGCGGCGGGGACTGCGCGGCTACGCGGACGACAACGGGCTCGCGGTCGAGGAGTGCTTCGAGACGCTCCTCACCGGGCTGGCCGTCCGCTACTACAAGGCGGTCGCGTCGTAGCCTGGGGTGGGTGCCCCGCCGTGCCGCTCTCGTCCTCGTCCTGATCGCCCTGGCGGCCGGATGCGACAGCGGCGACGAGCGCTCGTCGCAATCGACCGCGGCCGCGGCAAGCCCGGACGTCACGACCGCGGCCACCGGTGTCCGCCTCGACCGGATCGCGACCTTCGACACCCCCGTGTACGCGATCGGCCCGCCGGGCGACCCGTCGCGCCTCTTCGTGGTCGAGCAGGGCGGTCGGATCCGCCTGGTACGCAACGGCCAGGCGGTTGCCCGCCCGTTCCTCGACATCAGGAGCGACGTCGAGTCGGGCGGCGAGCGCGGGCTGCTCTCGATGGCGTTCGCGCCCGACTACAGGACCTCGCGCCGCTTCTACGTCTACTTCACCGACGAGACGGGCGACATCCGCATCCAGCAGTTCCGCCGCTCGAAGGCGAACGCCGACGTGGCCGTGCGGAGCTCGCGCCGGAACGTCCTCCGCGTCGGCCACCGCACCTACGGCAACCACAACGGGGGCCAGCTCCAGACCGGCCCGGACGGGATGCTCTACGCGGGCTTCGGGGACGGCGGCGGGGCCGGCGACCCGTTCGGCTCCGGCCAGAGCCTCAAGACGCTGCTCGCCAAGCTGATCCGGATCGATCCCCGCCCCGGCGGCGGCTACCGGGTCCCGTCCAGCAACCCGTTCGCGGACCGCAGCGGCGTTCGCCGCGAGATCTGGGCGTACGGGCTCCGCAACCCCTTCCGCTTCAGCTTCGACCGCAAGACCGGCGCGCTGACGATCGGCGACGTCGGCCAGAACGAGTTCGAGGAGATCGACTTCGCTCCGCACCGGGGGCGTGGCGCCAACTGGGGCTGGAGCGTCTGGGAGGGCTTCAGCCGCTACGGGTCGGGGACGGCCCCGCACGCCCGCAAGCCGGTGCTCGCGCCAAGCCACGACGACGGCTTCTGCGCCCTGATCGGCGGCTACGTGGTGCGCGACAAGCGGCTCGGCTCGCTCTACGGCCGGTACGTCTACGGCGACAACTGCGTCTCGCGCATCTTCTCCGTGCGGCTCGCGTCCGACGGCGCCCACGGCAACCGCGCGACATCGCTCAGCCTGTCCAACCTGTCGTCGTTCGGCGAGGACTCGCACGGCCGCGTGTACGCCACGTCGCTCGGCGGAGGCGTCTACCGCCTCGAGCCCAAGTAGGGGAGAATGCGCGCCATGCCCTACTTCAAAGACGAGCAAGAGGTCTACCAGTACATAGGCCAGCTCTTCCTCGACCTGGCCGAGGACGACGAGCTGTGGCCGAGGTTCCAGAGGGCGAACACGATCGTCCAGTACCAGTTCTCGAAGCCCGAGTCGCAGATCACGGTCCGGATGCAGGAGGGGGAGGATCCCCAGGTCGACCTCGGCTCGAGCGAGATGGACGCCGAGGTGCTGATGACCATGGAGGCGGACACCGCCCACAAGTTCTGGCTCGGCAAGGTCAACGTGACAGTCGCGCTGGCGCGCGGGCAGATGAAGGCGAAGGGGCCGGTGGCGAAGATCCTCAAGCTGGTCCCGCTCGTCAAGCCGGTGTTCCCGCGCTACAAGCAGATGCTCACGGACGCGGGCCGCGACGACCTCATGGAGGCCGCGTAGTTGCCTAGCGACGGCCCCGCGCGCCGGTCGCCGTTCAAGGACTTCGCGCAGTACGTCGCCCCGACGCGTGTGGTGTCCGGGCGCGGGCTCCTCGAGAGCACCGGGTTCGAGCTCGTGAAGGAGGGCGCCGCGCGAGTGTTCGTCGTCACCGACGAGGTGATCCGGGCCACGGGCCTGGTCGACCGCGTCGCGGCGGGCGTCGAGGACGGCGGGCTCGAGCTGGCGGGCGTCTTCGACGGGGTGCCGCAGGACTCCTCGACCGCCGTGGTGGAGCGCTGCGCCGCCGCGGCGAAGGAGGCCGGGGCGGACTCGTTCCTCGCGGTGGGCGGCGGGTCGGTCATGGACACGACGAAGGTGGCCGACACCCTCTTCACGCACGGCGGCTCCGTGCACGACTACGAGGGCGCGTTCACGCTGCCGCGCGAGGGCGACGGGATGGGGCCGCCGCTGCCGCTTCGGCCGCTCGCCTGCATCCCCACCACCGCGGGAACGGGGTCGGAGGTCTCGATCGCGGCGGTGATCAAGGACGAGGAGGCGCGGGTCAAGCTCGAGCTCGCGGACTTCCCGCTCTACCCGCGGCTCGCGATCCTCGACCCCGACGCGACGGCCACGCTCCCGCCCCCGATCGCCGCCTCCACGGGCATGGACGCGATGACGCACGCCGTGGAGGGCTACGTCTCGAACGACTCGAGCCCGCACGAGCAGGCGACGGCACTGCACGCGCTGCGGCTGATTCGCGACAACCTCGAGCGCGCCGTGCACGAGCCCGCCGACGAGGACGCGCGCGGGAACATGCTCGTGGCGGCGTCGCTGGCGATCACGATCAACCTGGGCGCCACGCACTCGATGTCGCATCCGTGCGGCGGGCAGTTCGGCGTGCCCCACGGCGTGGCGAACGCGATCAACCTGCCGCACGTGATCCGCTTCAACGCCGCGGGCGGCGGGCCGGCGGCCGACGGCTACCGCGACGTGAGCGAGGTCCTCGGGCTCGAGTCGGGCGGATCCGACGAGGAGGTCGGCGACCGCCTGGCGACGCACGTGGCCGGGCTCGTGGGCTCGCTCGGGCTGCCGACGCGGCTGTCGCTGGTGGGCGTGCCCGAGGACGGCATCCCCGCGCTGGTGGACGGCGCGATGGGCGACGGCTGCACGCTGCTCAACCCGCGCGATCCGAGCGAGGACGACTTCGCCGGGCTGTTCCGCGCGGCGCTGTAGCGCCGGCGCGAGTCAGTCGGTCACGCGGTCGACGTTCTCCTCGCGGAACGCGTCGATCATCTGCTTGAGGGTCGCCTTCGCCGTGTGCTTGGGCTTCCAGCCGAGCTCCTTCTGCGCGCGGGTCGTGCGCATCCAGACCGGCTTGCGTGCCGCCTGGAGCCAGCTGAACTCCGCCGGCAGGCCGGGCAGGCGGGTCACGACCTCCGCGGTCGCCTCCACCGCGGCGTCGGGCAGCGGCACCGCGTACCACCCGAGCGCGTCGGCGACGTCGCTGAGGCCGAGGCGGCCGCGTGCGGCGAGGTTGTAGGGCCCGGGGTCGCCGCGCCCGAGCGCGCCGGCCACGAACGCCGACGCGACGTCGTCCTCGTGGACGAGCTGGAACTGCGGCCCCGCGTCGGGGATGACCGGCTTCAGGATCGGCATGCCCTGGAGGAAGCGCATCACGCCGTCGGGCAGGCGCTCGCCGAGGCGGAAGTACGGGAGCTCGCGCAGGAACGTGTCGGCCGTCGGGCCGGCGACGATGCACGGGCGGAAGACCCACGCCCCCGTGCGCTGGGTCTTGATCAGGACCTCGCCGAGCACCTTCTCGACCTCGGCCTTCTGGGCGGAGTAGGGCATCGAGTCGGTGCCGCGCGGCGGCACGTCCTCCGTCAGCCAGTTGGGGTTGTCGTCGTGGAACCCGTAGGCCGCGACGCTCGACGCGTAGCAGATGCGCTCGGCGCCGGCGTCCACCGCCGCCTCGAACACGTTGCGCGAGCCGTCGACGTTGACGGCGTGGCTCTTCTCGCTCGCCTCGATGACCGTGAACGCCAGGTGCACGACCACGTCGGCTCCCTTGACGGCGTCGCGGACGCTCGCCTGGTCCTGCACGTCGCCCTGGCGGTACTCGGTCTTCTTCCAGCCCTGCGACCCGGGGTCGAACGGCCGGCGGGCCATGCCGACGACCTTCTTCACGCGGCGCGAGCGCTCGAGAGCGGACACGAGCGCGATGCCGAGGTCCCCGGTCGGACCGGTCACCGCGATGGTCAGGCCGTCCTGCGCCACGGCCCCCGTTATACCCGCTCGCGGCCGCCGGGCCGCGCCCGGCCTAGCGGGTGACCTTCTCGCAGTCCACGAGGACGTCGGCCTTGTCGGCGGTCACGGTGTCGGCTCCGTCGCCGCACTTGACCTCGTCGCGCAGGCCGTCGTCGACGTCGATCGTGTCGTCGCCGGCGCCCGCGTCCACCGTGTCGTGGCCGATCCCGCCGATCACGTGGTCGTTCCCGGCGCCCACCGTCACCCGGTCGCGCCCGGCGCCGGCGTCGACGATGAAGGTGCCGGCCCGGCCCTCGAGCGTGTCGTTGCCCTGGCCGCCGATCAGCTGCGAGCTGCCGCTCCCGGCGAAGACCTGGTCGGGGCCCTCGCCGCCGTCGGCGTAGTCGACGCCGTCGCCGGGGTAGAGGCGGTCCGGATCGGGCCCGCCGTACAGGCGGTCGTTGCCGACCTGGCCGAGCAGGACGTCCTCGCCGTCCTCGCCGAGGATCTCGTCGGTGCCCGGTCCGGCGTAGGTCACGTCGTTGCCCGGGCCGAGCTGGATGTGGTCGTTGCCGCTGCCCCCGATGGCCAGGTCGTCGCCCTTGCCGGCGATCATCGTGTCGCTCCCGGGCCCGCCCTCCTGGTAGTCGTTGCCCTTCCTGCCGGTCATTCGGTCGTCGCCCTGCTCGCCCCACATGCCGTCGGGGCGGGCGGTGCCGATCAGGTTGTCGTTGGCGGGAGTGCCCTCGAAGTTCTTCGCGAGCGCGACGCCCGCGAGCGCCGCGAGCGCCATCGCGCCGATCAGGGCCGTCTGAGCGATCCTTCGCACTGGAGCCCTAAACCGGAACGGTCGCGCGGGTTGCGGATGCGGCGGACGCGCCGTCAGTCGTCATATCCCGGCTCCCCGGGCATGAGGACCTTCGCGCTGCCGTCGCTCACGACCACCCGCGGCTGCACCGGGGTCACCTCGCGCGTGCGCGCGCCCGCGAGCGCCTCCTCGACCGAGCCGAAGCCCTCGATCTCCTCCAGGTGCTTGATCGTGGGAAACACCAGCAGCAGGTCACCGCGCTGGAACTCGGCGAGCGCGTCCGCGGGACGGATCCAGCGCGCGTCCACGCACTCGGCTCCGTCGACGCGCGGCTCGGCGTCGGGCGGCGACTCGGCCACGAAGAACAGCGTGTCGAAGCGGGTCTTCACCTCTGCGGGGGTGATCCAGCGCGAGAACGGGACCAGCTGCTCGACGTCAGCGAGCCGCATCCCGGCCTCCTCCTCGAGCTCGCGCAGAGCCGCGCCGGCGTGCCCCGCGTCGTCGTCGTGCACCGCGCCGCCCGGGAACACCCAGGCGCCGCCCATGAAGCGCGAATCGGGGTTCCGCTGGACGAGCAGCACCTCGGGGCCGTCCGCCGTGTCGCGCAGGACGATCGCCGTCGCCGCCTGGCGGGCCGGCCTCTCCGCGCCGGTGTTCAGCTCCTCCCCGGGGCCGGGGCGATCGACCTCCACGAAAGCCAGCCTACTCGCGCGAGCGGGCGCCAGACCTTCGGTAACCTGTCGCCGCGTGGAGGCAGGCACCCAGCAGGAGCAGGCTCAGCTCTGGATCTGCGAGTCGTGCGGGTTCATCTACGACCCCGCGGAGGGCGATCCGGACGGCGGCGTCCCGCCCGGGACCGCGTTCGAGGACATTCCGGACGATTGGATGTGTCCTGTGTGCGGGGCGCGGAAGCGCGACTTCTCTCCGTACGAGTAGCGCCGCGCCTCGCCGCTCGGCGAGCGGAGGTCTCGACATCCCCCTCGGGGGTACGCTCGCTTCGCTCACTCAGAGAGCCCCCCTCGGGGCACGTCGAGACCTCCGCTCGCCTCGCTAAGCGTCGCCGGCGCTCCCGCCGCGGCTCGGCGTCGTGGCGGGGATTCACATCGAGTGGTCACTTATCCGGGCTATAGCCGGGATAAGTGACCACTCGATCGCTCGGGCTGCCGTTATTGGCCGCTGTTTGCGGTGGCGCGACTAGGCGGCGCGCGGTAGACCGGCGCCGTCCGCGTGCGCGGCCGTTGCGGCTGAGATCGCCGCGGTCGTGATCTCCACGAGCTGACGCAGCTCGTCGGCGCGGATGCCCAGCGGCGGCATCAGGATCACGACGTCGCCGAGCGGGCGGACGATCGCGCCGCGGCGGCGAGCCTCGAGCGTCACCTGGTGGCCCATCCGGGCCTCGACCGGGAAACCCTGGAGCTCGATGCCGACCATGAAGCCGCGGCGGCGCACCTCGGCGACCGGCGCGAGCGCCGCGACCGGCTCGAGCAGCTCGCCGAGCAGCTCGATCTTCGGCTGGAGCCGCGCGATCGTGTCCTCCTGCTCGAACAGCCGGAGGTTGGCGAGGGCGGCGGCGCACGCGAGCGGGTTGCCCGTGTACGTGTGGCCGTGGAAGAACGTGCGGAACTCCTCGTGCTCGCCGAGGAAGCCCTCGTAGATCCGCTCGGTGGCCAGGGTGGCGGCCAGAGGCATGTAGCCGCCGGTGATCCCCTTCGCCAGGCACATGAGGTCGGGCGCGACGTCCTCGTGCTCGCACGCGAACATGCGGCCGGTGCGCCCGAAGCCGGTGGCGACCTCGTCGCAGATCAGCAGCGTGCCGTGGCGGTCGCAGAGCTCCCGGACCGCTCGCAGGTAGCCCGGCGGGTGCACGAGCATCCCCGCGGCGCCCTGGACCAGCGGCTCGACGATCACGGCCGCCACCTCGTGGCCGTGCTCGTCGAGCACGCGCTCCATGTCGGCGGCGTCGCCGGGCTCTGCCCTCAGCGCGTCGAACAGGAGCGGCCGGTACATCGAGTGGAACAGGTCGATGCCGCCGACCGAGACCGAGCCGATCGTGTCGCCGTGGTAGGCGTCGCGCAGCGAGACGAAGCGGGTGCGGCGGGCGTCGGCCCCGCCGCGTTGCTGCCAGTACTGGAACGCCATCTTGAGCGCGATCTCCGCGGCGGTGGAGCCGCTGTCCGAGTAGAAGACGCGCGCGAGGCCGGGCGGCGCCAGCTCCACCAGCCGCCTGGCGAGCTCGATCGCCGGCTCGTGCGTGAGCCCGAGCATCGTGCTGTGCGCGACACGGTCGAGCTGGTCCTTCACCGCGATGTCGAGCGCCGGGTGGCGGTGGCCGTGGACCGTGCACCACAGCGACGAGACGCCGTCCAGGTAGCGGCGGCCGCGGTCGTCCACGAGCCAGCACCCGTCGGCGTCCGTGACCACCACCGGCTCCTCCTGCTCCCAACCGCGCTGCTGCGTGAACGGATGCCAGAGAAAGCGCCGATCGTCGGCGGCAAGTCCCATGACCTGACCGTAATCGTGTACAAGGACGGAACCAGGCGAGACAGGAGAGTGCGATGGGCTTCCGCAAGTACCGGCTCGGCGACTACGACGACATGGTCGCGCAGCACCGCTGGGAGGTCCCGCCGCGCTACAACATCGCCCGCGACGTCTGCGACAAGCACCCGCGCGACCGGCTCGCGATGGTCTGGGAGGACTGGCGCGGCGACGAGCGGCGGGTGAGCTTCGGCGAGCTCCAGGACCTCTCCAACAAGTTCGCGAACGTGCTCCAGGCCCACGGGGTCGAGCGCGGCGACCGCGTCGCGACCCTGCTGCCGTCGCTGCCCGAGACGGCCGCCGTCTTCCTCGGCACCTACAAGCACGGCGCGATCCTCCTGTCGATGTCGGTGCTCTACGGCGACGAGGGCATCGAGCACCGCCTGAGCGACTCGGGCGCGAAGGTCGTGGTGACCGACTCGGCCAACCGGCACCGGATCCCGGACGGCCTGGCGGAGGTCGTGTTCGTGCTCGACGAGGACCTGGGCCGCGAGCTCGAGCGGGCGTCCGCGAGCTACGACGTGGTGGACACGGCGGCGGACGACCCGGCCCAGCTCTACTACTCGTCCGGCACCACCGGGAAGGCCAAGGGCATCCTGCACGCGCACCGCTACCTGCTCGCGCACGAGGAGTTCGAGTTCTGCCACGACGTCCGGGACGGCGAGCTCTTCCACGGGTCGGGCGAGTGGGCGTGGGCGGCCGGCATCTGCCCGCTGCTCGGCCCGTGGCGCTACGGGGCCGTGCAGTTCGTGTACGCGCGCAAGGGCGGGTTCGACCCCGAGGAGCAGCTGCGCCAGCTCTCCAAGCACGGCGTGCAGAACATGTTCACGACCCCCACGGCGCTGCGCGCGATGACCACCGTGAGCGCCGCCGGCAGTCGCTATCCGCTCTCGCTGCGGATCACCTGCTCGGCCGGCGAGCCGCTCAATCCGGAGGTGATCCGCTGGTTCCGGGAGCAGTTCGGGATCACCGTGCTCGACTACTACGGCCTGACGGAGTCGTACCCGCTCTGCGGGAACTTCCCGACGGTCGAGGTGCGCGAGGGGTCGATGGGCCGGCCGGTGCCCGGCTGGGACGTGGGGGTGCTCGACGAGGACGAGCGGCCGCTGCCGCCCGGCGAGCGGGGCGAGATCTGCCTCCGCGCGCGCTCGAACCCGCACTACCCGCTGGGCTACTGGAACCGCCCGGACGACACCGCGGAGGTCTTCGGCGGCGACTGGTTCCACACCAAGGACGCGGCGCAGCTCGACGAGGACGGCTACTTCTGGTACGCCGGCCGCGCCGACGACGTGATCATCTCGGCGGGCTACCGGATCGGCCCGTTCGAGGTCGAGTCCGCGTGCGTCGAGCACCCGGCGGTGCTCGAGGCCGCCGCCGTAGCGTCGCCGGACCCGAAGCGGGGCGACATCGTGAAGGCGTTCGTCGTCCTGGCGGCGGGTCACGAGCCGAGCGACGCGACCGCGGACGAGATCAAGCAATTCGTGCGCGACAGGCACTCCGCCTACGCCTATCCTCGTGAGATCGAGTTCGTCGACGATCTGCCCAAGACGCTCACCGGCAAGATCCGCCGCGTCGAGCTGCGCGAGGCGGAGCGCGAGAGGAAGGGCGCGCGAGCTTGAGGCGCATCGCCCCGCTGGCTGCGGCGCTCGCGGTCCTCGTCCTGCCGGCCGCCGCCGGCGCGGCCCCGCCGCTCAAGCCGTTCGGCCACGTCTGCAAGGAGGAGAACTTCGTCCGCTTCTGCGAGACGAAGAACGACGCCCAGCGCGTGAGGAGCTTCGACGGCGTGCCGCTGGACGTGGACGTGACGCTTCCGGCCACGGGCGACGGGCCGTTCCCGACGCTGATGCTCATGCACGGCTACGGCGGCAGCAAGACGAACTTCGAGTCGACCGACCCGGTCGGCGACGGCGCCGTCACCTTCCACTACAACAACAACTACTTCGCGCGGCAGGGGTACGCGGTCGTGACGCCCAGCGCGCGCGGGTTCGGCCGCTCGTGCGGCGCGGCCGACTCGCGGACCTCGCCCGAGTGCGACCGGGGCTGGATCCACTTCGCCGACCAGCGCTTCGAGCTGCACGACGTCCAGTACATGCTCGGCCTGCTCGCCGACCAGGGCGTGACCGACCCGCTGCGGATCGGCGTCTCCGGCGTGAGCTACGGCGGGCTCCAATCGGCGCAGCTCGCGTTCATGCGCGACAAGGTGCGCACGCGCGACGGAAGGTTCGTGCTCTGGCGAAGCCCCAAGGGCAAGCTGATGCGGATCGCGGCCTCCTGGGTGCGCTGGGCGTCGGGTGAGCTGATCTACTCGCTCATCCCGAACGGCCGGCTCTTGAGCACCGGGTCGCACGTGCCGTCGAGGCCGTTCGGCGTGGAGAAGGAGTCGCTGCTCAACGCCCTCTACGTGGGCGGCGCCGTGACGGGCTTCCTGGCGCCGGCCGGCGCCGATCCGACCGCCGACCTCGAGACCTGGCGCGCGACCGCCAACCAGGGCGAGCCCTACGGCCCCGCGGCCGCCGGGTTCGTGGAGCAGTTCAGGACGTTCAAGGGCGCGTTCCGGCTGGCGGGCGCACCCACGCCGCTGATGATCCAGAACGGCTGGACCGACCCGGTATTCCCGGGCCAGGACGCGCTGCGCCTCTACAACCGAGCGCGCGAGGAGGGCGACCCGGACACCCCGGTGATCCTCCAGCTCGGCGACATCGGGCACTTCACCGGCGGCGACCCCCCGGGCCAGTACGCGCGCTTCAACGACGACGGCGCCGAGTTCCTCATGCGCCACGTGAGGGGCGAGGGCGGAGGGATCCTGGGCGGCTCGGTCACGGTCTTCGGTCAGGGCTGTCCGAAGGGGCAGCTCGGGATCGGGCCGATCAACGCCCGCAGCTACGGAGCGCTCGCGCGGGGGAGCTTCCGGCTCGGGTTCGACAAGGCGCGGACGCTCACCTCCGCCGGCGGGGACTCCGTCGACACGGCGGTCGACCCGGTGGCGCACGAGAGCCGCTGCGAGAGGATCGCGGCAGAGCGGGGCAAGGGCGACGTCGTGACGACCCGCAGGTCGGAGGGCTTCACGCAGGTCGGGCTCCCCACCGTGCGGGCCAGGGTCAGGACCACCGGCAGGTTCGGCCAGATCGTGGCGCGACTCTGGGACGTCGCCGGCGGCAAGCAGCGGATCGTGGACTTCGGCGTGTACCGGCTCACGCCGAACCAGAAGGGCGAGGTCGTCCTCCAGATGCAGGGCAATGCGTACCGGTTCCGGAAGGGCCACGCGGTCAAGCTGGAGCTCGTCGGGAGCAGCGATCCGCTCTACCGCGCGAGCAACGGCCAGTTCAAGGTCGAGCTCTCCGACGTCCACGCGAGCATCCCGACGCGCGAGCGCCCGAGCAGGGGCCTCCACGTCTCGAAGCGCACGAAGCTGCGCTAGCTAGTCTCGGCTCGTGGCCAAGGTCTACGACGAGATCGACCAGCACTGGCGCGACTGGATCGCGCGGCAGCCGCTGTTCTTCGTCGGCACCGCGCCGCTCCGCGGCGACGGCCACGTGAACGTCTCGCCGAAGGGGCCGATCGGGTCGCTGCGGGTGCTGGACGAGCACACCGTCGCGTACCTCGACGTGATCGGCAGCGGGGCCGAGACGATCGCCCACCTGCGCGAGAACGGCCGCATCGTCGTGATGCTCTGCGCCTTCGACGGGCCGCCGCGGATCCTGCGCCTGCACGGGCGCGGCGAGGCGGTCCTGGCGGACGACCCGCGCTTCCGAGAGCTGCTCGAGCGCGGCGGGTTCGAGGCCCCCGGCCCCGACGAGTACCGGCGCTCGATCGTCGTGGTGCACGTGGAGCGGATCGCCGACTCGTGCGGGTACGGCGTGCCGCTGATGAGCTACGAGGGCGAGCGCCCGCATCCCGAGGCGTGGGCCGACAAGAAGCTGCGCACCGGCGGGGAGGACGCGTTGCGCGACTACCAGCGCGAGAAGAACTCGGAGTCGCTCGACGGCCTGCCGGCGGTCGAGCTAGACGCCGAGCCCGCGCAGGGCCTCGGCTAGGTCCGGCAGGTCGCCCGCGTACTCGGGCAGGTGGCGCCAGCGGACGACGCCGTCCTCGTCGACGGCGAACGTACCGGCGCCCTGCCAGCGCGTCCCGGCGGGGTGGCGGTTGCGGATGCCCTCCCGGGCGAGGTGAGCGACGTCTCCGAGCGAGCGCCGGCCCATGAAGTGGCCGATGCTCGTGCGCCCCAGGCCCCAGGTGGCGTAGTGCACCCGGTCGGGGTCGACGAGCACGCTGACTCCACGCATGCCGCCGATCGCGTCGCGCCAGCGGGCCGTCGCCTGAGTGCCCGCGTGGCTCACGGCGATCCACGCGACGTCGGGCTCGGCTCCCGCCGCCTCGCGCAGGGCGCGCGCCGTCGCCTCCGCGAACGGGCAGCCCGTGTGACGCAGGAACGCGACCACAGCCGGCCGGCCGTCGGGCAGGCCGGGGTCGGGCAGCTCACGAGCGGGCTCACCGGGATCCGGCGGCGCCGCGGTGGGCAGCGGCAGGGGAGGCAGGAACGTGCGCAGGTTCATCGCCGTAGCCAGTCTTGCAAGGGAAGGGCGTCGCCGGCGGATGACAGCGAATCAGGGCTGACGACGGGGAGCCCGGCCACCGGGACCTGGCCGACCTGCTCGATCGTCTGGCGGTTGGACTCCTCCATCGGCGTCGGCTCGTCCGGCCACGGCGTGAGCACGACCGCGCGCACGTCGAGGCCCGCCGTGCGCGCGGCCTCAACGGTGAGAAGCGAGTGGCTGATCGTGCCGAGCCCGGGGCGCGCGGCGATCAACAGCGGAAGGTGCAGGTCGATCGCCAGGTCGCGGATCAGGTAGCCGGTCGTCAGCGGCACCATCAGGCCGCCGACCCCCTCGCAGACCAGCACGTCCGCGCGCTCGCCCGCCGCCTGCGCCGCGCGCACCAGGTCGTGCGGCTCGATCGCCGTGCCGGCCTGCTCCGCCGCCAGGTGAGGCGACACCGCCGGGCCGAAGCACAGCGGCGCGACCTCCTCCGGCGTCTGGCCCGCGCTCGCGACCGACGCGAGCAGCTCGTGGTCGCGCTGCCAGTCGCCGGGGTCGTCGTCGAGACCGGTGACGACCGGCTTGAAGGCGGCCACGCGCTCGCCCCGCGCCGCCAGCGCGGCGCAGACAGCCGCCGCCACGACGGTCTTCCCGACCTCGGTATCGGTCCCTGTGATGAACAGCCCGCGCATCGACTCGTCACTTATCCGTGCTATAGCGCGGATAAGTGACGAGTGAACGCGTAGGACGCCGTCATTGGTCGCCGTGGGGCGACGCTACGCGGCTTCGCGCAGGTGGTCGTAAGGACGCGACGAAACGCGCCGCGGTTCGCGCTCCACCGGCGCCGGCGGCGTCGCGCGCAGCGCGTCGGCCAGGACCGAGGCAGCGCGGCGAAGCTCGGAGCGCGTGTGCGAGGCCATCACCGCCAGCCGCAGCCGCGAGGTGCCCTCGGGCACCGTGGGCGGGCGGATCGCCTGGGCGAAGACGCCCGCCGCGAGCGCCCGCTCGCACGCCGCCATCGCCTCCCCGGCCTCGCCGACCACGAGCGGCACGATCTGGGTGGCCGACTCGTCGCACTCGACGCCGCGCGAGCGGAGGGCGTCGCGCAGGGCGGCGGCGTTGCGCCGCAGCTTGTCCACGCGCTCCGGCTGCTCGCGCAGGATCTCGAGCGACGCCATCGCCGCGGCCGCGGCGGGCGGCGGCAGCGCGGTGGAGAAGATCAGGGTGCGGGCGCGGTTGACGAGGTAGTCGGCCAGCTCGCGGTCGCAGCACACGTAGGCGCCGTAGGACCCGAGGGCCTTCCCGAGCGTCCCGACGACCAGGTCGACCTCGCCCTCGAGCCCGGCGTCGGCGACCGCCCCGCGGCCACCGGGCCCGAGGCAGCCGGTGGCGTGCGCCTCGTCCACCATCACGCGCGCGTCGTACTCCGCGCCGAGCTCGACGATCTGCTCGAGCGGAGCGACGTCGCCGTCCATGGAGAAGACGCTGTCGGTGACGATCAGGCTGCCGCGCCCGTCGGCCTGGCGCAGCCCCCACTCGAGGTGCTCGACGTCGCGGTGGCGGTAGACGAACGTCTCGGCGCGCGCGAGCCGGCAGCCGTCGACGATGCTGGCGTGGTTGAGGGCGTCCGAGAAGACGACGTCCCCCTCCTGGGCGAGGGCCGAGATCGTGCCCGAGTTGGCGAGGTAGCCCGATCCGAACAGCACGCAGGCCGGCGAGCGCTTGAACGCGGCGAGCTGCTCCTCCAGCCGGCGGTGGACCGTCATGTTGCCCGACACGAGCCGTGACGCCCCCGCGCCGGCGCCCCAGCGCATCGCTGCGTCGGCGGCTGCCTCGCGCACGCGCGGGTGATCGGCGAGCCCGAGGTAGTTGTTCGAGCACAGGAGGAGGACCGGCTTGCCGTCGAGCAGGACGCGCGCTCCCTGCGGTCCGGAGATCAGACGCAGCCGCCGGTGGAGGCCGCGCTCGCGGAGCTCGTCGAGGAGCTCGGCGACGTCGCTCAAGGGAGGCGCTCCCCCCCGGCGACCTGGACGACCTCGGGGAAGGCGTTGGGCGCCCCGTCCGGCCGCGGCGGCACCGACGTCTTCTTGCGGTGGCGCAGCTGCGTGGCCGGGTCCCACATCGGCGCCTCATCCTGGCGGCCGATCAGATCGTCGATCGGGGTGCGCGGCGACTGCCCCTCGAGCCAGCCGTCGCGGTTGTCGGGCCGCGGGTTGGCCCCGTTGTCGGGCTGCCGAGCGGTGTTGAGCCCGAGCGCCTCGAACATCGCGCGGTCGTCCTCCGGCTCGGCGCCCAGAGTCGTCAGGAAGTTGCCCATCATCACGCCGTTGAGGCCGGCCTTGACCGCGAGCGGCTGGAGCTCGCCGAGGTTCTCGATCCGCCCGCCGCAGAGCCGGAACAGGGCGCCCGGGATGATCAGGCGGAAGATCGCGATCCACTTGACCGCCTCCCATGGGTCCATGTAGTCGCGGTCGCCGAACTTGGTGCCCGGGCGCGGGTTGAGCAGGTTGATCGGGACGCTCGTGGGGTCGAGCGCGGCGAGCTGGAACGCCATCTCCACCCGCTGCTCGCGGCTCTCGCCGAGGTTGAGGATCCCGCCCACGCAGGTCTCCAGCCCCGCCTCCCGCACCGCCTCGATCGTGCGGATGCGGCCCTCGTAGCGGACCGTGGTGGAGACCTCGTCGTAGTACGACTCGGCCGTCTCCACGTTGTGGTGGACCCGCTGGATGCCCGCGTCCTTGAGCGCCTTGGCCCGCTCCGTGGACATGTGGCCGATCGACGCGCAGCGCTTGAGGTTGGTGTGCTCGGCCACCAGGCGCGCGCCCTCGACCACGTTCTGGAAGTCGCGCTTCGACAGCCCCTGGCCCTGCGTGACCATGCAGAAGCGGTGGGCGCCGGCGGCCTCGGCCGCGCGCGCGTGCTCGAGGATCTGCTCCGGGGTCATCATCGCGTGCATGGGCGTGTCGGCCTCGGCGAAGCGCGACTGCGCGCAGAAGCCGCAGTCCTCGGCGCAGCCGCCGGACTTGGCGTTCACCAGCGAGCACAGGTCGGTGGAGTCGCCGAAGCGATCGACCCGAGCCTCGAACGCGCGCTCCACCAGCGCCTCGATCTCGGCGTGGTCCTCGATCCGCCCGAGGGCGATCGCTTCCTCGTAGGTGATGAGCGGGGACGGCACCGGCGCGGTCAAGGTACGAGCGCGGCCGGACGGCTCCGCGATGCGCGGCGATCCGCGCGGCTGGGCCTAGCGCCCCTTCCAGCGCGGCGGGCGCTTCTCCGCGAACGCGCGGATGCCCTCCACGAAGTCGCCCGAGGTGAAGCACGACTCGCGCAGCCGCACCATCTGCCGCGTCACCTCCTCGGGCAGGGTGATGCCGTACCCGCGCAGCGTCCGCATGATCTCCTTGTTGCCCGCGAGCGACAGCGGCGAGTTGCCGCCGATCTCCGCGGCCATCGCGAGCGCGGCCGCCTCGAGCTCCTCGGGCTCGACCACCTGGTTGACCAGGCCCATCGAGCAGGCGCGGTCGGCGTCGACGTTCCGGCCGAGGTAGAAGAGCTCGCTCGTCGCGCCGACGCCGCAGACCTCGATGAACTTGCGCAGCCCGGTGTGCGAGTAGATCAGCCCGATCTTGGCCGGCGGCATGCCCATCTTGACCCCGCGCGCCGCGACCCGGATGTCGCAGCTCACCGCGAGCTCGAGGCCACCGCCGATCGCGTAGCCGTTGATCGCCGCGATCACCGGATAGGGATAGGCCTCGATCGCCTCGATCGCCTCCGTGAACGGGTGCGCCACGAGGCTCTCGGCCTCGCGCGAGAACGTCTGGTCCACCGCCTCCTCCTCGGCGAGCCCGGCCTCGGGGAAGTTGCCGATGTCATAGCCCGCGGAGAAGACCGGTCCGTCGCCGGTGATGATCACGCAGTAGGCGTCCTGCTGCTGGATCAGCGTCGCGAGCCAGTCGAGGATCTCGTGGTCGAGCGCCCCCCGCTTGTCCGGGTTCGAGATCTTGATCCGGACGACGTTCTCGGCCGGCTCGTCCAGGATGAGCTTCCCGGAGGCGAACGCGCGCCCGCGGGGCTCGGCGGCGGGCTGGCTACTCAAGGACCACCAATGTGTCGCCCTCCGAGACCGACTGCCCCTCCTCGCACTTGATCTCCTTGACCGTGCCCTCGTCCTCGGACTCGACCGGCATCTCCATCTTCATCGACTCGAGGATCACGAGGGTGTCGCCCTCGGCGATCTCCTGTCCGACCTCGCACTCGATCTTCCAGACGGTGCCGGTGATGTGGGCCTCTACGTCGGGCAACTACTCCTCCTGTGCTCGCTGGGGCGGTCCGTCGGGCACGATACCGGGCCGTGTCAGTCGAAATCGGGATAGTGGTGACCGCTCGCGACGAGGCGGACCGGCTGCCGGCGACGCTCGCCGCGCTCGCCGACGCCTTCCCGGACGCCGTCGTGGTGGTCGCCGACGACGGGTCGCGCGACGGCACCTGGCACGTCGCGCTCCAGGCCGGCGCGGACCTCGTGCGCTCGCCGGGCCGGATCGGCAAGGGCGGCGCGGCCACCCTCGGCGTCGAGCGCCTGCTGGAGCGCGGCGTCGAGCGGACCGTCGTCCTCTGCGACGGCGACCTCGGCGACTCGGCGCGGCAGCTCCCGCGGCTC
>DATENL010000082.1:0-26949 GCA_035275105.1 Thermoleophilaceae bacterium
CCTGGGACGGCCCGGCTCGCCCGCCGCTTCGGCGCGACGCTGCTGATGCCGGGGAGCGGCCTCTACCGCGTCCGGCTCGGCGCGGCGCGCCCGTTCGCCGCCGCCCTCCGGTCGGCGAGGCTGCTCGCGTTCGCCGAGCCCGACTCGCGCATCCCGCGGCGGACCGCCTTCCCCTCCGACCCGCGCACCCCGGACCAGTGGTGGCTCCCGGCCGTGGTCGACAAGGGCCTCACGCCTCCGCCCGTGACGAAGGCGAGCCCAATTCTCGGGATCGCCGACTCGCAGGCGGCCCTGCGGCACTCGGAGCTGAAGGGCCACGTCGCCTCGACCTCCTCGGGGGGAGCGTCCGACGAGCACGGGACCGCCGTCGCCGGCGTGGCGAGCGCGGCCGACAACGGCACCGGGATCGTGGGCGTTTGGCCCGGGATGCGCGTCATCGTGTCCGTGAACTCGCTGACCTGCTCGAGCCTCGTGCAGGGCGTCAGCCGGGCGCGACAGGCGGGTGCGTCCGTGATCAACATGAGCTACGGGTTCCCGGCCGACGAGTGCTTCGCCCACCTCGCGGCCACGAACATCGCGTTCGGCAGCGGCCGGATCCTCGTCGCGGCCGGGGGCAACGACTTCCAGAACGGCAACACCGCCCTGAGCCCGGCGGTCGACCCCCACATCCTCACGGTCGCCGCCGTCAACCGGAACCGCAAGGTGGCGTTCTTCAGCAGCGAGAACAACGCGATCGACCTGTCGGCGCCCGGCGTCGACGTGCTGACCACGGTGCCCAAGGCGTTCGACGACGACGGTCCGGCCGATGGCTTCGCCAGCCTCGACGGCACGAGCCTGTCGTCCCCGATCGTCGCCGCGGCGGCCACCTGGATCGTGCAGAGACGGCCCCAGCTCGCGAACGACCAGGTGGTCGAGGCGATGCGCCGCTCGGCGACCGATCTCGGGCCGCCCGGCTGGGAGCGCGCCTACGGGTTCGGGCTCCTCAACCTCCAGGCGGCGCTGGCCAAGTCGACTCCGGCCCACGACCCCAAGGAGCCGAACGACGACATCGTCTGGGTCGACGGGACGTTCTTCTCGGCGGACTCGCCGATCTGGAAGCCCGGCAGCGGCACGCGCACGCTCAGCGCGCGCATCGACCGGCTCGAGGACCCGGCGGACGTCTACCGCCTCCGGGTGGCCGCGCACGACAAGATCCGCCTGCGCCTCGAGCCGGCGTTCGGCAACCCCGACCTCGAGATCTACAAGCGCAGCGCCGACACGATCTACTCGACGAAGGGCCGCCTCGCCAGCTCGAGCCGGCCGGCCGGTCAGGCCGAGACGATCACGTGGAGGAACGGCTCGGACAAGGCCGTGACGATCTACGCGGACACGTTCGTCAGCCCGAAATCCCGGCTGCTGAACGCGGCATATCGCCTGATCGCGAAGAAGCCGTAGCGGTCCGCCGCTTGGCCGCGTACATCGCGCGGTCGGCGCGCTCGAGCAGGGTGTCCAGGTCGTCGCCGTCGTCGGGGTAGCGGACGATCCCGATGCTGGCGCCCACACGGTGCTCCTCGCCGCCCAGCGGGATCGGGCGGGCGATCCGGTCGGCGATCCCGTAGGCCGCCGCGCGGGCGGTGCGCCGGTTCGCGTGGCCCGGCAGCAGGACCGCGAACTCGTCGCCGCCCAGGCGCGCGACGGTGTCGCCCTCGCGGATGCTCGCCCGCAGCCGGCGCGCGACCTCCTGGAGCAGGGCGTCGCCCGCCGCGTGGCCGCGCGCGTCGTTGACGCGCTTGAAGCCGTTCAGGTCGAGGACCATGAGGGTGCCGCCGGTTCCCTGCCGCGCCGCGCGGCGGATCGCGTGCCCAGCGCAGGCGCGCAGGTGCGAGCGGTTCGGGAGCCCGGTGAGCTCGTCGTGGAGCCGCTCGTGGTCGGCCTGGAGCGCGCGGCGGCCTGCCCTGTGCGCGAGCACGGGCAAGAGCAGGAGCGGCGCCGTGGCCAGCGTCACCCCCGCGAGCACCACGAGGATCGCTACGCCGAGGCAGCTCAGCTCGATCCACGCCGCGAAGGCGAGCCCCGGCCGCAGGTGCCGCGCAAGGCCGCCGCGCAGCTCGCACGCCTCGGTCGTCATGACCAGGCCGTTGTTCACGACGAAGAACGCCGCGCCGGCCAGGGCGAGCGCCCACAGGGTCGCGCTGCTCGGGTCCGGCTGCCCGGGGTCGAAGCCGCAGAGCGCGAGGACCGCGGCGGCGGCGGCCCAGGCGAGCGTGTACTGGGCGGTGTTGTACGCGGCGCTGGTCGGCCGGCGGGCGATCGCGACGTCGCAGACGGCGTTCGAGAAGACGACCGCGATCAGGGCGCCCCCGATGCCGGTCGTGGCGAGCAGGGTGAGGCCGAAGCACGACGAGAAGGTCATGTCGGTGAGGCTGCGCCCGCCGGGCACCGCGACCCTGAGCGCCTCGCTGAGCACCGCCAGGGCCACGAGCGCCCACGTAGCCGCCGAGGCGTCTCGCGCGACCTCCACGGCGCTCGGAGCGAGCGCTCCGGCCGTTGTCAGCCCCGCTATCAGGACCGTCGCCGTGAACGGGTGCAGGCGCGGCAGCAGCGACGCCTGGGCGTCATGGGTCTGTGTGCCCGGCATTGGTTCCCCTCGTCGGTTCTCGCCCACGCGGCGGGTGGGCGCGGCCGTCGCCCCTCCTGGACGAATGACCGATGTGGGGAGGTCATCGGCACAACTTCCGTGGACCTTTAGCCACGGATTCCCGCAACTTCCGGGGAAGTTCGCGCCTACCGCGCCACGGGGCGGGCGATCAGGTGCGCCTTCGCCTGCTTGGCGGTCCACTCCTCGAGCGCCCTGAACGGCTTCGTGGGCTTGCCCTTCTTGGTCACGATGCTCGTGTCGAACTCGTTCCCGAACGGGGGCGGAGGTGCCAGCAGGTACTGGAGCATCTCCTTCACCCGCGGGTTCTTGAGGGCGATCTGGAACGCCTCGGTGAGGAACTTGGCGCGCTGCGTGGCGGGCTTCTTGTAGGGCCCGCTGGCCATGTACCCGAACTCGGTCAGGTAGAGGTCCAGCGGCTTGCCGGCCCGCGTGGTGAGCTTCTTCTGCTTGGCCAGCTTGTCGAGCGCGTCGGTGAGGTTGTCGAGGTTGTTGATCGCGGCGTTGGCGTCGCGGGTCTTGGGCCAGCGCGGGCCGTGCCGGTAGTCGTACGGGTGGTGGGCGTAGCCGTCGGCCTTGAGCTTGCCCTCCTTGGCCATGGCCCGGAGGAACTTGATCGGCGAGGTCGAGGTGCCCTTCTTGCCGGACGGCGAGGTCTCCCCGATGAGGATCTTCGCCCGCTTGTGGTGCGTGCGGATGATCTTGTACGCCGCGAGGTACATCTTCCGGTAGCGCTCGGCGTTGCCCTTGAGCGGCGCGTTCCAGGAGCGGTAGTTCGGCTCGTTCCAGATCGCGTAGCGGTCCACCGGGGCGTGCTTGAAGTGCTTCACGACCGCCCGCACGTAGTGCTTGAAGTCGCCCAGCTTGATCTTCCGGCAGCCGACCTTGTGGTCGCCGGTGGCCCATTTGGGCGCGAAGCCGCTGATCGTGAGCTGGAGCTTTATGCCGCGCCGCTTGGCCGCGTTGATCAGGGCGTCGTAGGAGGTGAAGTCGTAGCGGCGGTGCTTGGGGCGCTTCTTGCTGCGCCCCTTGTTGACGATCGCGACCCAGACGAGGTTCACGCGGATGCGCGTGACGTGCAGCCTGCTCGCGAGCTTCAGCGCCTTCTTGCGCTTGAGCGTGACCTCGGAGACGAACGAGGCGTCGTCCTGGAGGGCGATCTCCATGCCCTTCGCGGCGCCGGCCGGACCGGCGGAGGCGCTCGCCAGCGCGCAGGCGGCGAGGGCGGCTACGGCGAGGAGGAGGGCTAGGCGGCGCGTCATTACAGGACCAACCTACGACGAAGCCGCAAGATGCGGTGCCGCGCGGGGGATCGAAGCTGCGCGGCGAGTGGCCGACCCGAGCCCGCGCCTCTAGGACGCGGGCTCGAATCGAGCCGGAACTGCTTTAGCTATTGAACCCGCGACGCCTCAGGGTGAGGACGCCGAGGCCGCCGGCCGTAACGAGGCCGCCGACCAGGAACAGGAGCCGAAGGTCAGCACCGGTGTGCGCGAGGCGCACGGTGCGGACACGAGCACGACGAACCCGAAGCGGGGCACGCTCGAAAGTGCGCGCCGAGTTCTGGTTCGTGACGTTGTTGTTGACGCAGTCGCGACCCGCGACGCAGTTCTGGTTCGTGGCGTTCTGCTGGTTGCCAGTACCGACTGCGCTCTGCGAGTTGCTCTGGGTGTTGGCGACGTCACCGCTCTGGGAGCCGTCACCGCTGCCCGTCGTGCCACTCTGCGCCTGGCCGAACGCGATCGCCGGGACGGCGAGCGCGAGAACCAGGCCCATCATGATGGCCCGCACCGCGGACCGAGCACTTCTTCGCATTTTTTCCCTCCGCTTGTTGGGTTGCGATTTCCTACCCAGGTGGGGGGCGGTTAATCGCGGTCTAAAGCCGCAAACCCTCCGCCTGCTCTATGTGCGCGTCCAACCTATAGCCGATACGCACATTTCGCCAGTCCCGTCCGGGCATTTGCAAGACCGCGCATGATGACGCATCTGACAGATGGATCGCCTTGTCAGGGGGCCATTTGACCCCCTATTTGGCGTATTCGCGGTAAATACGCCAACTTCCTGCGCTTTTGGCGCCCCCGCGGGGGCCCGGATCGCTACTCCTCGACCACCTGGAAGTGCTTGGTCGAGCGATCCAGGGGCGGGTCGGTCGTGAGGTCGCTCGGCCGGCCGAGGTAGGCGCAGTAGTTCCCGTTGGTCTTGCCGGTGAAGCGCAGGCCGGTGCGCTTCTCGTCGTACTCGCCCGGGCCCACGAAGCGCGAGAACGCCACGAAGGAGCCGCTGGCCTTGTCGTCGCCGTAGGTCGACTTGCACTTGCCGTGGCGGTGGATCGTGACCTGGAGCACGAGCTTCTTGTCGGTCGTGCCGTCGGCCCGCACCGTGAAGCGCTTGTTGACCTTGGGGTGGCTCGGCCCGTGGACGGTGGTGGTGCCGGACGCCGCGATGGCGACCGCCGGAACTGCCGCGAGGGCCGCGGCGCCTGCGATGAGGGGGAAGCGAGATCGAAGGTTCATGCGGAACACCTATCAAACGCCCAGGCGGCTCGCGCCGGGGCGCACGCGCGCTTGCGCCGCGCGGCCCCTCAGGCCAGCTCGCGCGCGAACGAGGTCTCGAGCTGGGCGTCGCGGCCGTCGCCCGGCGGCGTGAACTCGATCGAGAGGGACGCCCTGCGCCCGTCCAGCTTCAGCGTGGCGATCTGGTTGTCGAACGTCGGCTCCTCGCTCGCGCGCCAGCCGATCTCGGGATCGGACACCCCGGCGGCGCGCGCCATCGCGTGCGCGAGGCGCCTCAGGGCCGTGGAGCGCCGGCCGATCGTCATCATGGCGCGCTCGCGCCGCTCCATCGGGTGCCGGAACGGCGAGCAGACGGCCTGGTAGACGGCGCTCTTCACGCCGTCGCCGGGACGGAAGCCGACCTCGTAGAGATAGGCCTGGTGCACGTCGCCGCCGAGGAAGACGATCGACGCGGGCGCGCGCCCGCGAGCGCCGGAACCGACCTCCCGCACCAGCCCGACGAGGCGCTTGAACGAGGCGCGGAACGCCGGCCAGTGCTCCAGGTCCAGCCCCTGGCGCAGCTTCTCGCCCTGGCGCGCCATGAAGCCGCCCCAGGTGCCCGAGCAGACGGCGTCGCTCCACGCCTCGAGGTGGTGGAAGGTCGGCGCGAGCAGGACCGGCAGCGTGTTGGCGATCAGCAGGTGGTCGAACTCGCCGGTCACCTCGCGCTCGACCCAGCGCCACTCCTCCTCGTCGAACATCTTCCGCTGACCGTTCGAGAGCACCCTGCCCTCGCGCCCGTCCAGCACGACGAGGCGCGAGCCCGCCAGGTCGCGCGAGAAGCTCCAGATGCCGCCGCCGCCCTCGCGCTCGGCCTCGGTCGCCCATTCGTGCAGCACGTCGCCCGCGTCGTCGGCCGCCTTGACCCGCCCGAACAGCTCGTCGTCGTCGAGCTGGGCCGGGGACAGGTTGCCGATGTGCTGGTAGATCCAGTACGTCGCGAGCGCCCCCGTGATCCGGTCCTGCCACCAGGACTCGGCGCGCATCTCCTCGATCCAGGCCTCGGACGTGTTCCAGTCGTCGTGGACGTCGTGGTCGTCGAAGATCATGGCCGTCGGAAGGGTCGAGAGCAGCCAGCGCAGGGTCGGGTCCGACCACGCCTCGCGGTAGAGCTCGACGTACTCCTCGAAGTCGGCCACCTCCTCGCCGGGCGGCTCTTCCACGTCGCGGCGACCGCGGATGAACGCGAGCGTCTCGGGCGGCACCTCGTCGGCGTACACCTGGTCGCCGAGCAGCAGCAGCATGTCCGGCCAGTCGGCCGGGTCGACGTCGCGGAGGCGCAGGGCGAGCGCCCGGAGCGCGTCGACCCCTACGCCGCGCTTGTCGTGCTCGGGGTTCAGGGTGTACGGCGGCACGTGCGGCCGGGAGACCCGGCACGACCCGAACACGAGCTCGACGGGGCCGGTCTCGGGCACCGTCGAGATGCGGCTCGGGGGCAGGTCGCCGTCCTCGGGCGGCCAGCGGCGCTCGCCGTCCAGGTGGACCTCGTACTCCTGGCTGCTTCCGGGCTCGAGCCCGGTGAGCGCGAGCAACGCGTAGTGGCGCCCGCGCGCCTGGAACGTTCGAGTCGACCGGCCGAGGACGGTCACCTCGCACGGCCCGTCGACCTCCATCCACAGCGTTACCTCGGTCGCGCTCGCGTAGCGCAGCATCGGGCCAAGCAGCAAGTCCGGCACCGGCGGGAGACTACGGCCGGCGCGTCGTGAGGTGCGCGGGTCGGGCTGGGACAGGCGTAACGTAGTCCGTGCGCATGCCGGTCCGGACGACTCGCACCGCCTGGCCCCTCGGGCTCCTCTGCGCCCTGCTCGCGGCGCTCGTGGTCGCGGCGCCGGCCGCCGCCGGCGACGTCGAGACGAAGATCGTCGGCGGGGGGTCGGTGTCGATCGACGACCACCCGTGGCAGGTCTCGATCGACATCGCGATCGGCGACAGCCTCTACATGTGCGGCGGCTCGATCCGGGACGCGACCCACGTGGTCACGGCGGCCCACTGCGCCATCGACGACGGCGGGAACTACCCGCGCGTGCTCGGGCCGGGCGCCTTCACGGTCGGGTACGGCAGCGCCAACCTCGGCTCCCAGTCGCACGTGGGCGTCGCGGCGGTCACGGTCGCTCCCCGCTTCAGGCGCGACCTCTCGTCGGACGCGTACGACGCCGCGGTCCTGACCCTCGCGAGCCCGATCGGCTTCGGGTCGTCCGGCCACGCGCCGCAGGCGGTGCAGTACGCGACCGGCCAGGAGCTCGACGACAACTTCGACGGTCAGGGCTTCGTCACGGGGTGGGGGACCACGGCCGAGAACGGCCAGACCCCGTCCGACAACAACCTGCGCGGCGCGCCGATACCGCTGCAGAGCGATCAGGCGTGCCTGAACGAGTACGGCGACGGCTACGTGCCGGCGCTGATGATCTGCGCCGGCGGGACGGGCACCGACACCTGCCAGGGCGACAGCGGCGGGCCGCTGACGCTCGACGTCGACCCGACCGGCGGCGTGTCGCGGAAGCTCGTCGGGATCACCAGCGCCGGGCACGGCTGCGCCCGGCCGGGCGTTCCCGGCTTCTACACCTGGGTGCAGAGCCCCCAGATCCTCCAGGTGATCGGGAACCCGAGCCCCGCCGCCGCGCCGACGGGGCCGGTGCCGAACCCGACGGTCAGCGGCGTCGTCCGCGTCGGGCGCACCGTCACGTGCAACCCGGGGTCGGTCCCGGGGGCGACGTCCACGCAGTACCGCTGGTTCCAGCACACGCAGCAGTTCGGGTTCGACTTCATCGGCACCGGGCACACGCTCGCGCTCCGGTCCTTCTCGCGCGGCGCGCGCGTGGGGTGCGACGTGCGCTACGAGGGCGCGGGCGGCTTCGTCTACGCCGAGCCGCCGGCCGGCGCCTACGCCGGGCCGGTCGGGGCCGCGACCTTCTTCGTGGACACCAAGGTCGCCCTCCGCCTCGCCCGCCAGCGGACACCGGCGTCGGGACCGCTCTCGGTCGTCGTCTCGAACGCCAACGACTTCGTGATCACGGGCCGCCTGTCCGGGGTCTCGCACGGCGCCGCGATCCGCGCGCGGGCCTTCTCGGTGCGCTCCAACGCGCCCAGGACGATCGACCTCGACCTGCCGAAGGCGGTCCGCAACCGCCTCAGGAGCAAGGGGCAGGTGACGGTTGACCTCAGCGCCGTCGTGCGCGACCCGGCCGGCCGCTCGCGGACGGTCGCGAGGACGGTGACCGTCAAGAGGAAGTAGAGGCGCGCCGGCCTGGGTACTGGTCGGTCATGCGAGGCGCGCTGAGGGGACGGTCGGCCCTGGTGGTCCTGGGGCTGCTGGTAGTCGCCGGGATCGGGGTCCGCGTTGCCTACGTGCTCGCGTATCAGCCCGCGCTGGTCGGCTACCCGGACACGCACGCCTACCTGATGGCCGCGCGCGACGAGCTCTTCTGGCCGACCATGCAGGTCGTCGGCTATCCGGTCGTCCTGCGTGCGCTGCACGGCCTCGTGCCCACGCTCGCGTTCGTCGTGCTCGTCCAGCACGCGCTCGGCATCGCGACGGCCCTGCTCCTGTGGGGCGCCACCCGCCGCCTGACCGGCTCGCCGTGGCCCGGCCTGGTGCCGGCGGCGATCGTGCTCGTGGGCGGCGACCAGGCGCTGTTCGAGCACGCGATCCTGTCCGAGCCGCTGTTCGGCTTCCTGGTGGCGGCGGCGGTCTACGCCGCCGCTCGACTGCTCGACGGGCCGCGGATGGGCTGGGTGATCGCGGCCGGCGTGCTGCTGGGGCTGGCGGGGACGGTCAGGGTCGCGGGGCTCGCGCTCGTGCCGCTGCTGGGCCTGTGGCTCCTGCTGGTGCCGGCGCCGTCCTTTCGCCGGCGCCTCGCCGTGGCCGCCGTTGGGTTCGCGGCGGGTGCCGCCGTGCTCGGCGGCTACCTGGTGGTCGCGCACGACCAGACCGGCGCGTGGTCGTTCACCCGCAACGGCGCCTTCAACCTCTACGGCCGCATCGGCCCGTTCGCGGACTGCGCGCGCTTCACGCCCCCGAAGGGGACCGAGAAGCTCTGCGAGACCACGCCGCTCGCGCTGCGCTCGTCGCCGCAGTGGTACGTGTTCGACTGGGGCTCGCCCGCGAAGCGCTTCTACGGCGACCCGCAGGTGGGCGGCGCCTCGCGGAGCGAGGTGTCGGAGGTGGGCTCGTTCGCGCGCGCGGCCATGCTCGGGCAGCCGGTCGACTGGCTCGAGGCGACCGCGACCGACTTCGAGCGCTACGTCGCGCCGTGGAAGTACCAGCGCCTCGGCCCGACCCCGACGGCGCGCGACTACCACCGCCTGCTCGTGCACCCGCTCGGCATCGACCGCGTCACGCCGGACGCGCGGGGCTGGTACGACGACGCCTTCTCGCTCACACCGGGGAACCAGGCGCGCGTGGACGAGCCGACCTGGATCGCGCTGGGCGACTGGCAGCTCGCGACCTCGATCGAGGGGCCGGTGATGCTCGTCCTCCTGCTCCTCCTGCCGGTCGGGCTCGTCGTATGCGGCGGGCGCGCGCGACTGGGGGTGCTGCTGATCGGCGCCTCCTCGTTCGCGCTCCTAGTGATCCCGGTGGCGACGCTGAACTACGACGGGCGGTTCGGGGTGCCCGTGCACGGGCCGCTGGCGGCCGCGGCGGCGATCGCCGCGTTCGGGCTGGCTCGGCGGACCGCCCCGCTGCTGACCCCGTTCACGTCACGGATCGCCCGCCGCGCGGGCGCGGGGCGGTACCGCGCCGCGCCTCAGGAGGCTCGCACGACGTGAGGGTGTCCATTTTTGGCACCTATAGCTGCCAAAGATGGACTCTCCCGCCCGTCAGTCCCGGCGCTCGAGTACGTACAGGTCGGAGTGCGCCTCGACCCGGCCGACCTCGAACTGCTTGATCGCCCAGCGGGGGCAGAGGTTGTGCGCGAGCCACTCGGGCGTGAGGAACGCCTGGCCCCAGTCCGGGCTCGCCGTCGAGTGGGCGAGGTCCTTGCCGTAGCCGCCCACGAAGTGGAAGCCGTCCGTGTAGAGGTTGGTCGCCGCCTCGGCGATCCGGCGGCGCGGCCAGTTGCCCCAGTCGCTCGCGTGCACCTGCACGGAATGGCAGCCGATCGTCGTGAGGAGCAGGTGGCCGCCGGGCCGGAGCAGCCTGTGCATCTCCTCGAACCAGCGCAAGGCCGCCGGCTCGGAGTAGTGGGTCCAGATGCTGATCGCGAAGACGGTGTCGAGCTCCGCGTCGCCGAGCGGCAGCGGCGGGTCCGGGTCCATCGCGAAGAAGCGCACGCCGGGAAACGCGCCGGCGGCCCACTCGACGGCGCCGCGGTCGACGTCGCAGCCGAGCCACTCGATTGCGGGGTGGGCGGTGGCGAGCACGCGCGTCACGCGCCCGGACGAGCAGCCGAAGTCCAGCACGCGCTGACCCGCGACGAGCGGGTGGCCGGCCTCGCGCAGCGAGTCGGCGACGATGTCCGCGTAGCCGAACGACCCGCCGGCGGCGAGCGAGCCGCGGGCCAGGCTGGTCACGTCGGCCGGCGGCTCGACGTCGCTCAGGCCGGTCTTCTCGAGCACGCCCGGCACTCCGTAGTGGACGCAGAAGTGGAGCGCGAGCATCTTGCGGCCGGACTCGTCGGAGTCGCGCCAGCGGGCCTGGTCGACCTCGTCGAGCCGCTCGAGCATCGCGGCCAGGTCGGCCTCGTCGAGGCGCGCGTGGAGCGCCTCGCTCACCTCTCCCGCCCGCAGTGGGCGGAGCGCGAAGTTGCGCGGCGGCGGATCCCAGAACAGGTTCTCGTCGGCCACGCGCGGCGCGGGGGGCTCGCGCAGGGACCGGCGCGCGGCGTTGACCGCCACCTTCAGCTGCTCCACCCGCTCCGGGTAGCGTGCGCGGAGCGCGCCCTTGACGCGCACGGCTGGTCGGCTCGCATTGAGCCGATCGAACCGGCGTGGCGCGGTCACCGCGCCTGGGCGACGGCCCTGGTGCTGGCGGGCCTCCAGACGATGTCGTCCTGGTAAGGCTGGTTGGGGTTTGCGCCGCCCAGGAACCTCGCGTACACGGTTCTGGAGCCGCCCTTGCCGGTGCCGCGGCGGAGCGTCCAGCCGATCGTGCGCTGCACGGGGAACCGCTTGGCATTGGTGAAGCCGCCGTCGTTGGAGAGGAGCACGAAGCGCGCGTTGCGCGGCCACACGACGCCGATCTCGACCTGCCTGTCGCGGGTGATGACCGCCCCGTGGTCGATGGTGATGCCAACTCGCCCGGCCGGGGGCCGCGGTCGCACCGACAGCGACACCGCCGCCCGCCTGCTGTTGCCCGCCGCGTCGGTCACGACCACCGACGGGCGGATCTCCCTGCGGGACGAGTAGGTGGCCGTCATGTGCGGGCTGGCGCCGCTGTCGCGGTCGATCTTGCCGTCGCCCGTGATGTCCCACTGGTAGCGGACGATCCCGGACCCGCCCGGGTCCTTGGAGCGGGAGGCGTCGAACGTGACGCGCGCGCCCGTGAGGGCCGGGTTGGGAGATGCGCTCAGGGCCGACTGCGGCCGCGTCGTGTCGACTCGGAAGGAGCGCTCGGGCGACGAGCGCTGATTTCCGGCGTGGTCGACGGCGATCACGAGCCAGTCGTGGACCCCGTCGGCGAGCGCTGACGGGAACGTGAACGTGGTGCCGTTCACGTCGGCCGCGTGGCTTCCGTCGAGGCGCACCTCGTAGTGGTCGATCCCGCTGCCACCGTCGCTGCTCTGCTCCCACGACAGGGTCGGCGTCGAGTCGCGCGTGTTCGCGCCGTCGGCCGGTGCCGTCAGGTCGAACGCATTCGGCGGCGTCGACTCGACCGCCCAGGAGGCCGACGCGGGCTCGGTCTCGACGCTGCCGCCGGGCTTCACGGCCCGGACGACGAATGAGTGCTGACCGTGGTCGAGCCCCGTGTACGTCTTCCCCGACGCGCAGGCCTCATAGGCGGCGCCGTCGAGCCGGCACTCGAACGTGGCGCCCGCCGCGGTGGTCGTGAACTCGAAGGTGGCCGTGGTGCCGTTCTGGTCGCCCTGGGGCCCCGAGACGATGTGCGTCTCCGAGCCGTCGATGAAGCCGTCGTTCAGCGACAGTCGCCTCAGCGACCCGGCGATGACCGCGTACCAGTTCGAGCCGGCCGGGAAGACGTAGTCGCCGTACCCGTGACCCGGATACTCGAAATCGCTCGGCAGGACGCCGAGCGGAACGGGGTTGGCCCCCTTCTTCCCGAGGAAGTAGTTCGCCTGCCCGGCGATGTGGGTGCGGTAGATCACCTCGCCCGCGTCGTTGAAGCCCGCGAGCGCCCAGCCGTCCATGGTGTTCGGGTCGCTCACGGGGCTGACAGCCGTCTCGGAGCCGTCCGTGTCGCGTATGAAGACGCGGGAGCTCTTCACCACCGCGATCCGGCCGCCGGCCAGCCGGTAGTGGTAGTCGCCGAAGGGCTGATGGAGACCCTCGACGGTGAACGGATTGCCGAGCGCGTTGATGCCCTCGAGCCGGTCGATCGTCTGGGGCTGGCCGTTGACCTCGGTGGACTCGCGCGTTGCCCACGCGGCGTTGGTCCCGTCCGTGCGCGGATAGGGGTACGTGTGAGGCGGCTGGCCGATGTCCGTATTGGTGCCGCTCCGGAAGCGGCAGATGTGGTCGATGCCGCTGGAGCAGAAGTAGACGACGTCGCCGTTCGGCGCGAGGTCGCTCCCGCTCAGCGGCCCGTTCGCCGCGAGGACGTTGCCGACCGTCACCGTCGTGGCCGTGTCGAGGTCCCTCCGGAACAGCGGGGCCGGTGCGGATCCGTCCAGGCTCCAGATCGCGAAGTGACCCGCTACCTCGAGCGTGAAGCGGAAGCTGCCGTAGGGGCCGAGGTCCACCAACGTGCCGTCGCGGAGCTCCCAGACGCGCCGCGACGAGCCCGTGACGGTGGCGAAGATCGCCCCGTGCGAGGTGAGGAAGCCCTCGGTCGCGTCGGCGCCCGCGACCGCGACGGGCGTGGTGGTCTGCGAGGAGCGGTCGAAGATCCCAAGGGCCGACTGGGACTGCTTGAACAGGATCCGGCCGGGATCGACGTCGAGGATCTGGCCGGGCACGGAGCCCATCTCGATCCACTGCGGGGCCGCCTCGGCTCGCGGGGCGCCCGCGACGGCGGTGGCGGCGAGCAGTGCCACGGCGAGGGATGCGATCCGCGCAGGCGTCTTCATCGCTCAAGTCTTGCGCATGCGGGCCCGTGCCGCGCCGACCCACCCTGGTGCGTCCGCGCCAACCCAAGTGGCGTATGGTTGCGACCAGGTTGTGCTCGGGAGGCCCGCGATGAGTACACGTCTAGCGCCCAGGGTGGCAGGTGCCCTGGCTGCCGTCCTGCTGTGCGCGGGCGCGCTCGCCGGGGCGCCCAGCGCGAGTGGCGCCGCGGTCTGGACCGAGATCGACAGCGTGCCGGGCACGATCATGGACTTCGACGCGGACCGGGTGCTGTACCGGGCCGCCCAGGGGGGCCCGCTGGCCGTCAAGGACCGCCGGACGGACGCGGTGACGCAGGTGCCGAGCTCGACCGCGTTCGCCATCTCGACCGCGTTCCTCACACCCCAGGGCGCCATCTGGTCCACGGGCGCCAACGTGTACGAGTGGCGGAACGGAACGACCACGCCGCTGCTCGCGACCGATAGCAGCGTGACCTTCCTGAAGGTCGCCGGCGCCTATGCGCTCTTCGGGTACCGCGACGCCACGTTCGCCCCGTTGCATCTGCTCCGTCGCGACCTCAACGCCGGGACGAACGTGGAGGTCAGCAGCAACGGGTCGTCCTCCGGCTCCCACGAGTTCGTCGCCCAGGCGACGCCGCCGGACGACATCGCCGCGAACGGCGACGTGGCGATCTGGGAGGGCTCGGCCATCTACCGCTGGCGCAACGGGACGAAGACCCTCGTCGCGGACGCACCGCCGGGGCGCCAGTCGCCGCGCACGGACGGCACCAACATCGTCTGGCTCAACACGCGCTCCAGCGACTCGAACGCCGGCACCGAGGGCCGCGCCCTGCCGGACCCGAGCTTCACGCTCGACGACTTCACCGGTCCGTTCGACTTCAACGACCCGCGCATCGACGCCCGCTACCGGCTGAACGGCGGCTGGATCGCGTACACGACCGGCGGGTCGTTCGACGAGACCGTGCGCACGCGCGACCCGAGCGGCAACCGGACGGCGATCAGCCTGCCCGGCGACAACGACGTATTCGGCCTCAGCGCGTCCGGCGAGGTGATCTTTGGGACCTCGGCGAACCTGTTCCTCAAGGTCCCCGGCCAGTCCCCGCTGGATGTCGGCAGCCTGCCGATCTCGCGCTACCACAGGCGTGGCGAGGGGAACTACCTCGTCCCGCTGGGGGGACGCTGGTACGCGGTCATCCAGGGCTCGCTCAGGCGGCTCGGCCGGACCGACGGCCCCCCGACCGATGGATCCGTCACGTCGATCGACTCCGGACCCCAGGGGAGCGACCAGCCGTCCGACGCGAGCTTCTCGTTCTCGTCGAGCCTCGATACCGCCACGTTCCAGTGCCAGCTCGACGGTGCCGGGTGGGAGGCGTGCATCTCGCCGAAGCCGTACTCGGGTCTCGATGCGGGGCAGCACACCTTCCTGGTGCGCGCGGTCGACTCGGCCGGCAACGTGGATCCCGAGCCGGCACAGCAGACGTGGTCGGTCGAGGGCACGCCGCCCACCGGTCTGGCGCTGCTGTCGCCGGCCGACGGCGCGAAGACGAACGACGCCACGCCGACGCTCGACTGGCAGGCCGCGAGCGATCCGACGTCCGGGGTCGACCACTACGACGTGTTCATCGACGGCAACCGCGTGGCGACCGACGTCCACGCCACGCAGTACACGCCGCCTGGCGCGCTGACGCAGGACGAGCACAACTGGCAGGTGAAGGCCGTGGACGGCGCCGGGAACGTGGAGTCGTCGGGGATCAGGTTCTTCCGGGTCGACACGACGGCCCCGGTGGCCTCGCTGCGTGCGTCGCCCAACCCGGCGCTCACCGGCGGCACGGTCACGCTCGACGCGTCGTCCTCGACCGACCAGGGCCCCGACCCGATAGCCCGCTTCGAGTTCGACGCCGACGGCGACGGCACGTTCGAGCGCGACAGCGGCTCCTTCCCGCAGGCGACCGCGTCGTATCCCTCGCGCCGCGACATCCAGCCCGCGGTGCGGATCACCGATGCCGCCGGCAACACGGCGACGGCGTCGGTCGCCCTGTCGATCAGGGCGCGGCCGCCCGCCGGGCGGCCCGGTGTGTCGATCAACGACGGCGACCGGTTCACGAACAGCGCGCGCGTGACGGTGAACGTCGTCTGGGTGCCGTTCGCCCGCAGGCTGGTGCTCTCCAACGACGGCGGCTTCGGCGGCTCCAGCGTCTTTCCGGTGATGAGGAAGGTTCCCTGGCGGCTGCGGTCGTCCGGGTCGGACCTGCTGCCGCGGACGATCTACGCGCGCTTCCTGGGCGCCGGCTCGGACAACCAGACCTACCAGGACGACATCGTGCTCGACCGGACGATCCCGCGGGTGATCTCCGTCACGTCCAGCGCGCCGCCCTCGCGCCGGTCGAACGGCAAGCGCACCTACCACCTTCGCGTGCGCGCGCGAGACAACGTCTCGGGCGTGTCCAAGATGCAGATCACGACCAACCGCAGCAAGCCGGGCGAGGTGCGCGCGTTCCAGCGTGAGGTCGACTTCCGGGCCGCGACCGCGCGGATCTTCGTGCGGGTGCGCGACCGCGCCGGCAACTTCTCGGGCTGGAAGCGGCTGGAGGAGTAGGCGCGGCGGCGTCGCCCCCGGGAGGTCCACCCCGGTGCACGACCCGCCGCGAAACTTCGGTCAGCCGCGCCGGACCCGGCGCACCGCGCAGTCGCGCACGACGTTGCTGAGCCGGTAGAGCGTGAGGTCGGCCATCGGTGTCGTGACGGACCCGATCCTGTTCGTGACGAAGCCGAGCGAGAGGCCGAGGTCGGGGTCGGCCCATCCACCGGACCCGCCGTAGCCGTAGTGCCCGAACGCTCGCGGCGCGCGCCGGCCGGTCCCGAAGGCCTGGTGGTACCCGAGCCGCCACCGCATGCGCAGGCCGAGCACCGCGTCCGCGGTGCGGACCTGGACGCGGCCCAGGTCGTGGACGGTGCTCTGCGACAGGAGCCGGGTGTGCCCGTCGGCGCCGCCATTGGCGAGGGCGCCGTACATCCGCGCGAGGGCGTCGGCGCTGAGCGCTCCGTTGACGGCGGGCATCTCGGTGCCCCAGATCGACGGCTCGGAGCCCTCGAAGAGCTCGTGGAAGCCGGGCGCCAGCAGCGCGTCGTGGGTGGCGCGCGTGCCCCTGATCCCGGTGAGGACCGGGGTGATGTAGCGCGACGCGGCGCCGAGGTGCCGCAGCGCCGACCCGACGGGCTCGGCGACGAACTCGCGGGCCGTCTCGTTCACGCCGATGTGCAGCCCGTCGACGCCGAGCGGCTCCGCGACCTCCGTGCGCACGAGCTCGGCGAGCCCGCGGCCGGTCACCCGGCGGGCCAGGCCGGCGACCAGCCAGCCGTAGGTGAAGGCGTGGTAGGCGGACCGCTCGGTGGGCGCCGCGACGGCGCGGGCGGCGAGCCGCTCCTCCATCGCAAGGTGGTCGAGCAGGTCCTCGGGACGCTCGACGAGCGCGCGGACGCTCCACAGGCCGGCGCGGTGCGTCAGCAGGTCGCGGACCGTCACGCGGCCCTTCCCGCCCGCGGCGAACTCCGGCCAGTACGCGGCGACCGGTTCGTCGTAGTCGAGCTCGCCGCGCTCCGCCAGGCGGTGGACCACAGTGGACGCGACGCCCTTGGTGGTCGAGAAGCTCAGCCCGAGCGTCTCCGGCTTCCAGGGTCGGGTCTGCGCTCGGTCCGCCCACCCGGTGCAGAGGTCGAGCACCGTCTCCCCGCGCAGCCGCACGACGAGGGCTGCGCCTCCTCGGCCACTCGCCATGAGCTTCGAGAACGACGACACGACGCGGCCGAACCCGCGCTCTGCGTGACCTCGGACGTGCTCGGGAAGCGGACGCTGGTGCGGCGGCAAGCCGACCACCCTAAGGGGCGGGTCGGGCCTAGCGGCAGTTGCCGTTGCTCGCCTTGCTGCAGCCCTCGGCCGCGCGCGCCGCCTTCCTGTAGGCGGAGTAGGCCGGCACCGGTGAGAGGTTCTCGCCGCTCAGCTTCAGCAACCCGGAGTACTCGAACTCGTTGGCGCTCTTGTAGGAGCTCGACGCGATGAACCAGTAGGCGCCCTTGAGCTTCATCGTCTTCCGGAGCTTCCTCTTGGTCAGGATCGAATAGGCCTTTGAGAGCCGTTCGGCGGCCCCCTTCCGGCTCGTCAGGAAGCCGGACATGTAGCCGGTCGTGTAGCCGGGGTTCGCCTTGCCCTTCGCGGCCGGCCAGGTCATCTCGGTGACGTAGAGCGGTACGTCCTTCCTGCCGTGACGGTCGAGCACGTCGCGGAAGCGGTGGAGCAGGGTGGGGATGAAGTCCGGATCGCCCGCGAACGCCTGGAGCGCGGCAACGTCGAAGTGCTTCTTCATCTTGCCCCACCTGTAGAGCTTGTCCAGGCTTCTCCAGGAGTCGATCGAGAGCGCGGCGAGCACGACGTTCGCGCCGGAATCCGCGTCATGGACGGTCTTGTAGGCCGCCTTCAGGAGGTCCACGTAGGGCCTTGCGTCGCGCGGGCGCCACCTGCCGTTGAACGGCTCGCGGTACCAGTGGAAGACGATCTCGGGCTCGTTCCAGATCTGCCACTGCCGGATCGGCCTCTGCGGCAGCGTGGGGTGCAGGAGCCAGAAGGTGCCGTGCGGGCCGTAGCGCTGGATCGCGGCGCGCAGGAAGTCCGTATACGGCTCAGGGCTCGACGGCGGTGAGGAGGCGACGTCGGGGTACTTCCTGGCCCAGGCCGGGGCGTACTCCACGACGGGCAGGATCTTCATGCCGTGCTCGACGGCGTACTCGACGATCGAGTCGTTGCGCGACCAGTCGAACTGGCCCGGCGAGGGCTCGGAGATGCTCCAGTTGAAGAGGACCCGGGCCGATTCGGCGCCGCCGGCCGCAAGCTTGTCCCACATCTGCCGCTGCGTCGAGTCGGACGCGAGCTCGATGTTGCCCGAGGCGTTGACGCCGAAGAAGCCGCGCGGGACCTTCCGCGCCGCCGCGGCCGGCGCGGCCCCTACGAGCAGCAGAGCGAGGGCCGCGACAAGGAGCCTGAATGCGGGTGCTCGCATCACAGCCGGCGAGCATACGAACGGTTGGGCACAACCCACTTCAACCGAGCGGGCCTCCAGAAGTACCGCGGTTATCGAGCGGAATCTGGTGGGGCGCAAGGCCCGCGCCGGCTCGCGCGGGAGCTAGCCCCCCATGTTGACGCAGTTCACGACCGTTCGCAGGGTCCAGTCGTCCGATCCGGTGCCGCCGGAGCCGGTGTTCTCCTGGGCGGTCACCTTCCATCCGGACTGGTAGATCGAGCCGACCATGAAGTTGCCGGGGTACGACTCGTGGATCGACACCTTGTTGGTGTTGGCCTCGTTGATGTTCACGATCGCGCCGCCGCCCCCGATCGCGATCCGGCCGTTTCCGCAGGTCGTGATCTTGGTCTTCACGTCGGTGGTGTCGGTGGCGCTGTCAGACGCCTCGAGCGACTTGCTCCTGAGGTACGACGACGCGTCTATCCCGCCGAGCTGGCTCGCGTTGTCCGCCGTCAGCGCGTGGCCCGCCGTCCCCGCGTCGTCGGCGTTGTCCGCGTTGTTCGCGTGATCCGCGTTGGGGACGAGCTGGAGCGACGACTCCGCGATGTCGTCGCCCGCCAGCGAGTCGTCCGCGACCTTGCCGCCGTTGATCGCGTTCCCCTTGACCTTCGCCCGGGTCACGGCGTTGGCCTTGAGCTGCTTGCTGCCGACGCTGTTCGCGGGCAGCTGCGTGGCGGCGTACGCGCCGCCGCCGGCAGCGAGCACCAGCGCGAGCGTCGCGACGACGTTCGCGTACGAGAGGCGTGGGCGGAAGCGGGCCATGGGAGTCCTCCGTTCGGTTGCGCTGGCGCACCGACGCTATGCGGCGGCCTCGCTGCCGGTCAAGAGTGCCGACGCGCCAGGCAGCGGTTGCTGCGGGCGACGACTGGCGCGGTTGCGCTCACCGTGTTAGCGTCGCCGCAACCCCTGAGCGGACTCGCGTTGCGTCCTCGTCGCGGGTGGACGCAGCTCTGACCCGGAAGCAGGTCGCATGCTCGCCAAGCTGTTCTCGCGGAGGCCCAGTCACGCGACCGTCGTGGCCTATCTGGCGCTGTTCGTCGCCCTCGGTGGCACGACCTACGCCGCGGCCACCATCGGCGCGAGCGACATCAAGGACAATGCCGTGCACACGAATCACATCAAGAACGGCGAAGTGAAGAATGCTGATCTGGGTTCGAATTCGGTCGGCAACGGCAAACTGGCCCCCGGGTCTGTCACGGCGGACAAGGTCAAGGACGAGACCTTGTCCGGCGGAGACATCAAGAACTTCAGCCTGGGCGCGGCCGATGTGGCGCCGAACGCGATCGTCGGCGGCCACGTGATCGATGACTCGCTAAAGGGCGCGGACGTCGACGAGTCGAGCCTCGACCTCACGCCCGAGGCCTTGCACCTCGTCGTGGAGTCGGATCGCTTCAGCGACTGCACTGCCTTCCCGGGCCTCTTCTGCTTTGCGGGCAACCCCCTCAGTGGGGTGGGGACCTCGTGGGGCAACTACGGGAATGGGTATGCGGGGGCCGGTTACTGGAAGGGCCGCGACGGCGTCGTTCACCTGCAGGGATCCATCAAGGCGACGGCTGACAACGGGGACGCCCTCAACTCGATCTTCTACCTGCCGGTCGGGTACCGCCCCGTAGCGACACACCTGTTCGCCACGCGGGACAACTCGGAGGGAGACCTGGAAGGGGCTGTCGAAGTCAAGTCGACAGGAGAGGTGCGCGACGGCAGCAGTGGCAAGTCCGTCTACATCTCCCTCGACGGCATCGACTTCCGCCCGTAGCGGTCTATGGCCGACCTTCCAGCCTCGCGTCGAGCAGCCGTCGGGCAGTACCGCCACGGGGATTCGAAGGACCGGCCGCCTTCCGCCGCGATCCCGCTCGTGGAGCGGAATCTCAGGCGCAAAGCGACGCGAGCCGCGCACGACAGTCCGCTGGAGACCGCCTGAGACCGCTGGAGCCGAGGTCTGACTGTCGCGCGCTTGTCGCGCGACCGGCTCTGAGAACCGGGCTTCGGCTGGCGCGCCCGCGCTCCTCGTGTTAGCGTCGCACCGAGCGTCCGTCGGGGGACTCGCCTTGCCGTTCTCATTGCCCTCTTGTCGCAGGCCGCGCCGGTTCGCCGCCGTGGTCGTGGTCGCCTGCGCGCTTGTCGGTGGTGCCCTGGCTTCGCCAGCGTCGGCGAGGACGATCGAGGACATCCTGAGCGGGCGACCGTTCGCGCCGACCGACCATGCGCTCTTCACACCCGCCGTGTATCCCGATGCGCCCGCGATGCTTCCTGCGGGGGGCGACGGGCCAACGGAGACCCAGGCGGCAGCGATGCTCGACGATTACCTCTCCGCCGAGTTCCCCGGTGATGAAGCCTCACAGAGTGCTGCGCGTGCAGTGTTTGATGACGCCAGCGCGAAGTCGAAGATCCCGAACCCGAGCTTGCGCGCCGCGCTCGCGGGACTGAAGGGGACGGCCGCTGCGCCTGCGATCGACTACATCCTGAATGCTGAGCTTGCGGGGTCCGTGCCGAAGGTGAAGGAAGTTCGGTTCGCTCACTGCAATGGCGAGGAGGCGGCCCTCTCCGTGTGCAGCAGCACCGGAATCGCTCAAGTCAGGGGGATCGAAGTCGCGCAAGGCCACCAGACCGTGATCCTCTTCAACTCGCAATACCAGGCGGAGAACCCCTTCCTTTTCGTAAGCCCACTGGCGCACGAAGTTCTTCACGAAGATGCGTCAGTTCGTAACTACGAAGAGGCCACGAACCACTCGCTTCAGCACCTCGTCTATCTGCGGCAGTTAGCACGCCACGGGAACCTGGCTCGGCTCAGGACGCAGCTATCGCGGATTTTCAACACGCTCGGGCTGATGCGGTTCAACTCAGGGGTCGGTGCCCCTCTCGGGCTGTACGCCGCGAACTCGGGTCGAGCGGTCCTTCCCGGTAGCCCCACCCGTCCCCAGACGAGTTGGTGGCAGCTCTTCGACAACGGTGACACGGCCACGACCCCCGGCAACGATGTCCTCGCCTCGTACCTCGCGAATACGCACACGGCAGGCGCTCCATCCTGCTCCGGCACGACATTCAACAAGGCCCTTCTCGACTGCATCGACCAGAACGGCAACGACGGCCTGACCTCGGCCGAACTGCTCGCCGCCGCCCGCGCCCTCAAGCTCGACTTCGACTCAGACGGCGACGGGAAGCTCGACTCGAAGGACAACTGCGTCTTCGTCCTGAACGCGGGCCAGCAGAACGCCGACCGCGACGCCAAGGGCGACGCCTGCGACGCGGACGACGACAACGACGGCTTGCCCGACGCCGCTGCGAGCGAGGCCGGTACCGCGCGGATCGACCGAGACGCAGACGACGACGGGCTCGCCGATGGGCGCGAGGCGAAGACGACGAAGACCAACCCGCGCAAGTTCGACACCGACGGCGACGGCATCTCCGACGGCGTCGAGCTGGGGGTGACGAAGCCGGTCGCCGACCCGCCCGGCGCGGCGCTCGGCACGAAGCTCGCGAAGTTCCGCAAGGACCTCGACCCGAAGACGAAGACAAAGCCGAAGAAGCGCGACACCGACGGCGACGGCCGCTCCGACGGCGCCGAGGACAAGAACCACAACGGGCGGCGCGACAAGGGCGAGACGAACCCGCTGAAGGCGGACTAGGTGCGCCTCCTCGCGTCGCCCATCAGACGATCTGCGGCAGCTGCGGCTTGCGCTCTCTTCGCTGGTGCCCTGGCTCCGGCGGCTTCAGCGAGGACGTTCGAGGACATCCTCAGCGGGCGGCCCTTCGCGGCAACGGACCAATCGATCCTTTCCACGGTCGGTTATCCCGGCGCGCCTCCGATGACGCCAGCTACCGGCGGAGAGCCGACCGAGCAGCAAGCGCGGGGCATGCTCGATGCTTACTTCGCAGCGGAGTTTCCCGGCGATACGGCGCGCCAAACGGCCGCGAAAGCTGTATTCGACGACGCCACTGCAAGGAGCAAGGTCGCTAGCCCGAGCCTGCGCGCGGGTCTCGCCGCTCTCAGCGGAACGCTCGCCGACAGCGGCATTGCCTATGCGCTTAACGCGACCACGCCGGGTGGGCAGCCGAAGGTCGCATCCATCGCCTTCGGGCCGTTGCCCGGACGCCTGTACGCGCAGGTGCAGCCCGCGACGGCGGCGGATCAGGTCAAAATCGTCGTGCGGGACGAGTATAAGGCGGAAAGCCCCTTCCTCTTTACGGAGATTCTTGCCCACGAGCTCCTTCACCAGGACACGCCAGATGCTGATTACGAGGAGGCCGCGAACTACGCCCTCGAGCAGCGCTTGTACCTCGGTCAGCTTGTCCGCCATCCGGGTCTCGCGCGGACGGGCACGGAGCTTTCGCGTCGGCTCAACACCAACGCCCTGACTAGGTTGAACTCGGGTTCGGGTGCAACGCTCGGTCTCTACGTGACCAATGGGGACAAGCAGGTGCTGCCGGGTAGCGCCTGGGCTGCGTCCAGCTGGTGGGAGGTTTTTGGCGGCGGCAACACAGCCGCCACTCCGGGCAACGACCTCCTCGCCTCCTATCTCGCCAACACCCACACCGCGGGCGCGCCGACCTGCTCGGGCGCTCAGTTCAACAAGGCCCTCCTCGACTGCATCGACCAGAACGGCAACGACGGCCTCACTTCGGCCGAACTGCTCGCCGCCGCGCGCGCGCTGAAGCTCGACTTCGACACCGACGGCGACGGCAGGCTCGACTCAAAGGACAACTGCGTCTTCGTCCTGAACGCCGGCCAGCAGAACGCCGACCGCGACGCCGCGGGCGACGCCTGCGACGCCGACGACGACAACGACGGCCTACCCGACACCGCACCGAGCGAGGCGGGCACGGCCCGCATCGACCGCGACTTCGACGACGACGGCCTCTCCGACTACCGCGAGGCGAAACTCACGAAGACGAACCCGCGCAGGTTCGACTCGGACGGCGACGGCATCTCCGACGGCGTCGAGTTGGGCGTGACGAAACCGGTCGCCGATCCGCCCGGCACGGCGCTCGGCACCAAGCCCGCGACCTTCCGCAAGGACCTCGACCCGAAGACGAGGACGAAGCCGAACAAGAAGGACACCGACGGCGACGGCCGCTCGGACGGCGCCGAGGACAAGAACCACAACGGCCGGCGCGACGGCGGCGAGACGAACCCGCTGAAGCGCGACTGACGCGCGGAATGCAGTACCGCCACGGGGATTCGAACCCCGGTTTCCGCCGTGAGAGGGCGGCGTCCTAGTCCCCTAGACGATGGCGGCTAGAGCGCGCCCAGTATAGGGCCGGATCGGGCGTCCGATAGGGGATCCCACGGCCGGCGGCGGGGTGTCCATTTCATACGGCTATAGGCGTGCGAAATGGACAGTGCGCGCTCCCGGACCGCTCAAGCGCCGCTCTGAATCGGGTGTATGCTGGCCTCGTCAGCGGCCGGTGGTTCAAGGGAAGTCCGGTGAGAATCCGGCGCGGTCCCGCCACTGTGACCGGCTAGGCCAGCCGCAAGGCCACTGGGGAGCTCCGTTCCCCGGGAAGGCGCGGCCAGGCGAAACCGGGAGCCAGGAGACCTGCCTCCGGCCGACAGCCACGAATCCCTCGCGGAAGGGGAGGCTAACCATGAACACACGCTCCGGAGCCGTCGGGCTCCTCGTCGCCGTCGCGGTGCTTGCGCCCGCGGTCGCGCAGGCCAAGCCGGTCTCGGTCAACGTTCGGGTCGAGGGGATCCGCACGACGCTGTTCGAGGGCAGGCTCACGACCGACGTCCACACCGTCGACTCGAGCGACGGCACTGGCCCGCACAAGTGCGACGGCACCAACGGCGGTGCCAGCGAGACGCCGGCACCAACCCTCCTCGGTGCCTTCGACACCGCGATCCACGACGCCGGGCTCACCTGGCAGGGCGACTACTTCGCGGACTTCGAGGACTTCGGGATCAACAGGGTCGGGCCCGACTCGAGCGACACCAAGAACAACCGCTACTGGGGTCAGGTCCTCAACTTCAAGGACACCCAGGTCGGCGGCTGCCAGCAGCAGGTCAAGGCCGGCGACCAGGTGCTCGTGGCCTTCAACTCGTTCGGCCACCCCAAGCTCAGGCTGACCGCGCCGAGGCAGGCGAGGGTGAACAGGCCCGTTCAGCTCACGGTGGTCAACGGTGAGACCGGCAAGCCGTTCGCGGGCGCGCTGGTGCGCGGCAAGACGACCGGCCCGCAGGGACACGTGACGGTCACGTTCTCGAAGGCCGGCACGCGTCGCTTCAAGGCGCGCGCCAGGGACGCGATCCGTTCGAACCAGGCGCAGGTGCAGGTCAATGCGGGCTAGCGCCCGCGCGACCGTGCTCGTCGGAGCCGCGGCGGCCCTCGCCGCCGCGGCGCCGGCGCCGGCCGCGACCGTGAAGGTCGAGCAGCTCGTGGTCCAGCGGTCCGGCAAGGCGCGGCAGGCCAAGGTGGCCGCCCGCAAGACCCGCGTGCACGTGCACGGCGAGGACTGCGCCGTGCCCAGCGCGACCGCGCTCGCCGCGCTCGCGCTGAGCGACCCCCCGGGCCTGAAGCTCCACGACTACGGGGCCTGCTCCGGCAGGGCGCGCGACGCCGGCGGCCTCTTCGTGCGCTCGCTCGGCGGCGACGCCAACAAGGGCACCGACGGCTGGGTCTACAAGGTTGGCAGACGGCTGGCGACCGCGGGCGCCGCCGACCCGTCGGGGCCGTTCGGCAACGGACGCCTGGACGACGGCGTGCGCGTCACCTGGTTCTACTGCCACCTCGACCCGCAGAAGCACAGCTGCCAGCGGACGCTCGCGGTCGGCGCGCAGCAGCGCTCGGCGGGCCAGCTGACGGTGCACGTGACCGCCTACGACGACCGCGGCAAGGGCAGGCCGTCGAGGAACGCAACGGTTCACGCGGGGGGCGAGAAGGCGAAGACGGACGAGAACGGCGACGCCGAGCTCGCGGTCCCGGCCGGCCACCACCGCGTCTACGCCACCAAGCACGGCGCGATCCGCTCGTTCACGGAGGAGGTCGACGCTTCCTGATGCGCGCGCTCGCCGTAGCCCTCCTGGCCGCGCTCGCCCTGGGCGCCGCCGGCTGCGGCTTCGGCGCGGGGTCGTCGTCCTCGGGCGGCGCGCGGCTGGAGGTCACGCGCGACTACGGCGCCAAGCACGGGCAGCGGGCGACCCTCGCGCACGTGCACGACAGCGACACGGTGATGCGCTTCCTCCAGGCCACCCACGACGTCGAGACGCGCTACGGCGGCGGCTTCGTGCAGTCGGTCGACGGACTCGCGGGAAACCGCGCGCGGCGGTTCGACTGGTTCTTCTACGTCAACGGGATCGAGTCGGAGGTGGGCGCCGCCGACTTCGGGCTCTCGGAGGGCGACCGCGTGCAGTGGGACCTCCACAGCTGGCGCGCGACGATGCGGGTCCCGGGGATCGTCGGCGCTTTCCCCGAGCCGTTCAGCCACGGCTACCGCGGCAAGCGGCTGCCGGTGCGAGTGGAGTGCGCGGAGCCGGACGGCCCCGCGTGCAAGGAGGCGACGAAGCGGCTCGCGGACTCCGGCGCGGTCGCCTCGAGCGCGCCGCTCGGGGTGGCGGGCGAGGAGAGCATCGCCCGGGTCGTGGTCTCCACCTGGGACGCGATGCGACGGCTCCAGGCCGCGTCTCCGCTCGCCCGCGGGCCGCAGGAGAGCGGGGTGTTCGCGCGCTTCGCCGGGAACTCGCTCCAGCTGCTCGACTCGAATGGGCGCGTGGCGCGCACGGCGCCGCCCGGCACCGGCCTCGTGGCCGCGCGCGTGCCGCGCGAGCGCGACGTGGTCTGGTTCGTGACCGGCGTCGACGAGGCGGGCGTGCGGCGGGCGGCCGCCGCGCTCGACGAGGACACGCTCGAAAACGCGTTCGCGCTCGCCGCGACGCCCAGCGGACCCGTGAAGCTGCCGGTGGCGGACGAGAAATGAGCCTGATCCCGGTCTACCAGCGCCGCTCCACGCCGCTCCACGCCGCTCGTGCGGGCGTCGCCATCGCGTTCTGCGCGAGCTTCCTCGCGGTCGGCGTCCTCTACTCCAACCCGCTGATCCTCGCCGGCGCGCTGGCGGGGCTGTGCGCCGCCGCGATCGGCGCCGGCGCGGCGGCTGACCTCCGCCGCGCGGCCCGCTTCGCCGTCCCGCTGGCGCTTCTGCTCGTGGTGATCAACGCCCTCGTCTACCGCGAGGGCGACACCGTGATCTTCCGCGGCGGCGACGTGCTCGGGCGCCGCATCGACATCACGCTCGAGGCTGTAGCCGCCGGCGGGGTGGCGGCGCTCCGCGTCCTCGTGGTCGCCGCCGCGTTCGCCCTCTACACGGCGTCCGTCGACCCCGACGCCGTGCTGCGGCTCCTGCGCCGCTTCTCGTACCGCTCGGCGCTGACGGGCTCGCTCGCGACGCGGCTGATCCCGGTGCTCCAGCGCGACGCCGAGCGGATGATCGAGGCCGCTCGCTGCCGGCCGCGGCCGCCGGGGCGCGGGCGGGTCGTGCTGGGCACGCTCGCCCGATCGCTCGACCGCGCGACCGACGTG
>DATENL010000083.1:0-3061 GCA_035275105.1 Thermoleophilaceae bacterium
GACCATGCCGCACAAGGTGAATCCGATCGACTTCGAGAACTCCGAGGGCAATATCGGCATCGCCAATGCGCTCCTGCGGCACCTCGCGGACAAGCTGCCGGTGTCGCGCTGGCAGCGCGATCTCTCCGACTCGACCGCGAGCCGCAATATCGGCACGGCGTTGAGCCATACGCTGCTCGCCTACGCGGCGGCCGAACGCGGCCTCGCCAAGCTGCAGGTCGATGCGCGCCGGCTGGCGGCGGACCTCGACGGCAACTGGGAGGTGCTCGCCGAGGCGGTGCAGCAGGTGATGCGCCGCTACGGCGTTGCGGATGCTTACGACAAGCTGAAGGATCTGACGCGCGGCAAGCGCCTGGAGCGCGGCGCGCTCTCCCAATTCGTAAGATCGCTGCCCATTCCGCCGGACGCAAAGCGGCGCCTGCTCGCGCTCACGCCGGCACGCTACACCGGGCTCGCGGCGGACCTCGCCCGGCGCGTTTGAAAGCCCTGCTTCTTTCGGCGGCGCTGGCCGCCGCGGCGCCGGTGGCCGCCGTACGCGAGACGAGCGTGCTGATCGCCGTGCTGGCCTCGGCGGCGCTGGGCCGCGAGCGCTTGACCGGCCGCCGGCTTCTCGCGGCCGTCGCGATCACGGGCGGCGTGGCTGCTATCGCCCTGGGCTGAGCGGCGCGCGGGCCAGGTACACGTCCTGGTGGAAGGGCAGGTTCGCGCCGTCGCCGTAGAACGCGACCGAGTCGAACCGCGAGGCGAGCTGCGCCTCCATGTAGGCGCGCGGGTGAAAGGCCGCGCAGGCGTTCGTCCCGGGCAGCCGCCGGCGCGCCACGACCAGCTCGCCGCGGTCGAACGCGGCGCGTGAGCGGGGCGGGATGCCGTCGCGGTGGAGCTTCCCATGCGTCGTCACCAAGAGCAGCCCGCCCGGCCGGACGACGCGGGCGAGCTCGTCGAGCCAGGCCGTCGCCAGCGGCTCGGTGAGGTGGGTGAGAACGGAGATCGCGTAGACGAGGTCGAAGCTGGCGCTCTCGTACGGGAGGGGCGGCTCCAGCCCGTTCACGCGCGCCTCCATGAACTCGAGGTTCGCGCGGCACCAGTCCACCAGCTCCGGGTTGTAGTCGCAGCCGTGGAGCTCGGGCCCGTCGAGGTTGGCCCAGTGCCGCGCCACCCGCCCGCAGCCGCACCCGAAGTCGAGGATCGACCCAAGCGACGCGATCTCGGTGCCGGCCCTCTCGAGCGTCCTCAGGATCGTGTCCCGGTTGAGGGCGCCGACCCGGTGGAAGCGCTGCGGGTCGCCCCCGCTGTCCACCATCACGCGCAGCCGCGCCGGCGGCATCGGGAGCCCGGCGTACTCGCCGCCGCGGCGCATCGGGGCGCGTGCGGCGACCCAGCGGCGACGTAGGCGGTAGAACGGGCCGAGCAGCCCGGCGGCGTCGAGCGCGTTCCCGGCAGCGCGGCGCACCCGCCGCCAGCGCACACGAACCCGTGTCATCCGGGGCATTCTCGCGGCTACCCTTGGAACGTGGCATCGAAGCGCCAGATCAACGTCGGCGGCGTGCCGATCGGCGGCGGCGCACCGGTCGCCGTCCAGTCGATGACGAAGACCGAGACGGCCGATTTCGACGCGACCATGCGCCAGATCCGCGCGGTCGCCGACGCCGGCGGCGACCTGGTCCGCTGCGCCGTACCGCGCGACAAGGACGTGGAGGCGCTGCGGCGGATCGTCAAGGAGTCGCCGATCCCGGTGATCGCCGACATCCACTTCAACCACACGCTCGCGCTCAAGGCGATCGACGCCGGCGCCCACTGCGTCCGTCTCAACCCGGGCAACATCGGCGGTCCGGACAAGGTCGCCGAGGTCGCGGAGCGCGCCAAGGCGGCCGGGGTGCCGATGCGGATCGGCGTCAACTCTGGCTCGCTGCCCAAGCACCTGCACGAGCTGGAGCGCGAGAACTCGGTCGAGGCGCTCGTGACCGCGGCGGTCGAGTTCGTGGAGCTGATGGAGCGGCTCGACTTCACCGACTTCAAGGTCTCGATCAAGTCCACGAGCGTCCCGAACACGATCGCGTCCAACAGGCTGCTCGCGGACCGAATCGACTACCCGCTCCACCTGGGCATCACGGAGGCCGGCACGAAGTGGTCCGGCTCGCTCAAGTCGTCGGTCGGCCTCGGGACGCTGCTGGCCGACGGGATCGGCGACACGATCCGCATATCGCTGTCGACCTTCCACGCCGAGGAGGAGGTCAAGGTCGCCTGGGAGATCCTCAAGGCGCTCAAGCTGCGCCAGCGCGGCCCCGAGCTGATCGCCTGCCCGACCTGCGGGCGCCTGCAGTTCGACATGGACACGGTCGTGGCCGACATCGAGGAGCGCCTGCGCGCCTACGAGGACCCGGTCGAGGTCGCCGTGCTCGGCTGCGCGGTCAACGGCATCGGCGAGGCCTCGCACGCGGACTTCGGCATCACCGGCGCCAAGAACGAGGGCCTGATCTTCGCCCACGGCAAGCCGCTGCGGAAGGTCCCGCAGGAGCAGCTCGTGGACGAGCTGTTCGCGGAGATCGACAAGTCGCTCGACGTCGGCCGCGTGGTCGTCGACGAGCGCAAGTCGGCCGAGGGCGCCGAATGGCTGTCGCGCATCGAGGAGGAGAACGCCGGCGAGCTGACGCCCGAGCGGATCGCCGCCATGGAGGCCATGGCCGGCGCCCAGGAGCTGCCGATGGCCCCCGCGCCCAAGCAGGGCAAGCGGGTCGAGCTCGACGAAGAGGCCAGCCCCACGGCCGGCCGCCGCTTCACGCGGGCCTAGGCGGCATGGCCGCCACGATCGAGGTCTCCGAGCGGGGGACCGTGATCGCCTTCTCCTACGAGGACATGCTCCGCTACCACGGCCAAGGCTCACCCGGCGGGGTGGCGCACGCGTTCAAGGTCCTGGAGCGCGCGCTTCCGCTGCTCGACCCGCGCGGTCGCTGTGAACGCCGCGAGCTGGGCGTGGAAACCGCGTTCGGCGGCCCTGGCGCGCGGGACGGGTTCGAGCTCGTGACGCGGGCCGTCACCGGCGATCGGTTCAGCGTGGACCCAG
>DATENL010000084.1:0-5498 GCA_035275105.1 Thermoleophilaceae bacterium
TGCGAGCAGCAGCGCCCCGCGCCGCCGCCGCGGGGAGGCTCCCGCCCGGCTCACCGCCCAAGCGGCAGCTCCACCGCCGCCGCGAACAGGCCACCGTCGTCCCGGACCTCCAGCCGCCCACCGGCCGCCCGCGCCGCCCGCGCCGCGATCCGCAGCCCCCGCCCGCGATCGAGTGGTCGCTTATCGCTGCTATAGCCTCGATAAGTGACCAAGGAACGCGCCGGGACGGGGTTCACGAGCTCGATCCGCACCGCCAGCGCGCCGGACCCGTGCTCCACGGCGTTCGAAACGAGGTTGCCGAGCACCAGGGCGGCCGGACCCGAGGCGACGGTGGCGCCGCCAACCCGGCCGATGTGGCCGTCATTGCGGCCGTGGGGCGACGATGGAACGAGCGCAGCGAAGGAGCACCGCAACAACCGCTGGAGCGAACACCGCGACGCCGAGCCCTCGCCCAGCGCAGCCCGCACCCGCGCCAGCTGACCCTCGTAGGCCGCGATCAACTCGGCGTCGCCGTGCCGCTGGACGGCCAGCCCGAGCACGGTGAACGCACCGCGCACCTCGTGCTCCACGTCGGCGGCGAGCACGGTCAACCGGCCTCCAGCAGCCGGTAACCGACGCCGCGCACGTTCACCACGTAGCGGCGCCCGAGCTTGCGCCGCAGCCGGCACGCGTGGGCGTCGACGGTCCGGCTGGCGCCCGTGGCCCGGTAGCCCCACACGTCGCGGAGGAGCTCGGCCTTCGAGAACACGCGCTCGGGCTCGCCGGCCAGCACCCGCAGGAGCCCGAACTCCTTGGCCGACAGAGCGACCGGCGTGCCCCGAAGGCGCACCGCTCGCGTGAGCGGATCGACGGTCAGCTCGCCGGCGCGAAGGACGCCGCGCAGCCGCCTGCCGTGCGCCCGGCGGAGCAGCGCGCGCACGCGCGCCACCAGCTCCGGATAGCTGAACGGCTTGGTCACGTAGTCGTCGGCCCCGCGCGCGAAGCCGCGGACCCGGTCGACCTCGCCCCCGCGGGCGCTGACCACGATCACCGGCAGGTCGGGGTCGATGCGCGATCCCACCCCGTCCGCCGCCCGCACACGGTCGAGCACGGCGAGCCCATGTCCGCCGGCGAGCAGCAGGTCGAGCAGCACCAGGTCCGGCCCGCGCAGCTCGATCGCCCGCACCGCCTCGCCTGGTTCGGTCGCCGTCGAGACCGCGAACCCGTCCGCGGTCAAGTTCTCTGCGAGGAAGTCGCGCGTGGCCGAATCGTCCTCCACGAGGAGCAGCGAGCCCCGGGTCGGTTCCATGCCCCCTTAAGGCCGCGGACGCGCCGGGTTCGCCCCCCGTGGTTGCCGTCAGGGTGCCGTGATGCTAAAAAGGGCCTGAGCAATGATCGCCGGAGACCGAGCGGACGAGGGATCGGCGCGGGCGCTCCTGCGGCAGCGGCCCTTCCAGGTGCTCCTCGCCGGTCAGACGCTGACCCTCTTCGGCGACCTCGCGCTCATACTCGTCCTCGGCGTATGGGCCAAGAACCTGACCGGCTCGGTGAGCGCCGGCGGCGCGGTCTTCCTCGCGATGATCGCCCCCACGCTCGTGTCGCCTCTCCTCGGCTGCGTGATCGACCGCTTCCCGCGCAGGCGGGTGCTGATCGTCAACGACCTCGTCACCGCGGCCGGACTGCTGCCGCTGCTCGCCGTCAGCGGTCAGGAGACCGTCTGGATCATCTACGCCGTCGCCACCTTCTACGGCTTCTCGCAGCAGATCTTCTTCGCCGCCCGCGCCGCGCTCCTCCAGTCGATGCTGAGCGACGACGACCTCGGCCCAGCCAACGCCGTGCTCGAGTCGCTCCGGATGGGCCTGCGCGTGGCCGGCCCCGTGATCGGGACCGCGCTGTTCGCGACGCTCGGCGGCGGCGCCGTCGCCCTGCTCGACGCCAGCACCTTCCTCGCGTCCGCGGCGCTCCTGTCCTCGCTCCGCGTCCCCGACATCGCGCGCAGGCGGGGGAGCTCCGTCGCCGGCGAGCTCGGCGGCGGCGTGCGTCACATCATGGCCACGCCGATCCTGCGCCGGCTGATGCTCGCGCTCTGCGCCGCCGTCGCCGTCATGGGGCTCCTCCAGGTCGTGGGGCTCGCGCTCGTGGACGACGGGCTCCACCGCCCGGCCACGTTCCTCGGCGTGATCTTCGCCGTCGAGGGCGCCGGCGCGATCGCCGGCGGGCTGGCGGCCCCGACCCTGCTGCGGCGCGTCGGCGAGACGCGGCTGGCGGGGGGCGGGCTGATGCTCGCCGGGATCAGCCTGGGGATCATGGCCGAGCCGAGCCTCGCCCTCGTCCTCGCGGGCTCCACGATCGGCGGCGCCGGCTTCTCGGCGTTCCTGATCGGCTACACGACGCTGCTCCAGCGCTCCACCGCCACGGAGCTCCAGGGCCGCGTCTTCACCGCCGCCGAGGCGGCCGCGGGCGTCCCCTACACGATGATGATCGGGCTGGCGGTGCTGGGGATCGGCCTCGTCGACTACCGCGTGCTGCTCACGGCCGGCATGCTGGTGCTCGCGCTCGCCGGCGCGTACCTCTCGCGCGGCGCCACGCTGGCGGCGCCGGCCGTCGCGCGCACCCGCGTGTAGCACCGGCTCAGGCCTCGGGACGGGCCGCGAGGCAGACGACCTTCGAGCAGGCCTCCTCGTCGGGATCGGGCACGAGGCCGTCGCCCGGCATCTCGCCCCAGAATCCCAGGCACCGGAGCCCCGCCTCGTCCGCCGCGAGCTCCAGCTGCTCGATCGAGTAGTGGCGCTGGACATGCACGGCCGACGCGGTCACGCTCCCGTCGTGGGCCAGTACCTCGGTCGCGGCCGACGCCAACTCGCCGGAGGGCATGAATCGGCTACCTTCCCCGCGCCAGCGGAACGTCGTTCCGTTGGTCTCGAAGGTGACCTCGTCGGCGAACGCACGGCGGTAGGCCCCCAGCGAGTTGACGTCGAAGACGACCAGCCCGCGAGGGACGAGGGCCTCCCGGATGCTGCGCATCGCGGCGACCACCTCCGCGAGGGAGAGGAGGTAGTTGATTGAGTCGTCGATGCAGGTCGCGACGTCGAAGGCGCCCCGCCACGGGAGCTCGCGCATGTCCGCGACCCGCACCTCCCCCCGCCCGCCCAGCCGCGCGCGGGCGCGCTCCACCATTGCCGGGGACAGATCGCAAGCGGTCACCGCATAGCCGCAGTCCAGCATCGGCACGAAGCTCTTGCCCGTGCCGCAAGCGACGTCGAGGAGCCGGTTGCCGGGGGGATCGTGGCGCCGGACCATCGCCTCGATGTCCGCCATCCACTCGTCGTGCCCGTGGTCGGCGGTGTAGCTGTCGTAGAAAGGAGCGAACGCCTCGTATGCCTCGAGTGCGGCCCCGCCACGAACATCGGTCAGCAGGCTCACATCGACTTAGACCCGCTGATAGGTCAGCGTCGTTTCAGCGGGTTATCTTCCCTTAGTGTCTGGCCCCGCCGCGAGACCCGTCATTTCGAGCCCGGATCCGGGGACGTGGGAGTGGGCTGCGGCGCGCCAGCGCTGCCTCCGCGAGGCTCGGCGCATCCTCGGCAACCGCGACGACGCGGAGGAGGCGGTGCAGGAGGCGTTCATCCGCGCCTGGCGGAAGCGCAGCGCCTGCCGGACGCCGGGCGCTCCGCTGCCGTGGCTGCTGCAGATCACGCGGAACGAGTCGATGCGGCTCGCCGCGCGGCGCAGCCGGCGCCAGGCGAGCGAGATACCGGAGGCCGAGCCCGAGGCCGTCCCGAGCGGGCCGGCGATCGACGCGCAGCTCGACCAGACGCTGACCAGCGTCGCGACCGCGCAGGCGCTCAGCACGCTCGGCGAGGACGAGCGGCGCCTCTTGCGACTGCGCTACGAGGAGGACCTGACGCAGGGTCAGGTGGCCGCCGCGCTCGGCGTTCCGGAGGGCACCGTGAAGGTCCGGCTCCACCGCGTCAGAGCCCGATTGAGGGGCGTCGTAGGCGATCTGGCCGCGTAACCAATTAGGGTGACAGTGCGCCAATGTCCCCCTACCGCTCGAAATCGTCGCGCGAACGCTTCGATCCCGCGTTACGATTGGAAAAATTGGAGGATTGCCTTTGACCGTACCGGTTGACATAACTGACCCGCGTATCGCCAAGGCGTACGCGCATCCCCTGCGGATCCACATCCTTGGAATGCTGGACGACCGCGTGGCCAGCCCGAGCGAGATCGCGACGGAGCTCGACGCCCCGCTGACCCATGTCAGCTACCACGTCCGCCAGCTCGCGCAGCTCGGCCTGATCAAGCTCGTCCGCACCACCCCGCGCCGCGGCGCCGTGGAGCACCACTACACGGCGCAGATCCGCCCGAAGATCACCGACGACGCTTGGGCCGCCACGCCCGACATCGTCAAGAAGAACCTCGTTACGGGCTGGGTCGACCAGATGCTCACCCACGTCGCGGACGCCGTCAAGAACGGCGGCTTCGACCGCGATCGCGCACACCAGTCGCGGAGCGCGCAGATGCTTGACGAGAAGGGCTGGAACGCCATCGCGAAGGAGCTCGAGAAGACGCTCGAGCGGATCGAGAAGATCGGCGCCGAGGCGGCTGAGCGCGTGAAGAAGAACCCGGAGTCGGGCGTCCGCGCGACGACCGTGATGATGCACTTCGAGGGCCCGTCCACGTCAGCCGGCCTGCCGGAGGACGCTGGCATCCGGCGCCACAAGCGCCGCCGCGCGAAGACGACCGCCTAGTTCTCCCTGCAAACCGCGTTGCATTCCTTCCGATGAGGGAGGAATCGGGGTTAGGATGCCGACGCCGCGCGCGAGGAGCGCGTGCGGTCGATCTTCCGATGATGGACGCAACGCGACGCGGAAACTACGAGTCCGGGTCGGACTACGTCCTCGAGTACGGCGAGCTCCGCTTCACGTTCAACGAGCGCGACTTCACAGAGCGCGTCGAGCAGGCGGCCGTCAAGCTCGGGTTCGTACCCGGCCCGCTGGAGGGCGCCGAGCGCGAGGACCTCGTGAACCTGGCCGTCAACGGCGAGGTGGCCGAGCCGGCGTCGGCCCTCGGCGAGCACGTGGTCGCGCACTGGCGCGAGCTGGCGGCCACGGCCGAGCGGTCGCTTGTGCACTGGCTGCGGCGGCTGGTCTTCCGCGGCGCCTGGCTGGACCAGCGGGTGAAGGAGGGCGAGCTCGAGATCGTGTTCGACGATCGCTCGCGGACCTTCGGCTACGCGCAGCCGGATCGCGACTACGAGGTGATCGAGCTATCGCCCGAGCCGTCGTGGTCGGACGTGGCCTACGTGCGGAAGTTCCGCCCCGACGTGGGGCGCTAGCCGGCCAGCCGGTCCGCGCGGAGCGCGCCCGAGGCGGGCGCGAGCGTGGGCGGACCCGGGCTCGCGGCGGCGGGCTCGAGGACGATCCGGGTGGTGGCGAGGCGCATCGGCTCCCCGGCCAGGCCCGTGGACGCGACGATCGTGACCGAGCCGCCCTCCTCGAGCGCCCGCGCGGCGCCGA
>DATENL010000085.1:0-20071 GCA_035275105.1 Thermoleophilaceae bacterium
CGCGGCTTCGACCACGTGCTCGTGCTCGGCCTGGACGCCGGCAGCATGCCCGGCCCGCGCCGCGCGCGCCCCGACGACGTGCCGGAGGAGCTCGTCAAGGAGTCGCCGGCCGACGGCGCGAGCGACGGGCGCGCGGTGCACGAGTGGGACATGCGCCGCCGGCTCCACGTGGCGATGACGAGGGCGCGGCGCGGTCTGGTGCTGTCGTGGGCGGAGACGGCCGAGCAGGGCGCGGGCACGCGCGCGTCGCCGTTCCTGGAGGAGGCGCGCGCCGCGGTGGGCGGCGAGGAGGAGGTCGTCGAGGAGGAGCTGTTCGGGCCGGCCGAGGGCCTCCACTCGACCTTCCGGATGATGCGGGACGAGCTGCTCGACACCGTCGCCCAGGTGGCGGGCCGCCTCGGCGAGATGCGGCTGGACACCTACCTGGAGGTGTCGCGCGCGGTCGCCCGTTACCTCGAGCTGCTCAAGCTCGCGGCGCTGATCGAGCGCGGCAAGGCCGGCCAGCGGGTGAGCGACGCCCTCGGCGAGGTCAACGAGCTGCTGCTCCAGGGGGCGAGCCCCGAGCAGCGCGAGCTGTTCACGCTCTCGGCGCTGGACGACTACCTGCTCGACGCCGAGGGGGACGAGCGCCGCCGCCGCGAGGCGATCGGCGCCCGCCCCGACGAGACGCTCGAGCCGTTCATCCCGCGGCGCGGCGACGGCCTCCTGCTGTCGGCCTCTGACATCGAGACCTACCGCCTCTGCCCGCTCAAGTACAAGTTCGCGCGCGTGTTCCGGATCCCGCAGGAGCCGTCGATCAACCAGCGCTTCGGGATCGTGGTCCACCAGGTGCTGGAGCGCTTCCACACGGAGGGGGGCGGCTCCCTCGAGCACCTGATGCAGCTCTTCGAGGCGGCCTGGCGACGGTCGGGCTTCGGCGACGCCAACGACGACCTCCAGTTCCGCGAGCGCGCCGTCGCCGCGCTCGAGCGGTACTGGGAGCTCGACCGCGAGCGCGAGGGCGAGCCGGTGTCGTTCGAGCGCAGCTTCTCCTTCCGGCTCGGGCCGCACCTGGTCCGCGGCCGGGTCGACCGCGTCGACCGGCTGCCGGACGGCCGTCACGAGCTGATCGACTACAAGACCGGCAAGCCGAAGACCGCGCGCGAGCTGCGCGACGACGTGCAGCTCTCGCTCTACCAGATGGGCGCCCGCGAGGCCTGGGGGCTCGAGACCTCCGCGCAGAGCTACTACTACGTGCTGGACAACCGCAAGGTGCCGGTGGCGCACTCGGAGGAGGAGCTCGACCGCGTGCGCGGCACCGTCGCCGAGATCGCGGACGGGATCCAGTCGCACAGCTTCGAGCCGAAGCCGTCGTACGAGCTGTGCTCCTTCTGCGACTACAGGATCGTGTGCCCGGCGGCGGAGAAGTGATGGAGCAGCGGGTCTCGCTCGCAACGCTCGGCGTCCGCGACCTGCGGCGGGCTCGCGCCTTCTACGAGGGGCTCGGCTGGACCACGCGGGCGGGGCCCGACGACGACGTCGTCTTCTTCCAGGCGGGCGGGATGGTGGTGGCGCTCTGGGATCGAGCGCAGCTCGCGGAGGACAGCGGCGTGGCCGACTCCGGCGGCTGGGGCGGCGTGACGCTCGCCCACAACGTTCGCTCGCCCGAGGAGGTCGACCGCGTGATCGCACAGGCGGAGGCGGCCGGCGCCGAGATCCCGCGTCACGGCGCCGAGACGTTCTGGGGCGGTTACTCCGGGGTCTTCGTCGACCCCGACGGGCACCCGTGGGAGGTCGCGCACAACCCGCGCTGGCGGCTCGCCGACGACGGCTCGGTCACCCTGCCGGAATAGCGGCCGCCGCGCGGCTCTCGACGACCTTCTCCACGCGCCTTGCGATCGCGCGCGCGAAGTCGTGGAGCAGCGTGATGTGGTCGCCGTCTAGCTCGTGGCCGGGGAGGTACGCCACGAGGTCGCCGCCCTTGCACTCGAAGCCCGGGCGGAGCGGGTGCTCGGCCAGCCACACGACGAACGACGGCGAGAACAGCTCGTGCAGCACCAGCGGGTCCTGGTCACGCGCCGCGCGCAGCTCGTAGCGGGCGTTGAAGTCGGTGCTCTCCAGCTCGACCTCGTGGGGCCGCGGCGCTCGGTCGAGCCAGTCGTGCGCGACGCCGCCGCGGGGCCTCAGGTAGACGCCGTGGAACAGCGGCAGCGCCTCGGGCAGCTCCGCCCCGCACACGGTGAACGGGCACCGCTGCCCCTCCCGGCCCTCGTCGTCGACCGTGCTGAACGTGTAGTGGGCCAGACCGCAGCGCGGTCCGCCGAGCGCGCCGAAGAGCGGGCCCTCCAGGTAGTGCTCGTAGCTGCGCTTTCCGCCCGCCGCCATGAGCGGCGTGATCGGCGGCAGCGACCCGGTGACCATGTACCGCAGCCCCAGAGTCGGCGCCAGCGCGGTGAAGAACTCGGCCTCGGCCTGGCTGCTCGCCTCCCGCCAGACGACGAGCATCAGGGCCAGCAGGACCGCCAGCGCCGCGGTCATGCCGCCGAGCAGGTCGTGGTTGGCGACCGCGACGGCGAGCCCGACCGCGAGGGCGAAGACGCTGCCGTAGGTCGCGAGCCGGCCGCCGAGCCGGCGCCGGAAGTGCTGCCAGCGCGTGGCGCGCACGGCTTGCCGCCTAGGAGAAGGCGACCGCCGGGACGGCGCGCTCGGCCGGCGAGTCGAGCTGGAAGAACCTGCGCGCCTCGAAGCTGCGGCCGGCGATCAGCGAATTCGGGAAGATCTGGATGCGGGTGTTGTAGGCCTGGACGTTGGCGTTGTAGATCCGGCGCGCGGCCTGGATCTCCGTCTCGAGCAGGGCCAGCTGCCCCTCCAGCTCGCGGAACTCGTCCGAGGCCCGGAGCTCCGGGTACTGCTCGGCGACCGCATGGATCCCGCCGAGCGCGCTGGTGAGCTTCGCCTCGGCCTGGGCGACGCCGTCCGGGTCCACCGCGGCGATCGCCTCGGCGCGCGCCTCTGTGACCGCGGTCAGCGTCTCGCGCTCGTGCTGCGCGTAGCCCTTCACCGTCTCGACGAGGTTCGGGACGAGGTCGTGGCGGCGCTTGAGCTGCACGTCGATCCCGCTCCAGGCCTCGTCGACCTTGTTGCGGGCGCGCACGAAGCTGTTGTTCGTGGCCACCGCCCAGACGGCGAGCAGCACCACGGCGATCAGGCCGACCGAGATCATCAGGTCCATGTGATCTATTTCGGGTGCGGACCGATCCACCTTGAGCGCGGGAGCTTTCAGCGCAAAATGCGGGATGTTGTCGCGCGCCGGGGTGGACTTCCTGGCGCCGAGCGGGACACTTCGCGGGCGCTCGCGCTTGGGGCGGGCGCGCAAGGGGGAGCCCCGACCCCGACGTAGGAGGAGAGATGGACGACCGGCGTTTCCGTGCCCGCTCCGACGGGACGCACCGCCTGTTCGACGACGCCGACGCGGCGCGGCGCTTCCAGCGCCGGATGCGCGAGGTGGCGCCCAGCGGCGCCCACGGCCGCCCGGCGATCCACTATGACGAGAGCGGCTACCCGATCGAGGACCGCACCAGCCTGGCGGACCGCGTCCGGAGGCTGATCACCGGCTAGCGCCCGGGCTTCCGGCGACCCGGGTCAGCGGCAGGTCAGCGAACCGCCCTCGAACCTCACCGTCGAGGGTCCCGCCAGCCGGCACGCGCGGAGCTGGCTGGCCCACTCGCGCGCGGCCGCGCGAACCCGCGCGCCACCGTCCCCGGGCTCGTGGCGAGCGAGCTGCCGGTCAAGATCGCGGGTTTGGCCGTCGATCGGGCCGACCTGCGCCTCACCGTCAAGGTCGAGCACGCTCAGGCGCCGGCGCAGCGCGGTGTGCTGCACGGACAGCGTGCGCAGCGTCAGGTAGTCCGCGGACAGCTCCATCGACCGCGGTACGGACTGGTCCGGAGGGGTGGAGTCACGGTTCTGGCTCGGCGTTAGCACGGTGAACGGGGTGCCCGGGGCGAGCAGCGCGGTGGCGACGACGACGAGCATGCCGCCGCAGACGATCTGCACCACGCGCGCGCACGACGCGAGCCGATGCAAGCAGTACGAGCCGGCACCCGCGACCGCCAGCAACGCGAGCGTCGTGGCCGGGATCGCGCCGACGCGGCGAGCGAGGAGCGGATACGCGACGCGCACCACCGCCGGCAGGGCGAGCACGCCGAAAATCGTCCAGAAGGCCACCCAGAAGTCGCGCCCCGCCGTGCCCTCTGCGACGTCGGTCTCGTCCTCGAACAGCTCGTCGGCGGCGATCGGCGCCTCGCCGAACGGGTCCACGTAGGCCTCCGCCACGCCGCGTCTACCTCACCTCAGCGGGAGGCGTGTGCCGGTACCGAACCCCCCGACGTGCCCCCCGCCCTCGCGCACCAGCGCCCGATAGAAGAATTCGACAGCTTGCTGCTCGCTCGGCCCCAGCCTGTCGCGCGCAGTCGACGAGGTCGTGTCGAAGACGACCGTGGCGCCGTGCAGGCGCGGGATCTGACGCAACTGCCGCAGTCTCCTGAGCAGCCGCTCGACGTGCGCCCGATCGATCACCGGGAGCCGCAGCAGCCGGCGATCGAGCCCATCCGAGCAGAGCCAAGCGAAGCGGCCGCCGTTTCGTGACTCGAGCCACGACCCCGAGGCGTTCAAAGCGCCGACGACGTCCGTGTACCCGCGCGGGGGTGCCCGTAGTGCCACGGCCGCCCTCCGGTAGAGCGCGCCGACCTGCTCGGCGTGGTGACGGCGAATTCGGTCGGGGTCCGCCGCGATCTCGGTCGGCGTGTCGAACGTCGCCGTGACCTCGAAGGTCGGCGCGTTCGCCGTCGAAGCGTCGAGCCGCTCGACCGCGGCGGTCCCGTCCTTGGCCGCGACCTGCTCGGTCACCCCCCGCGCGCGCATCGTGCACAGACGCATCGAGGTCCCGCCTGCCGAGGCGGTCGCGTCGACCCATTGCACGACCGCCGGGTGGCCGCTCGCGCAGCCGGCCAGCACCGCCGTGGCGGCCATCGTCGCCGCCACGCCCGAGCGTCTCATCGCGGGCCGTCCGCCACGAACGCGAACGGGTCGAACGGCTCCGGCCGCTTCATCTCGTCGATCAACGAGTCGTCGGGCGGCTCGGCGCCGTCGCCCGAGTAGCGGACGAGGTAGGCGGCGAACATCCTCAGCGCCTCGGCGGCGGCCATGCGGCCGAGCGCGAACTCTCGGTCGACGACGCGATCCGCCTCGTCGGCGATGCCGCTGAGCGCGACGTTGCCGGCCGCGTGATCGCGGACCGCGCGCACGAGATCGGACTGCGCCGCGTCGAGATCGGACTCGACGCCCGCGAGCTCGCCGCGCGTCCGCTCACAGCGCTCGCGCGCGACGGTCAGCTCGCGCGACTCGGGCTGCTCCTGGGGGCTCTGCCGCTCGCGCTGCCGCTCGGCGACGTGTAGGCGACCCTGGAAGTTGCGGGCGTCCTGGGCCTTCCGGCCGAGCAGGAACTCGAGGACGACGAGGCCGACCATGATGAGCGTGACGCCGAACAGGCCCAGCCCGCCGGCGAACGTTCCGTAGGCCCGGTCCATCGCCTGGATGGCGCGCGCGGTACCGACGACCAGAAGCATGCACATGAGCACGGCGAGCCCGAACCACGCGAGCAGCGCGCGCCGGTGGTCACGCAGCGCGCCCTCGACGCTGAGCGCGCCGAGCTTGGAGGCCGCGAGCGGGATCGCGAGGCTGGCGGCCAGCGCCATCAGGAGGACTAGGACCCTGGTGCCGGTCACGCCCAGCAGGGCGGAGCCGATCGCCGCGCCGGCGAGCAGGGGGTAGAACGTGATCAGCTCCAGCGCCATCTCCACGAGCCGCAGCGGTAGCCGGCTGCGCCAGGTGGGCGCCTCTGCCGGCTCGCCGTCCGCCTGCTCGGCCCTCATGTCCTCTTCGGTGGGCGGCGACGGGGCCGGCGGCAGCGGCTGGAGGGCCGTGAGCTGGTCGACGACGTCCTGGCGCTGCCCGAGCTCCGTGACCAGCTGATCGCGCTTGGGCTCGAGGGCCGCGATCCTCGCCAGGGCCACCGTGCTCGAGATCCGGGCGTCGTTCACGACTCTCGCGGCCTTGCTCGCCTGCTTAATCAGCGGTCGCTCCTGGCGCGACACCCGTACGGTCACGATGCACTCGAACGTCGCGAGGAGCGCTCGCCGATCCGCCGGCGCCCCGAAGGCGGCCGCGAGGCCGTAGAACCGGCCGATGCGCATCCCGCTGCGGAGCATGGCGCGCTCGGAGTCGCCGCGCGGGCCGTGGCGCGCGGCGAAGCCCGCCAGCCAGAGCCAGACGGCGCCGAAGTCGCTCTTGGCGCCCTGCGCGGGCCGCGCCGATGCGGGCGGGACGCGAGGCGGCAGGCTGCCGGCTCCGCCGCTGCCGTTCGCGTGCGCGGCGCGCGCTGGTGGGTTCTGGGGTCGGCTCACCGTGGTCGGATGTAACCCTTTGGGCAGGTTTAAGGTATCTAGTTATTTTCCAACCACGCCTAAGCTTACAGGTTGAGCATAATCTAGGCTCCACTACCTTGCGCACTGTCGACCCCATCGTTTACGCTCAAGCCGTGGGGCATACGGCCGTCGGTCCCATACACCCGGCCGGGACGGATCCCGACCCGGACGACAGGCTGGCGCTCTACGCGCCGACCCGCGTCGACCGCTGGTACCTGCTCCAGTGGTGTGAGGAGCGCGGCGAGAGCGTCGACACGATTAGCCAGGAGTCGCTCGCGATCGTCGCGCGCGAGATCGCCCGGAACCTCCCCGACGCGGCCGGCCGGCTGAAGCGGCTCATGGCGTTCGAGGGTCGCGCCTGGAGCAGCGTCGATCGGGTCGTGCGCGCCGCGCTCCCGGACGTGTCCGAGCTCGAGCGGGTTGCGGCGCTCAAGGAGATCGCGACGCAGCTGCTGGGGTCCATCGCACCTGAGGACGCGGGACGGCGCGACCATCCGCAGCCGATCGCGCCGGCCCGGACGCCCTACGTCCTCACCTGCGCGCTGGACGACTGGATCCGGTTCGTGGCGATCCGGGCGGAGGTCGACCGCGAGCTGGCCGGCGCGGGGCGCGACGTCGACCTGCTGCGCGAGCGGGGGGACGCCGTCCTCCGCGATCTGTTGAAGGCCATGGCGGAGCTGCCGGAGCGTCAGCGGCTCGCGCTTGCGCTGCGGATGTGGCGGCCGGACGCGCCTGACGCCATCATCGAGAAGCTGTACGAGCTCGCGCTCGAGGTCATCCCGGACACCCCGCTGGCGAGCCGCGCCGACCTGTTCCCGCTCGAGCCCGGCGCGCGGCTCGACGACGATCAGGCGATCGCCGACTGGATGACCGCGCGCTACGGCGGCGGCAAGAAGGTGAAGCCCGACACGGTTCGCGTGAATCGCTCCCACGCGCGCAACGCCCTCGGGGGGGACGCGACCCGATCGCATCTCCTGTCGTTGCTGCTGGGGCGTGCGCCGAAGCCCGCCGCCCCCGCATACGGCGCCGGCTCCGAGGAGGCCGACCCGCTCCTGGCGCTGCTGGAGAGCGTCGCCGGCTCCGGCAGCCTGCGCCTGTGGGAGCTCCTCGTTGGCGAGCGCTGTCGCGGCTTCGCCCCCACGCTTCCGCTCTTCGCCGCACAGCGGCGGGCCGGGGCGGGCGAGGGAGAGCACCGGAGAGCGTGGCGCGACCTGCCCCAGCACCTCGACCGGTGCGTGCGCTGCCACCAGATCTTCGAGAGGCTGGTCGCTCTCGAGGTCGGCGGCGAGCCGGACCGGAACCAGGGGGTCGACGCGCTCCTCGCGCAACAGCACGAGGCAGAGCCGCCCGAGGGGGCGACGCTGCCCCCGGAGGTGCAGCGCGCGCTCGCCGAGATTCTGGAGCGGCGCGACATACAGGCGCACGTGAAGCTCGGCCTTCTTCGGAGCCTCCGCGAGCAGAAGCCGCTCGACAAGTCGGCGATGATGGCGCTCCAGGCGCGCGTGGTCGACGCCGGCGAGGTGGCGAAGGTCGCGGAGGCGGCGTGGGAGACGCTCGCGGACCAGGCGCCGTTCATCGGCGAGATCGCAGTCGGGGGCGACGGACGCGGCTTCGCCCTGACCCTCCGTGCCGAGAACTCACGTGGCTCGATCCCGGTCGTGCAGCTGCGTGGGGCGGGCGCGCGCGGACGGCTCACGCACGTCGGCGGAAGCCTCCGTCTCGCGCTGCGCGGGCTGCCGCAGCGGCTGCGCGAGCGAGAGCTCCGGCTGCAGGCGGTGACCGCCGCCGGCCGGGAGATAGACGGCTTCCAGGTCGAGGTCGGAGGCGACGGGGCAGTCAACGCGGTGTCGGGCGCGGCACCGATCGGACCCGCCGAGCTCCGCGACGTTCGCGAGGTGCGGCTGATCCCGACTGGACCGGCGAGCGAGATCACCTTGGCGCGCGACCTGGGCGGTCGCAGCGAGGAGGAACGGCGCCGCGGCGACCTCTACGGCGCGCTGCGATACGCGCAAGACGCGCTCATCCTCAGCCAGCGCCTCGGCGTCGACGACGAGCGCGGCCGCGCGCTGCTTGCGGCAGGACGCGCGTACACCGCGCTCGGCTACTTCCACGCGGCGAACCGGGTCCTCGGCGAGGCCGCCGACCTCGGCCGCAGCGCGGGGGACGCGGAGCTTCTCGTCGATGCCGAGCACGCGCTCGCGCAGCTGCACCGAGCGTGGTGCCGCTGGGAGGACGCCGAACGTCACGCGCGCAACGGGTTGCGGCTTCTCAGTGACATCCATGGCCTCGACGTCGGCGCGCGCCGAAAGCGCGAGGCGTGGCTCCTCGTGGACCTTGCGCACGTGGCGATCGCCCGCGGCGACCCCGCTGAGGGGCGGCAGCACGCGCGCCAGGCGTTGAGGCACTTCTCGATCCTCGACCCGTTCGGCAGGGCGTCGGCGGAGCTCGAGCTGGCGATAGCGGAGCGAGCTGCCGGGCGCTTCGAGGTCGCGCTCGCCGCCGCGGAGCGGGCGCGAACGCTCGTCACGCTGTCACGCGAGACGCCGCGCGAGGAGCGGCTGGCGCTGGAGGGAGAGATTGTCTGCCTCCGCGGCAAGACGCTCCACTCGCTGGGCGAGTTCCACGAGGCGCTGGCGTGCTTTCGAAAGAGCCTCGAGCTCATGTACGAGGCCGGTTCGCCCAGCGGGGAGGCGACGGCGCTCGCGGCGCGGGCTCGCGTCCACGAGGCACTCGGCAACCACTACCGCGCGCTGCGCACCTTCCGCCGTGCGCGGGAGCGGTTCATCGAGATCGGCGATCCCGCCGGCGCGGGCGAGGTGGCTGGATCGATGGCACGGCTTCACGTGACTCGAGCGGCACAGGTCGACCCCGCGGAGCGCGACCACCTGCTTCGGGAGGCGGAGCGGCTGACGCGCGAGGCGGTCAAAGTCCGGCGAGGCGACAAGCGCGGCACGGCGATCGCGCTCACGGAGCTCGGCCGGGTGTTGACGGCCATCGCGCGCGAGAGCGAGCGGACCGGCACGCCCGCGGCGAATGTGCGCGCGGAGGCGCGCGAGGCGCTCGAGCGCGCCGTCCGGCTTCGGCGCGTGGTGCAGGACGACCGCGGCCTCGCGGCGAGCCTCAGCGCCCTCGCGGCCCAGCTCGACGCAGACGAAGCCCGCGACGTCTACGCCCAGGCGCTTGCCCTTCATGAGAGGACCCACGACAGCCGCGGGCAGATCCGGACGTTGACGGAGCTCGGCCGGCTGACCGAGGACGTCAGCTACTACTACCGGGCGATCCGGCTGATTGAGGACCTGCGCTCGAACGTGGGGCCACGTCCCGAGCAGCGCGCGAACTACCTTGCGACCGTCGCGCACGTGTATCACGAGTGCGCCAGGCTGCTCGCGCCCACCGATGCGGAGCGAGCGCTGACGATGCTGGAGGCCGGGCGCGCCCGGGCACTGCTCGAGCGCGTATCCCGCGAGGGGATCATCAAGTTCGACCCGACGAGGCCTAGCCGGTTCGACTCGATACGGCTGCGACGGCATCTCGCCGCCGACGAGGTCGCGCTCGTGTTCGTCAGCGGTGACCCCTTTCTCCTGTTCGTGGTCACGCCGGCGGACGTCGAGCCGTACGAGCTCGACATGCAGGCCGCGACGCTCGCGTCCGAGGTCCACGAGCTGCGTGCGTCGGTGATCTCCGGCGACTGGGACGCGGAGAGCGGCCGCCGTTTCGTCGAACGCCTGCTGGCGCCCGCCGCCGAGGCGCTCGAGTTCTGCCGGTCGGCGTGTCTCGTGCTCGACGGGGCACTCCACCACCTGCCGCACGCGGCGCTCACCGGCATCCTGCCGGGCACCGAAGGCTCGCCGCTGTGCGACGCCGACGTGCGGACCGCCGCGTCGCTGGCCACGGACGCGGTGCTGTCGTCGCGGCCCGCCCGCGCCACCGAGACGGCGCTCCTCACGGTGGCGCCGGGTGCGGCGGACGCCGATGCTGTGGGGAGCGCGGCGGTCGAAGCCGCGGCGGTGTGTCAGGCGTTCAAGAATGCCCGGCGCCGTCCGCTCGAAGAGCTGGGCGGCGCCGACGTCACGCGGGACGCGGTCTCGGCGGCGGTTGAGCTCCACCAGCCGCTCGACGTGCTCCACGTCGCTGCCGATTCCGACCAGGCCTGGAGCCGCGGCGCGCCCGACCGCCCGGCCGACCTGCTGCTGGCGCGCGACGAGATGTGGACGGCGGACGCGGTGTGGGCCTCGTTGCTCGACGTCGAGTTCGTCGCACTTAGCGCCGACAACGCGGCCATCGGTCCGGACCAACGTGGCGAGGGCGAGCTGTCACTGGCACGCGCCTTCATCGGCGCGGGCGCGCGAGCCGTGTGCGCGTCCACGCTGCCGGTGGTCGGCGACTCCGCCGCGAAGTTCTTCGAGTCGTTCTACCGCCGGATGCTCGGCGGCGTCAGCCTGTCCCGCGCCGTCCGCGAAGCCCAGGCCATGCTCGCCGACGAGGGCCTCGACCCGCTCCACTGGGCGGGCTGGCAGTTGACGGGCGTGTCGCGAAAGCGCTCCGGCAGCCGCCCGCGAGCGGCCGCCGATTCACGCCCCGCCCGGTCCCGATGACTCGGGCCCGCGCTGGCGCAGGAAGCGCTGGAAGTCGCGCGCGATCGAGTCGGCCGACGGGATGCGGTCGGGCGGCAGCTCTGATTCGGCCTCGTCGAGCGTCTGCTCGAGCCGCTCCACGAAGCTCTTGACCTCGGGGTCGCTCGCGACCGCGGCGCTCACCTGACGCTCGTAGTCCTCGGCCGACTCCTCCAGGTCCCGTGCCTCCACCGCGACCCCGGCCACGCCCTCGAAGCTCCGGATCAGCGCCAGCGCCGCCTTCGGGTTCGGCGCCGCGGCCACGTAGTGCGGCACCGACGCCCACAGCGACACCGACGAGAGGCCAGCCCGCGCGCACTCGTGGTGCAGGACGCCGACGACGCCGGTCGGGCCCTCGTAGGTGGACCGCTCGTAGCCGAGCCGCTCCACGAGCGCGTCGTCCGACGCGATGCCGGTCATCGGCACCGGACGCGTGTGCGGCACGTCGGCGAGCAGGGCGCCGAGCGTGATCACCATGTGCGCGCCGAGCTCACGCGCCGCGTCCACCACAAGGCTGGTGAAGTGCTTCCAGCGCAGCGACGGCTCGACGCCCTGGACCAGCAGCAGGTCGTGCTCGGCGCCGCTGACGTGCGCGGCGTGGAGGCTGTTCTCCGGCCACTCGACCACGCGCGTGCGGCCCTCGCTGAGCCGCACCGTGGGCCGAACGGCCGTGAAGTCGTAGAACTCCTCCGGGTCGATGCGGCCGACCTCGGTGGCGTCGAAGCTGTCGATCAGGTACCCGAGCGCGGCCGTGGCCGCCTCGCCGGCGTCGTTCCAGCCCTTGAAGGCCGACACAACCAGCGGGCTGCGCAGCTCCGGCCTGTCGCTCCAGTCGATCTGGGCCACTCGGGGACGGTACCCGAACGGCGCCGTACGGCAACCGGGTCACAATGTCCGGCCGATGAAGCCCCTCCCGCCCGAGTACTCGATCCGCGCGGCGCGCGGTGACGACTTCGCCGGCGTCACCGGCCTGCTCGAGCGGCTCGGCCGCCCGGAGGTCACGGACGGAACGCGCGACGACGCGGGCGCGGTCTTCCGCGCTCAGGTGCTCGACCCGAACGCCCACCACATGGTGGTGGAGGGCCCCGGGCGGGAGCTCGTGGCGTTCTGCTCGCTCCACTACCGCACGCGGCTCAACCACACGACCGAGGAGGCGTGGATCCCCGACCTCTACGTGGCCGAGCACGCCCGCCTTAAGGGCATCGGGCGTGCGCTGCTGGACGAGGCGGAGCGGCGCGCGATCGCCCGCGGCTGCTGGCACCTGACGCTCGAGTCCGGGCACCAGCGCGCCGAGGCGCACGCGCTCTACCGCGCCTTCAGGATGCGCGACTCGGGCCGCCAGTTCTCGAAGCTGCTGCGCTAGACCCGGGCTAGGGCGCGCGCTCCGCCGCGGGCGGGATCTCGTAGCGCCTGGCGGGCAGGCGCGCCGTGCGCGGGGTGGCGGGCACCGACTGGCGCGGGGCGGCCTTCGCGCGCTGCGCCCCCAGGTCGTAGCTCAGGAGGGCGGTCCAGGTGGCGGAGTCGATCGTCCCCGTCTGCTCGAGGCCGACCTTCGCCTGGACCCGCTTGACGGCGCGCTTGGTCTGGCTGCCGAAGTCGCCGTCGACGCCGAGCTCTTGCCCGGCGGCCACCAGGTGCTGCTGCGCCCAGTAGACGATGTCGCCCTTCGCCCCCTTCGAGATCGACGCGTAGCGGGTCTCGATCGGATAGCTGAACGCCGACAGGCGGTCGCGTATCGCGTCCCACTGGGCGGAGCCGGCGAACTGCCAGACCCACCAGCTCACGGCGGGAGAGCGGGCGGCGCGCGCGTACTTGCGGAAGCGCATGATCTGCCGGCGGTCGGGGTCGCCGTAGACCTGGCCGAGCGGCCGGATCCGGCGGTCGTAGGGGCGGTTCCAGAGGTAGGTGTGGTCGAGGATCTCCGTCGCGGAGCCGCCGATGTCCTTCCAGTACGCCTGGGGCAGGTTGTACTGCGCGCCGCCGGGGCCGAAGAAGACCGAGTACGGGAACGCCGGGTGGTAGTCGGTGTACGGGAAGCCCGCGAGGGCGATCGGGTAGCGCGACCCCGCCTCGTTCCGAAGCTTGCGCATGTACTTCCGCGCCGCGCTGTACTGGCCCTCGTACTGGACCTCGGCGTCGATCACGAAGCAGTCCGCGCCCTTCTCGATCGCGTGGGCCGCGACCTTGGCCTCGTCCTTCGGGTGGTCGCCGTACACGTACTGCCAGGCGCACACGTTCAGGCCGCGGGACCGCAGCGCCTCGATCAGGCCCGCCGAGAACTGGCTCCAGTAGCGCGGGCCGTCGCCGCTCTTCACGAAGACCGTCCCGACGCCGTACCTGCGCGCCCGGTCCGCGATCGCGCTCGGCGATCCCCCGCTCGAGTCGTTCACGTACCAGATCCACATGCCGTTTTCGTCGAAGGCGGTCTTCGCCGGCGCCGCGGCCGGCACGGCCAGCAGGGCGCCGGCCGCGAGGGCGACGGCGACTGCGGATCGGATTTGGAGCAGGCTTCGCATCCGTTCGGGTCCTTCTCGTCTTCGCGGGCGCCTACGAGGTGAGCTGACGGGCTGTCACCGGCCTCGGCCGGCGATGCGATCGACTCGGCGACCGCTTCGCCCCGTGCCGCGCATCGGCGGCGTTGGGTCCCCCGTTCCGCCACCCGGGGGTGGGCGGACTCGGCGTCCTGTCTCAATTCAACCAGCCGCAACAAGCGTAGTTGCGTTCCGGGCGCGCAGGCCCAAAGGGGTGGCGCACACGCCCCCCTCGCGCTACCTTGGACGTTGTGACGGGCAGGAGGCTCGTCCCGACTCGCACCGCCGAATGAGGTTCGACACTTCACGCTTCAGAAGCCGCCGAGCGCGTGGCGCCGCGACCGCAATGGCCGCCGCCGCCCTGCTGGCGCTGCCCGCGTCGGGCCACGCCGCCGTGATGACGATCGGCAGCGACCTGACCAAGGAGGCGAACGTCTTCGAGGCGCACGGCGCCGACGCGGCGTTCTGGAACACGTCGATCGACGGCCAGCCCGGCGCGATCCCGGCCGACGGACAGATCACCTTCATCCGCGTGAAGGGGTCGGTCGTCGACGATCCGCGCCACCGGCGCTACAGCGGCACGAAGCCGCTCGACCCGCAGTTCCACTTCCAGGTCCTGCACCCGATCTCCGGCGGGCGCCAGATGCGCGTGATGCTCTCCTCGGCGCCGTTCCGGCTGCCGGTGACGCTCGACGGCGACAGCTCCGCCGAGACCCAGCAGATCAGCGGCTACAAGCCGGTCAACCTCTGCGTGCGGAAGGGCGACTACGTCGACTTCAACGACATCGGCGGCCACGAGTGGAGCTGGCCCGAGCGCAGCACGATCGACGGCATGCACGTGCAGGTCTTCAGCCGGACGCCGGGCTCCACGGTCGGCTTCTACTCGAAGAACAACGGGACCAACATCAACTCCGAGTGGACGCCCGCCGCGTTCAACCAGGGCGAGGAGCTGCTGATGCAGATGAAGCTCGCGACCGCACCGGACGCGAGCGACATCTGCGAGGGCGGCTACATGCAGCACATCTTCAGGGGGCTGAACGTCAAGGCCCGCAGCGCCTCGCTGTCGGCCCGCAAGCGCACCGTGAAGGTCGCCGTCAACTGCCCGGTCTCCACCTACGGCTCGTGCAAGGGCGTCCTCGTGCTCAAGGCGCCGATCAACGGCACGCTGACCACGCTCGGCGGCGTCCCGTTCAACGTCAGGTCCTCCTACGGCGCGAGCCTCCTCGTGAAGCTCAGCGACCAGATTACGAAGAAGGTCCTGAAGCTGGGTGGCGTGAAGGCCACGGTGACGGCCGACGCGCACGACGACCCCAGGAACGACAAGCGCGCCCATCCCACCGTGCCGGTCCAGAAGAAGACCACGCGCGGCGCGATCCGGATCTCGCCGAGCAGTTAGAGCAGCGGTCCGCGGAACGGCTCGGTGCCGTTAACGAGGCCCACGCCGCTGAACGAGCTGTGGGCGCGCATGTAGTCGAGCTCGCGGCTCACGTCGCCGACGCCGTTCGAGGCCGGCTTGGGCGCCGCCTCGACCGTCGACAGCACGCCGAAGGCGCTGCCCTGGGCGTCGACGAAGGCGCTGCCCGAGTCGCCGGGGATGCCCGGCGTCGCGGTGTAGACCGCGTGGTTCCAGCCGCCGTGGTCCTGCCATAGCTGGAGGCCCTGCTTCGGGCTCAGCTGCGTGATCCCGAGGCGGAGCGAGGAGTTGCCGTAAGAGAGCACCTTCGCGTTGTCCGGCACCGTGCCCGTGACCCCGGTCGGGCCGCCCCAGAACGGGATCGACGGGTTGACCTTGCCCACGTCCGCCGGGTCGACCCGGACCAAGGCGAGGTCGTTGTACGCGCAGGTGTCGGGATCCCTCTCCCCGAGCTGCTGCATCGTGATCCACGAGTTGTAGACCATGGTCCCGGGCCGGCTGCCGCCGATGTCGACCTGCGTGCCGACCGGCAGCGACTGCGCCAGGCAGCCGTCGGTCTCGGTCGCCGCGCCGGTGCCGGAGCAGTGCGCGGCCTGGCCGAGGTAGACGTTGGCGCCGTCGGAGTAGACGAAGTTCGCCGTGCACTGCGCCCCCTCCGTGAAGGTCATCACGCCGGGGTGGATGGCGGCGCTCCCGGCGGGCGCCCACGCGGAGGCGGGCGCGCTGAGCACCAGGGAGGCGAGCAGCGAGGCGAGGACGATCCGTGTCTTCACGTCATCGCGAGTCCCCATAAAGGGGACGCCCTAAACGCGGCGGCTCAGTCGTCCAGCTTGTCGCGCTTCGGGCCCTCCCAGTCCGGCGCCTGCGGATCCTGGGAGGGGTGCGGGTCGCTGGTGCTGGTCGTGCCGGTCACCGGGTGCGGCTCCTCGCCGAACGGCAGACCGTCCGGATCGGGCGGATCGCGCGGGTCGGGGCGCTGCTCGTACGGGTCGGGGTACTCGGTCGGGTCCGGCTCGCCGACGGGGTTGTTCAGCGAGCTGTACGGCGTCGGGTCCTTGGTGCGGTCGCCCGGGTCCTTGCCGGGCGGCTCGGGGAAGCCCTCGCCGGGGGCGTCAGGCTCGCGTGGGTTCTGCTCGTCCATTGCCGAGGCGGTACCCGGAGCCGCGCGGCGCTACTCGCGGTCCTCGGCGATCGCGCGCCGCAGCGCCTCGTCGAACGGGACAGGCGCAACGTCGAAGGTGCGCGCGGCGGCCGGGTCCGTGACCACGGTCTCGGTCCGCAGCCCCTCGATCAGGGGCCGGGCGACGCCGGCGTCGACGGGGGTGACGAGGCCGATCCAGAGCGACGACAGGCGCGGCGAGAGGAACGGGACGCGCAGCTTGGGGCGCGGCCGCTTGCCCAGCGCCGCGGCCATCCGGTCGAGCATCTCGGCGTACGCGAGCACGTCCGGACCGCCGATCTGCACCTCGGCCCCGCGGGACTCGGGCACCGACGGGGCGGCCGAGAGGTACGACACCACGTCGTCGACCGCGATCGGCTGCGTGGGGGTGGACAGCCAGGCGGGAGCGACCATCACCGGGAGCCGGGCGACCAGGTGGCGCAGCGTGCGGTACGACTCGCTGCCGGCGCCGACCACCATCCCGGCGCGGAAGTAGGTGAGCGGCGGGCCCTCCTCGCGCAGGAGGCGCGCGGTCGCGTGACGGCTTCTCAGGTGACGCGAGCCCGGGTCGTCGCCGAGCCCGCCGAGGTACACGACCCGGTCCACCCCCTCGCTCCGCGCGAGGTCCGCGAACGCCAGCGCCGAGGTCCGCTCGCGCTCCTCGAAGTCGCCGTTCGCGCCTCGTCCCATCGAGTGCACGAGGTAGTAGGCCACGTCCACGTCGCGGCCGGCACCAGCGAGCGTCTCGGGCCGCAGCAGGTCGCCCTCGTGCAGCTCGGCGCCCGCCTCGGCCAGGTCGGCCGCCCGCCCGCGGTCGCGCACGACACAGCGCACACGCGCGCCCGAGCGAAGCAACTCCCGGGCGAGCCGCGATCCGACGAACCCGGTCGCACCGGTCACGAGAGCGTTCATGCAGGGTGATACGGAGAGACTGGGACCGGCGGGTCACGGGTACGGACACCCGCACGCACGGACGCATGGCCGCCGTATGGGCGCGGCGTCACGGGCGGCCGATACTGATCCCGCGATGTTCGACCCCTCCGACACCACGAGCCCGGCGGTACGGCTAGCCGTACTAACGCACCCCTCCGCCTCCGCCACAATGGACTCGATGGCGACGCGAGTCCTGATCGTGGACGATCACGAGAACTTCCGCTCGAGCGCGCGGCTCCTCCTGGAGGCCGAGGGCTACGAGGTGGTGGGCGAGGCCGAGACCGGCGCCGCTGGCCTGCGCGCCGCCGCCGACCTCCGCCCCGACGTGATCCTGCTCGACGTGCACCTTCCGGACATCGACGGCTTCGACGTGGCGAGCCGCGTCGCGACCGGCGACTTCGCGCCGCAGGTCGTGATCACCTCGAGCCGCGACGCATCCGACTTCGGCGAGGCGCTGGCGCGCAGCGGCGCACGCGGCTTCGTTCCGAAGAACGAGCTGTCGGGCGAGGCCATCGCAGCGCTGCTCGCCTAGCCGGCGCCGCCCGCCGCCGCGCCTAGACTGGCCCGCGTGAGGCTCGTGATCGCCGACGACTCCGTTCTCCTCCGGGAGGGCATGGTGCGGCTGCTGGAGGAGCAGGGGTTCGAGGTCGCCGGTCAGGCCGGCGACGGCGAGGATCTGCTCCGCAAGGTGCGCGCGCACAAGCCGGACGTCGCCGTCGTGGACGTGCGCATGCCGCCCACGCACACGGACGAGGGGCTGCGCGCCGCCCAGCAGATCCGCGAGGAGCTCCCCGGGATCGGCGTGCTGGTGCTCTCGCAGTACGTCGAGGAGGAGTACGCCACCGAGCTGATCGGCGACCGGGCCGACGGCGTGGGCTACCTCCTCAAGGACCGGGTGGCCGACGTGGAGGCGTTCGCCGACGCGGTGCGCCGAGTCGGGCAGGGCGGCAGCGCGCTCGACCCCGAGGTGGTGTCGCTGATGCTGGGCCGCAAGCGCGACGAGCCGCTGTCGGAGCTCACCCCGCGCGAGCGCGAGGTGCTCGGCCTGATGGCCGAGGGCCTCTCCAACCACGCGATCGCCGAGCGGCTGGTCGTTACCGAGCGCGCGGTCGAGAAGCACGTCACGAGCATCTTCGGGAAGCTGCGGCTGCCGCCGACGGGCGAGACCCACCGCCGCGTGCTCGCGGTGCTCGCCTACATGCGCGCCTAGCGCTAGCGGATCCCCTGGCGGGTGAGCGCGGCGACGGCGCTCGCGTTCTTCCGCGTGACGAAGCTCGGCCCGGTGGGCACGAGCGTCCCCCTCGCCGGGAGCAGGCCGTAGCGGGCGTACTGCGTGAGGAAGACGATTGGCAGGTAGCCCTGGAGGAACGGCTGCTGGTCGACCGCGAACTCCACCTGGCCGGCCCGTAGCGCCGAGAGGACCTCCGGCGAGAGGTCGAACGTGGCGAGCCGGACGCTGCCGAGCAGCCGGTCGAGCCTCAGCCCTCCGATGGCGGGCAGCGTCCCGCCCGGGCCGAGCGTGAGCATCCCGTCGATGTGCTCCTCGATCGCGGCCGACGCGATCTTCTGCTCCGCCGCGTGACGGTTCTGGAGGTTGATCGCGAGCACCTGGGAGTTGCCGCCGGCCCGCCGGATCGCCCGGCCGAACCCGCGGCAGCGCGCCTCGAGCCCGGCGTTGTCCTGCTCGTGCTCGACGCACAGCGCCTGCCGAACGCCCTCGCGCGCCATCCGCCGGCCCGCCGCGAAGCCGGCGTCCTCGTCCGGCTGGCCCACGTGCGCCAGCACCCCGAGCCGGCGCGAGACGTCGTCGCCGGAGTTCAGCGAGACGACCGGGATGTCCGCCTTCACCGCCTCGCGGATCGCCGGGGCGAGCGCCTTCGCGTCGGGGATCGACACGACGAGGCCGTCGGGGCGGCTCGCGACCGCCGAGCGGATGAGCTGCCGCATCCGGGCCATGTCCGTGGTGTCCGGCGCCATGTAGGTCGCGGATACGCCCAGCTCGCGTGCCGCGCGCACGATGCCGCTCCTCACGACGGCCCAGAACGGGTCGGACGCCTGCCCGTGCGTGACCACGGCGATCCGCACGCGCCGCCGCGGGGACGGCCCCTCGGGCCCCTTCGCGGGGGCCTTCGCCGCCGCGGGCGGCGGGCTCGGCGTCGCCTGCGAGGACAGGTCGGGCTCGCGGGTGCGCACGGTCTTGCCGCACCCGCCGAGCACGAGCACGAGGATCGCCGCGAGCGCTGCCGCCGCGGCCCGCGTCATGCCTCGACGCTCGACGTCTGGAGCACGCTCGCGGCGTGCTTCAGCGGATCGGACGAGGCCTTCTCGACGAGCGAGCCGGCGCCGCACGGAATCCGCGCCCGCACGCGCGTCCCGTCGCCGCGCGGGCTGTGCACGTCGAGCTTGCCGTCGACCGCGGCCAGGCGGTCGTCGAGCCCGCGCAGGCCCGAGCCCCGCGACGGGTCGGCGCCGCCGATCCCGTCGTCCACCACCTCGACCTCGACGACGTCGCCGTCCATCCAGGCGCGCACCGTCGCGTGGCCCGCCTCCGAGTACTTGACCACGTTCGTGACCGCCTCGGCGACGACGAAGTAGGCGGCGGCCTCCACCGGGTCGGGCAGCCGGCCCTCGATCCGCAGGTCGCAGTCGATCGGCAGCGACACGCGTCGCGTCAGCGCCTGGACGGCGGGCACCAGCCCGCGGTCGGTCAGGATGGCCGGGTGGATGCCGCGGGCCAGCTCGCGCAGCTCCTCGAGCGCCGCCGCGAGCTTCGCGTTGGCGCGCTCCACAAGCGCGGCGCTGTCGCCGTCGCCGTGCACGCGGGCCTTCAGCAGCCGCAGATCGAGCGCGAGCGCCACGAGCTGCTGCTGCGCGCCGTCGTGAAGGTCGCGCTCCAGGCGCCGGCGCGCGGCGTCGCCGGCATCGACGATCCGGACGCGCGACGCGCGCAGCTCCTC
>DATENL010000086.1:0-10222 GCA_035275105.1 Thermoleophilaceae bacterium
ATCGGCGCCGGCGGCGGGTCGATCGCATGGATCGACGAGGGCGGCGCGTTGCGCGTCGGACCGAGAAGCGCCGAGGCGGTGCCGGGTCCGGCCTGCTACGGCCGCGGCGGCGAGGAGCCGACCGTGACCGACGCGAACCTCGTGCTCGGCTACCTGGACGCCGGCTCGCCGCTGGCCGGAGGCGTCGATCTGGACGCCGACGCGGCCCACGCGGCGGTGAAGCGGCTGGCCGGGGAGCTGGGGCTCGGCGTGGACGAGGCGGCGGCGGGGATCGTGCGGGTCGCGAGCGCCGAGATGGCCCGCGCGGTGCGGGTGATGACGGTCGAGCGGGGTATCGATCCGCGCGAGCTCGCGCTGCTCGCGTTCGGCGGCGCCGGCCCGCTCCACGCCACAGCCATCGCGGCGGAGCTCGACATGAAACGCGTCCTGGTCCCCCCCTCGTCGGGGGTCCTGTCGGCCGTTGGCCTCGTCGCGTCGGAGCCCCGCCGCGATCTGGTGCGGAGCGTACTCCTTTCCGGCGCCGAATTCACCTCGTCGGCCGCCGCCGAGGCCGTCGACGATCTCGCCCGCCGAGGGCGCGAGGAGCTCGGCGCGGACGACGGCGTGACGGTGCGCGCGAGCTACGACCTGCGCTACGCGGGTCAGGCGTTCGAGCTGACGATCGACGGCGATGCCCGGCCCGACCCGGCCGAGCTCCGGCGCGCGTTTGACGCCGCCCACGACGAGCGCTACGGCTACTCGGACGACGACGCGGAGCTCGAGCTCGTGACCGTCCGGGTCGCGGTCGCCCAACCCGGCGCCGACCTGCCCCGGAGCGAGCCCGCGGCGGGCGAGGACCGCGGCTCCCGGCGGGCCGCGTTCGACGGCGAGCGGGTGGAGACGGCGGTCGTCCGCGGCGTACCGCGCGACTCGCTCGACGGCCCGGCGATCGTGGAGCTCGCGGAGGCGACGGCGGTGGTGCCGCCCGGCTGGCGCTGCGAGCCGGCCGCCGACGGCACGCTCTCGATCGAGCGGGGCGGGACGGGGTAGTGGACCCCGTCACGCTCCAGGTGATGGTGGGCGCGCTGCGAGCGGCCTGCGAGGAGATGGGCGTGGTGCTCGTCCGGTCGGCCCACTCGGCGAACATCAAGGAGCGCCGCGACGCGTCGACCGCCCTCTTCGACGCCCGCGGCGAGATGGCGATGCAGGCCGAGCACATCCCCGTCCACCTCGGGGCGATGCCGGCGGCGGTCGAGGCGATCCGGGCCGAGGAGCCGGGCGAGGGCGACGCGTGGATCGTCAACGACCCCTACCGCGGCGGCACCCACCTGCCGGACATCACCGTCGTGTCGCCCGTCCACGTCGGCGGCGAGCTGGCCGGCTACGCCGCCAGCCGCGCGCACCACGCCGACGTCGGCGGGAGCATCCCCGGCAGCATGCCCGCGGACTCGCGGACGCTCGAGGAGGAGGGCGTCGTGATCGAGCCGACCCGGCTGGTGCACGCGGGCGAGCTGGACCGCGACGTGCTCGACGCGATCGTCGAGGGGATGCGCGGCCGGCGCCAGCGGGTCGCCGACCTGCGGGCACAGCTCGCCGCCAACCGCGCCGGCGCGGCGCGCGTCGCGGAGCTGGCCGATCGGCACGGCCTCGATGCGCTGCGCGAGGCGATGGACGCCACGCTCGACTACGCCGAGCGGCGCACGCGCGCGGCGATCGCGGACCTCGGCGACGGCGAGCGGACCGCGACGGACGTGCTCGAGGCGCCGGAGGGCGACCTCGAGCTGCGCCTCCTCGCGCGCGTCGACGGCGACTCGCTGACGCTCGACTTCTCGGGGTCGGCGCCGCAGCACGAAGGCAACATGAACTGCCCGCTGGCCGTGACGCTGTCGGCCTGCTACTTCGCGGTGCGCGTGCTCGCCGATCCCGACGTGCCCCCGTGCGCGGGTGCCTACCGGTCGGTCGAGGTGGTGGCGCCGGAGGGCTGCGTGCTCAACGCACGCTCGCCCGCAGCGGTGGTGGCCGGCAACGTGGAGACCTCGTCGCGCGTCGCCGACCTGGTGCTCGCGGCGTTCGGACGCGCGCTCGGCCAGGGGACCATGAACAACCTGACGCTGGGCAGCGACTCCTTCACCTACTACGAGACGATCGGCGGCGGTCAGGGCGCATGCCCCGACGCCCCCGGCCCGAGCGCCGTCCACGTGGCGATGAGCAACACGCTGAACACGCCCGTCGAGGCGCTCGAGCTCGAGTTCCCGCTGCGCGCGATCGAGTACTCGGTGCGACGCGGGTCGGGCGGCGCCGGCGAGCACTCGGGCGGCGACGGCGTCGCGCGCGAGGTCGAGGCGCTCGACGAGATGCAGTACTCGCTGCTCACCGAGCGTCGCCGTCACCGGCCCGCAGGGGCGGAGGGCGGCGAGCCCGGCGCCGCTGGCCGCAACCTGCTCGACGGCGAGGAGCTCGATCCGAAGGCGAGCGGGACGCTGCGGGCCGGGCAGCGCCTGAGGATCGAGACCCCCGGCGGCGGCGGGCACGGGCGGCCGTAGTCACCGGGTGGCGCGGAGCGCCACGCCCCGCGCCGAAGTACGCTCCCGCGTCCGATGGCGCCGATCGAGCGAATCGCGTTCCTCGGGCTCGGGATCATGGGCCGGCCGATGGCCGCGAACCTGGTGAAGGCCGGCTTCCAGGTGACGGTGTGGAACCGGACCCGCGAGCGGGCCGACGAGTTCGCGGCCGAGCACCCCGACGGGAAGGTCCGCGTGGCCTCGCGCCCGGTCTCGGCCGTGGGCGCGGCCCAGGCGGTCATCACGATGGTCCCCGACGCGCCCGAGGTCGAGTCGGTCCTGTTCGGGACCGACGGCGCCGCCGAGGGGCTGTCGATGGTGGACCTGGCGATCGACATGTCGACGATCCGCCCGTCGGCATCGCGCGCGATCGGCCAGCGGCTCCGCCAGGAGCGCGGGGCCGGCTTCCTCGACGCCCCGGTGACGGGGTCGAGGCCCAAGGCCGAGGACGCGACCCTCACGATCATGGTCGGCGGCGAGCCGGCCGACTTCGAGCGGGCTCGGCCGGTCCTGGAGGCGATGGGGCAGCTCGTCGTCCACGCCGGCCCGCAGGGGCACGGGTCGATGATCAAGCTGATCAACAACACGCTCGCCGCGGTCAACGCCGAGGGCCTGGCCGAGGCGCTCCGGCTGGCCGAGCGGGCCGAGCTCGACACCGAGAGGCTGCTCGAGGTCGTGGGCGCGGGCTCGGGCAACTCGACCATGGTCGAGCTGAAGGCGAGGCCCATGCTCGCGCGCGAGCTCGACCCGCTCTTCAAGCTCGAGCACATGCTCAAGGACGTGCGCCACTTCATCTCCGAGGCGCGCGAGCTGGAGGTCGCGACGCCGGTCGCGGAGCGGGCCGAGGGCGTGTACGCCGAGGCCGCGGCGCTCGGCCTCGGGGAGCGCGACTTCGCCGCCGTGATCGAGGCGGCGGGGACCCCAAGCGCCGCGTTCGAGGAGCCCGCGAGACCCCCCAAGCGGGCCCCACGTGGATTTCGGCCTTGAAAAACGAGTACCGATAAGGCACAATCCCGCGCGCTCCGCGACGCCCCTCCCGCCGAGGCGAAGTAGATCGCGGACTTTCGAGGGTTCCTTTTCGATGCCGATCGCTTTCAAGGAATGGGCTGTGACCGTGCGCGCTCTCGCCGAGGGCGAGCAGCTGCTCACCCTGCGCAAGGGCGGAATCCGCGAGGAGAACCGGCATTTCGAGATCGAGCACGACCGTTTCTTCCTCTATCCCACTTTCGACCACCAGCAGGGCCAGCACGTGCGCGAGTCGCACCGCCCCGAGCTGGGACGCGCGCTGGAGGAGGGCGTCTGGGCCGACGGCGAGCCGCCGGCCTCCGTATTCACCCGCGACGGGGGCATCCCCCAGCCGGATCGGGTACGGATCAGGGCCTGGGCGGAGGTGTCGGCCAGCTACCTGATCACCGACCCGCGCTGCGTCGACGCGCTCCGGCCGTACTACGTGTGGACGCCGGACTACGCCGAGAAGCGGCTCGCGTGGAAGCGGCGCCACCCGCTCCACGTGATCCTGCTGCGCACCTACCGGATCCCGCGCCCGGTCACCGTGCGCGTGCGCGACGAGTACCTCGGCTGCCGCTCGTGGCTCGAGCTGCACCGCGATCTCCCGTTCGAGGGCACCCCGGTGCTGTCCGACGAGGAGTTCGACCGCGCCGCCGAGCAGATCGAGTCGATCGCCTCGAGCGCGGTTCCGGTCCTGGCCTAGCGGCCGCGAGTCGCGCGCCGACCGCCGCGAAAGCGGCGCTCACTGGTTAACCTGCCGCCGTCGTGCGCCGCATCCGCCTGATCGCGCCCGTGCTGGTCCTCGCCGCGATCGCTGCGGGCCCGGCCGCGGCCGCGCCGGCACCCGCGCCGTACGGGGCCCACGACGCGGGCGGCTTCCGCAACATCCTGCCCCCGGGGCAGAACGGGTTCGACAACGCGGCCCAGCTCGCGACGTTCCAGCTGAACGGATCGCGGCCGCCGCACAACGACGACCAGCTCGGGATGTACGGGAACCTGGTGTACGTCGCCCCGAACCTGCAGGCGTCCCAGCTGCCCAAGTTCTTCAAGGACGCGACGTTCGGCGTGAAGCCGGCCGACGTCGACCGCACCTACAGCCCGCGCGGCGACGTGACGATCGTGCGGGACAAGCCGTTCGGCGTGCCGCACATCTACGGCGCGACGCGGGCGGGGGCGATGTTCGGCGCCGGCTACGTCGCGGCTGAGGACCGGCTCTTCTTCATCGACGTCCTGCGCCACCTCGGCCGCGCGCAGCTCAGCTCGTTCGCCGGCGGCGCTCCCGGGAACCGCGCGTTCGACGCCGACCAGTGGTCGATCGCGCCCTACACCGAGGACGACCTCCAGCGCCAGGTCGACCAGCTCCCGAAGCTCTACGGCGCCGAGGGCCAGACGATCGTGAACGACGCGAACAACTACGTCGCCGGGATCAACAAGTACATCGACGAGGCCAAGCTCAACCCGGTGATGAAGATGCCCGGCGAGTACCCGGCGATCGACCGCCCGCAGGGCCCCGACCCGTGGAACACGCGCGACATCATCGCGACGGCCGCGCTGGTCGGCGGGATCTTCGGCGCCGGCGGCGGCCGCGAGCTGCCCAGCGCCGAGATCCTCCAGGCGCTCCAGCGCCGCCTCGGCAAGCGCGCCGGCCGCCGCTCGTGGGCCGACTTCCGCTCCGCGAACGACCCCGAGGCGCCGTCGACGGTCGTCGGGAAGACGTTCCCGTACCAGAAGCCGCCGAGAAAGCTCGCGAAGGGCAGCCTCGCGCTGCCCGACCGCGGCACGGTCAGGTACCAGGGCGTCAGGCAGACCGGAACCGGTGGCTCACCGGGCCCGAAGCGCGCGGCCGGCACCGCCGCCGGCAGGCGGTCGACCTGCCCGCCACAGGGGCTCGTCTGCCTGCCCCACTCGTCGTCGAACGCCCTCGTGGTGTCCGCGCGCGAGTCGAGGTCGGGACACCCGCTCGCGGTGTTCGGCCCGCAGACCGGCTACTTCGCGCCGCAGATCCTGATGGAGCAGGACATGCACGCGCCGGGCATCGACGCGCGCGGCGCCGCGTTCCCCGGCGTCAACCTGTACGTGCAGCTCGGCCGCGGGCGCGACTACGCGTGGAGCGCGACGTCGGCGGGCCAGGACCTGACCGACACGTTCGCCGTCCCGCTCTGCAACCCGGACGGGTCGAAGCCGTCGACCGGCGCGAGCCACTACCGCTACCGCGGCAAGTGTCGCGCGATGGAGGTGCTCGAGCGGACCAACAGCTGGGTCCCGAACGGCGCCGACCAGACACCGCCGGGATCGGAGACGCTGCGCGCCCAGCGCACGGCGCTCGGCCTGGTGGTCGCGCGCGGGAAGGTGCGCGGCAAGCCGGTCGCCTACACGAGCCTGCGCTCGACCTACATGCACGAGGTGGACTCCGCGCGCGGATTCATCGACTTCAACGACCCCGCGAAGATGCGCACGCCGCGCGCCTTCCAGCGGGCGGCGGGCAAGATCGGCTACGCCTTCAACTGGCTCTACGTGAACAAGGCGCAGGACGCGTACTTCAACTCGGGCGCGATGCCGGTGCGCGGGCGGAACACCAGCACCAACTTCCCGATCTGGGGCGGTAAGCGCGCGTTCGAGTGGCAGGGCTGGGACCCGGTCAACCGCACCTCGAAGCTGCTCCCCTCCGCGAAGCACGCGAACACGATCGACCAGCGCTTCCTCACGAGCTGGAACAACAAGCAGGCGCCGGGCTACCGGACCTCGGACAGCAAGTGGAGCTACTCGCCGGTGTTCCGCTCGCAGTCGCTCGACGACAGGGTCCGGGCGGGGATCAGGGGGCCGCGCAAGATGAGCCTCGTCGGGCTCGTGAACGCCATGGAGGACGCCGGCACCGTGGACCTGCGCGGGACGCGCAACCTGCCGCTGGCGCTCCGGATCCTCGGCAAGCAGTCGGGCAACCCCAAGCTCGCCGCGGCGATCGCGAAGCTGCGGGCGTGGGTGCGGGACGGCGCGCACAGGCGCGACCGCAACCGCAACGGCGTCTACGAGCACACGACGGCGATCCGGATCCTGGACGCCTGGTTCCCGCTCTGGGTCTCGGCGCAGTTCAAGCCGGCCATCGGCACGGGGATCTTCGACCTGATCGACGGCATGAACGAGGTCGACAACGCACCGAACAACCACGGCGACCACCTCGGCTCCGCGTACGACGACGGCTGGTACGGCTACATCAACAAGGACCTGCGCCAGGTGCTGGGCCGGCCGGTGCGCGGGCGCTACTCGCGGACGTACTGCGGCGGCGGGGACCGGAAGGCCTGCCGGGCGCTGCTCGCTAGCACGCTGGCGAAGGCGCTGACGATCCCCGCGACGAAGGTGTACTCCGGCGACGGCGAGTGCCAGGACGGCGACCAGTGGTGCTGGGACGCGGTGCGGCAGCGGGCGCTCGGCGCGATCACTCAGCCGCTGATCCACTGGATCAACCGCCCGACCTTCCAGCAGACGGTCGAGATCCGGAGATCGGCACCGTAGGAAGCATCCGCTCAACGACGGCGACCGTCGTCGCCGTGCTGGCGGCGGGGCTCGTCGTCGCCGCGCCCGTGAGCGGCGCGACTCTCGACACGCGCGACGTGTACGCGCGCTACGACGACGGGGCGGTGATCCTCGGCAACGCGCTCGTCGAGCGGCGCTGGGCGCGCTCCGGGCTGCGCACCACGCGCCTGCTCGACAAGCGCGCGGGCGGGCGGCGCTGGTCGGACGCCAACCGCGACTTCGTGCTCCACCTCGACGGCGGCGTGGAGCTCGGGAGCGACGCCTTCCGCGCCGGCTCCGTGGAGCTGTCGAAGCTCCCGCGCGGCGGCGTGCGCGTCACGATGCGCCTCACGGGCATGGGCGCGGCGACGGGCCTCACCGCCACGCGCACGGTCGAGGCGTATCCGGGCGTCGCCGGCTTTCGCGCCCAGACGACGGTGGGCTCGGCCACGCCGCTGGTGCTCGCGTCGGCGACGCTCGACCTCGCGGGCGTCGGCGACGGCGTGACGGCGGTGGTCCGGGGCTTCCGCGCCGGCACCGACTGGCGCGAGCCGGGCTGGCAGGGGCCGCCGCTCCACGCCGGCTACGCGCAGGGCGGCGACGTGCGCCAGGACGCGAGCGCGGCCCGCGGCAGGCCGGTCGAGGCGAATGCCGAGTGGATCGACGCCAGGGCCGGTCCGCGCTCGCTGTTCATGGCGATGGAGCGCAACGACCTTCCCTCGTCGCGCGCCTACTACGACGGGAAGACGGCCGCGCTGCGGGTCGACTACACGAAGGACGTGATCGACCTCGGGCCGCTCGAGGAGCAGGCGCACTTCGAGAACCCGAGCTCGGGCGGCGGGCGCGCGCGGTCGCTCGGGCCGGGGCGCCCGCTCGCGCTCGAGCCCACCTTCGTCGGCTTCGGGGTGGACGGCGACGACGTGGAGTGGCAATGGCACAAGTACCTGGCGGCCCACCGTGTGGCTCCGTTCAAGCACGCCGTCACGTGGAACTCCGACAAGGTCGACTCGAACGAGCGCTCGACCGGGTCGAAGGACGACACGGACATCGAGGCGGTGCGCGCCATCGCGCCGATCGCCAAACGGCTCGGCGTGGAGACCTTCGTGCTGGACGACGGCTGGGCGTCGCGTCACGGCGACTGGCAGCCCGACTCGCCCGAGTACCCGGAGCCGCGCTGGAACGGCACGCCGGGGAGCAAGTTCCGGCCGCGGTTCCCGGACGCGACGTTCGCGGCGGTCAGGCAGGCGATCGCGCCGATGCGGCTGGGGCTGTGGATGAGCCCGCTCGAGTTCAACCCGCAGTCGAAGACGTTCCAGTCGCACCCGGACTGGGCGTGCCACCCGATCGCCGACGGGCTCGTCGCCTACAACCTCGCGCAGCCCGACGACGGGTCGAACGAGGCCGGGCTCGGACCGTGGAGCGACCTCGCGTTCCCGCACATCGAGTCGCGCATCAGGGACGCCATCACGCGCTGGCACGCCCGCTACTTCAAGTTCGACTTCATGGTCTGGCTCGACTGCGCCGGCCAGAACGACTTCTACGAGCAGCACGACGAGTTCGTGCGGATGATCGACCGCCTGCGCCGCGACCACCCGGACGTCGTCTTCCAGATCGACGAGACCAACGACTACCGGCTGTTCCCGTTCGAGTCGACGGCCCGCGGTCCGACCTGGTTCCAGAACGGCTACCCCGACGTCGCGCACCTCCTCCACAACCTGTGGCTGCTCGGGCCGTACGTGCAGAGCTACACGGTCGGCCAGCACCTCTTCGGCGGCGACTCGTGGAAGGAGGAGGACGTCGACACGCTGATGGCGGCGGCGCTGCCGACCGCGATCACGCTGTGGACCGACCTGCGCAAGCTCCCGGCGCCGGTCATCGACCGCGCGGCCACCTGGATCCGCTTCTACAAGGCGCACCGCGACCTGTTCTCGCTCGCGACCTACGCGCTGCTGGGCGATCCGCTCGGGAAGGGCTGGGCCGCGCTCCAGGAGTGGGATCGCGACGCCCAGCGCGGGGCGCTGCTCGCGTTCCGGCAGGACTCCCCGTCCGCGGTCAAGCGGATCGCGCTGCGCGGCGTGCGCCCGGGGCTCCGCTTCAGGCTCCTGGCCGGACCGAGCGGCCGCGAGGTCGGGACCGTGACGTCGGCGCAGCTCGTGCGCGGGATCGACGTGCGCGTGCCCGAGAAGGGCCGATCCCGAGTCCTCCTGATCGAGCCGGCGAAGAAGCCGGAGCCGCCGGTGCAGGGGCCGCGGGGCAACCCGGTCGCGCTGCCCGAGCGTCACAGCTGCCTCGACAGGCGGAAGTTCCACTTCCGCCTGCACCACGGCTCGAGCACGCGCGTGGTCGAGGTGTACGCCTACGTGAACGGCAAGCGCGTGCTGCACCGCCGCGGGCACGACCTGCACGCGATCACGCTGGAGCGGCTGCCGAAGGGCGACTTCACCGTGCGGATCGAGGTCTTCAAGTCGAACGGGGCCGAGTCCGTGAGCGTCCGCCACTACCGCGGCTGCCACAAGAGCAGGCCGCACTCCCACACGGGCCCCGGGCGCGACCCCGGCTGAGCGTGGCCTGGGTCCAGACGGACTCGCTCTCGTTCTCCGCGCGCCACGAGTCCGACGACCTCGAGGCGGCGGTCGAGATCCTCGACGACCTGGAGGACTTCCGCGACCGCCTCGAGGGACTCTTCGAGACGACCCCCGCCGAGGTGTCGGTGGTGATCCACGCGCACCCGCTCGCGCTGGCGCTCGCCCATCCGTGGCTACCGGTGGCGCGCGTCCTGGCGGCGCCGGCGGCGCGCCGCTACATGGCCGGCTGGTTCGCGCAGGGCGAGATCCACGTGCTCGCGCGGGCCGCGCTCGAGGAGCGCGCGGCGCGCGTCGAGGGCTCGCGCGAGGCTCTGATGCTGTCGCCGCTGCACGAGTACGCGCACCTGGTCATCGGCGCGAACAACCCGGAGCTGCCGCCGCCGTTCACGTTCCGGACGTTCGCCCGCTACGTGCGCTGGGCGTGGCTGTGCGAGGGCGCGGCCACGCACCTGTCGGGCCAGGGCCCGCACCTGCGCGCGGCGATCCTGCGCCGGCTCCGCGAGGGGCCTCGCCCGGCGTTCCCGCCCGACGCCCGCGACGCGCCGCTTCTCGGCGAGAGCGTCTTCAGGCTGCTCGAGC
>DATENL010000087.1:0-3431 GCA_035275105.1 Thermoleophilaceae bacterium
CGGCGACGGCGCGCCGCGCGACGGCGGCGGCGACGGTTCCTCCGGCGGCGACGGTTCCCCGGCCGGCGGTGGGTCGCCGAAGCCGCAGCGCGGATCGAAGCGCGGGCGGAAGAAGCACGGGAGGCGATGAGAACGCCATGAGCATGCTCGTCTGGGTGATGATGGCCATCGCGATCTGGCACTTCACGATCTGGCTGCCCGACAAGTTCTACGGCGGGATCGTCGGTGCGCTCCTCGCCGCCATAGCGGGGTCCGCCCTGTTCGGCCTCGCCATCTCGGGCTTCACGGTCCCGGGCCGCAACGACACCGGCATCGAGGCCGCGCTCGAGGCGATCCCCGGATCCCTGATCGGCCTGGGGGTCTCGTACGCCTGGGGCGTGCTGCAGGAGCGCACCACGCCGCGCCGGGCGTAGGCGGCCCGCCCTTCCCGTTCCGTCCGCCCCTGACCTGACCATGGGCGCATGGCGCTCGCGACGGCGAGATGGACGTGCACCCCGTACTCGGTCACCGCGGCCGAGCGGCTCGCCGCGGAGCTCGGCGTCTCGCTCACGACCGCCACGGTGCTCGTCCGGCGCGGTCACGACACCGTCGACGCCGCCACGCGCTTCCTCGCCGCCGACGAGCGCCACGACCCGTTCGCGTTCGAGGGGATGGACGTCGCGGCCGAGACGATCCTCGCGCACGTGCGCGATGGGTCGCGGATCGTGGTCCACGGGGACTACGACGTGGACGGCGTCTGCTCGACGGCGATCCTCGTGCGCGGGCTGCGGCGCCTCGGTGCGGACCCGTCGTGGCACATCCCCGCCCGCGACGACGGCTACGGGCTCTCGGTCGCGACGGTGGAGCGCCTCGCCGCGGCCGGCACGCGGCTGATCGTCACCGCGGACTGCGCCGTCGCCGCGGTGGACGAGGTCGCGCGTGCCCGCGAGCTGGGGCTGGACGTCGTGGTCACCGACCACCACCGGCCGGCGGAGCGCCTCCCGGACTGCCCGATCGTGCACCCGGTCGTGAGCGGCTACCCGTTCCCCGACCTGTGCGCCGCGGGCGTCGCCCACAAGCTCGTGCAGGCGCTCCTGCACACCTCCGGAGGGGACCCGGCGGCGGCCGCGGAGGACGCGGACCTGGTCGGGCTCGCCACCGTCGCGGACGTCGTGCCCCTGCGCGGCGAGAACCGCCGGCTGGTCCGGGAGGGCGTCGCGGCCATCGCCCGCACCCGGCGACCCGGCCTCCGCGCGCTGATGGCGGTCGCGCAGCTCGAGCCGGGCGCGGTCGACGAGCGCGCCCTCGGCTTCCGGCTCGCGCCCCGGATCAACGCCGCGGGACGGCTGGCCCGCGCCGACGCCGCGCTCGAGCTCGTGCTGACCGACGACCCGGCGCGCGCGGAGCGGATCGCCGACGAGCTCGATCAGGTCAACCGCGAGCGCCGCGACGTCGAGACGCGGATCATGTTCGAGGCGGAGGCCGCGCGCGCCGCGCAGGCCGATGCGCCCGCGTACGTGCTCGCCGGCGAGGGCTGGCACCCGGGCGTCATCGGGATCGTGGCCTCGCGGATGGTCGAGCGCTATCACCGGCCGTGCGTGCTGATAGCCCTCGACCACGGTCGGGGTCGCGGGTCGGGCCGCAGCATCTCCGCGTTCGACCTGCACGCAGCCCTCGCGGCGTGCTCCGACCGGCTGAACCGCTTCGGCGGCCACCGCGCCGCGGCCGGGCTCGAGATCGAGGCGGGCGAGGTGGACGCGTTCCGCGAATCGTTCGCCGCGCACGCCGCGGCGGTGCTGTCGCCCGCGGACCTCGTGCCGGTCGAGCGCGTCGACGCCGTGGTCGGGCCCGACCGGCTCGGCGTGCCGCTGGCCGAGGAGCTCGAGCTGCTGCGGCCGCTCGGCCATGGCAACCCCGCGCCGACGCTGCTCGTCCCGGCGGCCCGGGTCAGCGACGTCCGCTCGATGGGCGAGGACAAGCAGCACGCGCGCTTCACGATCGCCGGCGGCGCCGCGCGGGCGCGCGCTGTCGCGTTCCGGACGACCGCCGCGTCCCTGCCCGCCTCGCTGGACGACCGTCACGACGCCGCGGTCCGCCTGGAGCTGAATGAGTGGAACGGCGCCGTTGAGCCGCGGCTGGTGCTGCGGGCTCTGTGCCCGACGGAGTCGGGGGAGTGTCAGGTGGTGGGTCCGAAGAGGGGGTTCGAGGAGGTCTTCGAGAGCGCTTTGCGGGCGGGTCCTGTCGGTTCGCGTCCCGCACACACCTCGCTTCGCTCGGCGCGCGCGGTCCCGCTCCCCGCCACCCGCCCGATCGGCGCCGCTGGTCCACGCTCTGTGCGGGATCGGCGCGGGGAGGGGTTTGCTGGGGTGGCTGGCGATTTGCTCTCGAGCGGGGAATCGGTCGCGATCGTGTGTGCCGACGTTGCTCGCCGGCGGCCGGGGCTCGAGCTCGTCATCGGCGGGATCGTTCGGGCTGTGGCGACCGAGGAGGAGCTGGCGTGCCCCGCGCTCGTGTCGTGGGATGACCTTGTCGCCGACCCTGCGCTCGCCGGCGACCATCGTCACCTGCTCGCCCTGGATCCGCCGCTCGACCCGGGCGCGGTCGAGGCCGTCGCCGCGGCGCCGGCCGCGCCCGGTGCGCTGCTGCACCTCGCGTGGGGACCGGCCGAGACGGAGTTCGCGCTCGGCGTGGCGCGCGCCGAGCTCGACCTGCGCCCCGCGGTCACGACCGTGTACCGGGCGCTGCGCGACGCCGCGGACCAGCGGCTTCTCCCGCACCTGGCTGGGCTGGGCCTCCCGCCGCGCGCAGCGGCGCGTGCCGTGCTCGTTCTCGTCGAGCTCGGGCTGGTCGAGCTTCGCGGCTCGGACGGAGAGCGCACGTTCGAGCTGCTGCGCGCGGAGCGCACCGAGCTGGAGCGGTCCGAGACGTATCGCGCGTGCGCGGCGCGCCTCGCCGCCGTCGAGCGCGATCTCGGCGCCGAGCCCGCACGCGCCGCCTGACAACGTCCGAGCACCGCACCCAGCGGGTCTAAACTCGATCCATGCCGAAGATCCCGAAGGGGCGCGCGAAGCCCGCCGCCGGCAGTGGCGCGAAGTCCGGCGCCAAGCGGGGCTCCCCTTCGAACGGCAGGAAGCGAGCGAAGGCGGACGGCAAGGCACCCGCGACGGCCAAGCGCGCGGCGGCCGACGGCGGCGCAAAGCCCCGCGGCTCGAAGGCCGCCCCCGACGGCGCCAAGTCCCGGAACGAGGGCCGCTCACGGCGTTCGCCCGCCGGGACCAAGGCGAAGCCGACCCGGGCCGAGACCAAGGCGAAGGAGGCCGCGCAGGCGGAGACCCGCGAGTCGCCGACCGCCGCGGCGACGGCGGCCGTGGCCGAGGAGGAGCGCGGCTCGGTGACGACGGTCGAGGAGGGCCCCGTGGACACGGTCGAGAGGGACCGCGTGCCCACCGAGC
>DATENL010000088.1:0-9127 GCA_035275105.1 Thermoleophilaceae bacterium
GGCGAGCACGGCCGCCGACACGTCGACGGCCCGGCCGAGGGCGCAGGTGGCGCTCGCCAGCACGGGCCGGCGCTCGCGCCGCGCCCGAGCGGACGCGACCCCGATCCTCTCCCCCAGCCGGTCCCGCGCCCCGGCGTCGAACCGCAGCGGCCCCTCCGGTGCAACAGGTGGCCTGGCCCCCTGTTGCACGCGGGCGTTACGTGGTGGCGCGGCCGCGCGAGATGGCGATCTCGCCGGTGCGCACCATCTCGATCAGGCCGAACGGCCGCACCATCCGCTCGAACGCCTCGATCTTGTCGTCGGTGCCGGTGATCTCCACGGTCACCGCCCGCTTCGACACGTCGATCACCTTGCCGCGGAAGATGTCGGTGAACTGCATGATCTGACCGCGGCTCTCGCCGTCGGCCGAGACCTTGAACAGCGCCAGCTCGCGCGCCACCGTCTCGTCCGGCTCGAGGTCCCGGATCTTGATCACGTTGACCAGCTTGTGGAGCTGCTTGGTGACCTGGTCGATCGGGTGCAGCGCGCCGTCGACGGTCAGGGTCATGCGCGACAGGGTCGGGTCGTCGGTCGGGCCGACCGCGAGCGTCTGGATGTTGAAGCCGCGGCGCGAGAAGAGCCCGGCGATCCGGGCCAGCACGCCCGGCTTGTTCTCAACGAGCAGCGACAGGATGTGCTTGCGCCCGGTGTGGATCCCGCCGGCCGCCTCGAGATCGGCGAGGTTGAGGACCTCCTTGGTGCCGGGCTCACCCATGCCGGGTCGAGCTCACCCCACCATGTCCCGCGCGGCCTGACCCGCCGGGATCATCGGGTAGCAGTTCTCCTCCTGGGTCACGTGAACGTCCATGACCACGGGGCCGTCGGTGAGTATCGCCTCGCGCATCTGCTCGACGAGCGTCGACTTGTCGGTCGCGCGCACGCCGGTGGCGCCGTACGCCTCCGCGAGCTTGACCCAGTCCGGGATCTCGCGGCCCATGTCGACCGCCGAGTAGCGCTTGTCCCAGAAGAGCTCCTGCCACTGCCGGACCATGCCGAGGTAGCCGTTGTTCATGATGAACACCTTGACCGCGATGTCCTCGGTCACAGCAGTGGCGAGCTCCTGCGAGGTCATCTGGAGCGAGCCGTCGCCCGCCAGGCAGACGACCGTCTGGTCCGGGCAGGCCATCTTCGCGCCGAGTGCCGACGGGAGGCCGAAGCCCATGGTCCCGAGGCCGCCCGAGTTGATCCAGCGGCGCGGCCCGCCGAAGTGGAAGTACTGCGCGCACCACATCTGGTGCTGGCCGACGTCCGAGGTGATGATCGCGTCCCCGCCCGTGGCCTCGTACATCGCCTGGACCATGTACTGCGGCTTGATCTCCGAGCTGTCGGAGTCCGCGTACTGGAGCGGGTAGCGCTCCTGCCACTGCCTGACCCGGTCCCACCAGCCGTCGAGCCGCGAGCCGTCGGTCTCGAGCGCGCGGTACTCGCGCGTGAGCTTGGGGAGGATCCGCTTCGCGTCGCCGACGATCGGTATGTGCGCGGGGACGTTCTTCGAGATCTCCGCCGGGTCGATGTCGATGTGGATGAACTTGGCTCGCGGCGCGAACTCCGACAGCTTGCCGGTGATCCGGTCGTCGAAGCGGGCGCCAATCGCGCAGATCAGGTCCGCCTCGTCCATCGCGTAGTTGGCCGCGCGGGTGCCGTGCATCCCGAGCATCCCGAGCCACTGGTCGTGCGGCGCCGGGAACGCGCCGAGGCCCATCAGCGTGCAGGTGACCGGGAACCGGTCCGAGGTGCACAGGTCGACCAGCTCGGCGGAAGCGTCCGCGTTCACCACGCCGCCGCCGGCGTAGATCACCGGCCGGCGCGCGTTGGCGAGCGCCTTCGCCGCCAGCTTGACCTGCTTGGCGTTGCCCTCGGTGGTCGGCTGGTAGCCGGGCAGGTGGACCTTGTCGACCGGCTCGTAGTTGATGTCCGCGCGGCTCAAATCCTGGGGGACGTCGACGAGCACCGGGCCGGGCCGGCCGCTCCGCGCGATGTGGAAGGCCTCGTGGATCGCGGTCGGGATGTCGCGCGGGTCCTGGATCATCAGCGAGTGCTTGACGATCGGCATCGTGATGCCGGAGACGTCGGCCTCCTGGAAGCCGTCGGTGCCGATCAGGTCGGTGCGCACCTGGCCGGTGATGAAGACCGTGGGCACCGAGTCCATGACGGCGTCGGCGATCGCGGTCACGAGGTTGGTGGCGCCCGGTCCCGACGTCGCGAGCGCGACGCCGACGCGGCCCGACGCCTTGGCGTAGCCCTCGGCGGCGTGTCCGGCGCCCTGCTCGTGGCGGCAGAGCACGTGCCTGATGCCCGCGTCGTAGAGGGCGTCGTAGGTCGGCAGGTTGGCCCCGCCCGGGATGCCGAAGACGGTGTCGACGCCCTCAGCCTTCAGGCACTCCATGATCGCGTCGACTGCTCGCACGAAAGCGAGTCTAGCTACGCGCGGCGGGGGGTCAAAACCTCGCTCGGGAAGTCGAGGTCGCGCCCGCAACGCATGCAGACCTGGTCGCTCACGGCGACGGTGTTGCCGCACTCCTCGCAGCGCCGCCTGGGCTCCTCCCGCTCCCAGCGGTGGAAGACCGCGGCCAGCGTCCCGAGGCCCGGCACCGCGAACCCGATCAGGAACCAGAGCAGGAACGAGCTGCCCTTGATCTTCCCGATCGTGCCCGCGGACAGGCCGAAGAAGAAGAACAGCACGAGGTAGGGCGTCATCGGGCTACAGCAGGCGGTTGAGGGCCCAGACGACCGCGATGACCGCGACCACGGCGATGACGATCCACGCGACGAAGGCGACCACCCCGATGACGACCTTCAGCAGGATCCAGCCCGCCACGAGGAGGATCACCAGCGCCAGGGCCTTGCCGCCGATGTTTGAGAGCGTCTCGCTCATGGCTCCATTGTGGCAGAGCCCGAGGGTCGCTCAGAGGACCTGCGGCGGCCGTGTGGGCGCGTAGCGGTCGAGCCCGGGGAGCGGGACCGAGCACATCACCCAGCTCGGCCAGAAGACGTGGAAGCCGAGCCGGCGAAGGCGGCGGATGAGCCACCACGAGAGCGTCGTCACGTACACGCCGAGCGTCTCCGGCTCGCGGCTCTTGACCACGCGGTCGAGGGCCGCCGTGATGACCGGCACGAGGTCCCCGGCGGCCTCCGCCACCGCGGGCCCGATGTCTCCCTCGGAGCTCACCCAGCAGAGCGCGGCCGGCCGCTCCCCGCCGGGAGGCGTGTATGCCAGGCACGTGCGGTCGCGCGCGAAGAACGCGTGCAGCGCGGAGCGGTCGTGGGCGATCGCGTCGGGCTCGAGCCGGCGCCACTCCTCGATCGCCCGGTCCGGCTTGAGCACGTGAACCGCCGGCACCGGCGCATCCGTCTCCCGCGAGCGGCGCAGCAGGTAGTCGTCGGCCCGCGCGCGCATGTGCCAGTGGCCGCCGACCGGCATCACGCCGAAGTCGGTGTAGAGCGTCAGGTCGTTGGGCGCCCCGGCGGCGACCACGACCCGGCCGAGCTCGGGGCTCGGATCGCCCGGCCAGCAGCGCTCGAGCAGCGCGCGGCCGATGCCGCGCCCCTGCCGCTCGGGATCGACCATCAGCTCGGTGAGCTGCTCGATCCCGCCGAAGCGCACCACGCGGGCGTAGCCCACCGGCTTGCCGCGCTCCTCGGCGACCACGTAGCGCCCGTCCGGCTGGGCGGCTAGGAACTCGATCAGGGAGCGGTGCCGCAGCCAGTCGGCGCGGATCCGGGCGTCGGTCAGCGGAGGATCGCGCGGGACGACCCCCTGGCGGGACGCCGCCTCGTGCATCGCCCGCTCCGAGAGCGCGAAGGTGGCGACCAGATCGCCCGTCGCCCCCTCCCTGAAGACGACGTCGGAGAGCGGCTCGGCGGCGGACACGGCGGCGCAGTCTACGTCCGCGGCGGGGTCGGCATGCGAAGCCGCAAGCCCGCTCTCAGTCGACGTAGTGGACGTGCTCGCAGCCGTAGAGGTGCTCGAGCCGCTTGGCCCTGATCGTGTCGTTCCCGCTGCCGCAGTCGACCCGGTCGAGACCACCGCGCGTGGCGTCGATCGTGTCGTTGCCGGGGCCGGCGGAGATCACGTCGTAGCCGTCGCCGCCGCGGATGAAGTCCGGGCCCGGCCCGCCATAGAGCTTGTCGTCGTCGGCTCCGCCGAGCAGTCGGTCGGCCCCCGTCTCGCCCAGGATCGTGTCCTCCTGGTCCCCCCCGATCAGGATGTCGTCGCCCGAGTCGCCCTGCAGCGCGTCGGTGCCGTTGCCGCCACGGATGTAGTCGTCCCCGCGGCCGCCGTGCAGGCAGTCGGCCTGGAAGCGGCCGAAGATCCGGTCGTTGCCCGAACGGCCGTGGATGTCGTTGCGGCTGCGGGTGCCGCGCAGGACGTCGGGGCCGTTCGTGCCCCGCAGGATCAGGCCGCAGTAGCTCACGGGCGGCGGGCGCTCGTGGTGCAGGAACGGCTTCTCCTCCGGCACGCAGCAGCTGCCGACCTCGAACGCGCCCGAGTCGCAGGCGAGGCCGAACGGCCGCTCCGCGCCGCGCTGGTCGAGGAGGGGCTGGGAGCCCTCGTTGGCGCACGGGAACGCGTCGATCGCCGGGCTGTCGGTCAGGAGCTCGCGCGTCGGCGTCGGGCCGCCGTGGTCGCCGAGCGGGCCCAGCAGCGGGTCGAGGCCCGACTGGTCGGTCTCCGCGCCGAACCCGCAGGACTCGTCGCTGTCGAGGTTGCCGCCGCCCGATACGAGCTCGCCCGGGCCGGCGCAGTCGTGGCCGGCGCCGTTCCGCGCGACGATCGTGCCCGACACCCTGCGGGGGGTCTCCTCGACGTGCGGGTTCGGCTCGCGCCAGACGCCCCCGCCGAGCCCGGTCGCCGCGCTGTTTGAGGCGATCGTCAGCTCGAACATGTTGAGCCAGTTCGCCGTGGTGGCGAAGAAGATCCCGCCGCCGTGCTGGCCCGCGCTGTTGCCGCTGATCGTGTCGTTGCCGAAGTCGCTGTTCTCGGAGGTCAGGTAGACGCCGCCACCGTCGTTCGAAGCGTGGTTGTGGATGACGGCGCTGTAGTTGAGGCCGGCCTCGTGTGCGGCCCAGAGCAGGCCGGCGCCGTTGACGGCCTCGTTGAACTCGAAGGTGGAGTCCGAGACGACCGGCGCCCCGATGGCGGCAAGCCCGCCGCCGTAGCCCGACAGCGGCGCCTCGGTCGCGGCCGCCTCGTTGCCCCCGACGTAGACGTACTGGACATAGGTCCTGCCGCTCCCGCGCGTGCGGATCCCGCCGCCGGGGCCGTCGAACGCCACGCCGTCCGTGACCGTCAGGTGCGCCACCCGCTGCTCGCGGCCGAGCATGTCGAAGACGCGGTCCTGGCCGTCGCCGTCGATCGCGGTCTTGGACGCGCCGGCTCCCACGACCTCGCCGTTGAAGTCCAGGTCGAGGTCGCCGTGGGAGGCGTCGTCGTCGAGCCCGTGGCGGGTGAGCGTGTAGTGGCCGCCCGGGACGAGGACGCGCCACGGCTTCGCCAGCGCACGAGCGTTGGCCTCCTGCACGGCGGCCCGGAGCGTGCACCTGCCGGTGCTGGCCCGACACCTGCCGTCGCCCGGCTTGACGTCGGGGAGGTCCTTCGACGAGTTCACGAGGATGTCGCAGTCCGGCGAGCACTTCTCGAAGTGCGGCACCCGACCGACCGCGCCGGCCGAGGCGGGCAGCAGCATGAGGGCGCCGACGACGGCCGCGGCGGCGAGCAGTCCAGTGCGAGTCATCCGGTTGCGCATCCTCTCATTCCGCGTTCGTCGGCATCCATGCCGCGGCGCCAGATTCCATCCCGGCGCCAGAGCCACGGTAACCCGCCTCGGCCCGATCCGCCAGCGGTCAGCCGACGTAGCGGACGTGCTCGCAGCCGGTCAGGCGCTCGCCGCGCTTGGCCCTGACGCTGTCCTCACCCGGCCCGCAGGCCACCGTGTCGAGCCCACCACCTGACGCGTCGATCGTGTCGTCGCCGCCGCCCGCGTCGATGGTGTCGTAGCCGTCGCCGCCCTTGATCCAGTCGGCCGCCGGCCCGCCGAGGAGCCTGTCCTCGTCGGCGCCGCCGAGGATCCGGTCGCGGCCGCGGCCGCCGCGGACGACGTCCTCGCCGTCGCCGCCGCTCAGGTGGTCGTCGCCCGTGAAGCCCACGAGCAGGTCGGTGCCCTCGCCACCGCGGACGAGGTCGTTGCCGGCCCCGCCGTAGAGGCAGTCGGACTGCGAGCGCCCGAAGATCCGGTCGTCGCCCGCCCGGCCGTACATCTGGTTGTGACCGCGATCGCCGACGAGCAGGTCGCCGCCGGGCGTGCCGAACCGCAGCACGCCGCAGTCGCCCTCCCTGGGCGGCGGCGGGGGCTGCTCCTCCACCGGAACGTAGCCGGGCTCGTAGGCGGGGCAGCAGGCGGCCACCTCGAACGCGCCGGAGTCGCACGCTCCATCCGGACGGGGAACCAGGCGCTGGTCGAGGATGCGGCTGCACTCGGTGGTCCACAGGTCGATGGCGGGGCTCCCGGGCTCGAGGGCGCGGGTCCGGGTCGGGCCACCGTTGTACTCCGGGTCCTCGAGCCCTGGGTCGACCTCGGCCAGGTCTGTCGCATCGGCGAAGCCGCAGGTGCCGTCGCCGTCGATGTTGCCGCCCAGCGACACGAGCGTCGCGGGGCCGGCGCAGTCGCTGCCGTGGTTACCGGCCAGGATCGATCCTCGAACGGAGCGGTGGTTGTCGCCCGCGGCCAGCCCGTCGATCCAGACGCCGCCGCCGTTGCCGGTCGGCGCCCAGTTCGACGCGATCGTCGCCGCGGCCACGAGAAGGAAACCGGAACCGGGGCTCGCCAGGAACGCGCCGCCGCCGTGCCCGGCGGCCGTGTTGGCGCTCAGCGTCGTGTTCTCGATCCCGCTGTCGACGCCGTCGAGGTAGATCCCGCCGCCGTCGCCCGACGCGTGGTTGCCGATGAACGAGTTGTCGAACGTCGTGGCCTGTTCGCCGGCCCAGTACATCCCCGCTCCGTTCACGGCCCTGTTGTACGAGACCTGGTCGAGGTCGACGAGCGTGTCCCCCCGGCCCGCGATGCCGCCGCCGTACCCGGAGCCCGGGGCGTCGGTGGCGACGGCCTCGTTGTCCGTCACGTACAGGTAGCGCAGCCTCGCGTAGAAGCCCCGGTCCGCGCGGATCCCGCCGCCCGGTCCGTCGGTCGCGCGGCCGTGGCGGACGGCCAGGTGCGACACCTCGACCTCGCCGATGTGCAGGTCGAACACGCGGTCGGCGTCGTCGCCGTCGACGACGGTGCGGGAGACGCCGGCTCCTATGAGCCGGCCGTGGAAGCTGACGTCCAGGTCGCCGTGGGACGCGTCGTCGTCGAGCCCGTGACGGGTGAGCACGTAGTCGCCGCGCGGCACGAGCACGTTGGCCACGCCGGCGGTGTTGCCCTCCTGCACGGCGGCGCGCAGCGTGCAGTCGCCGGCGAGCGTGGCGCAGGCGCCGTCCCCCGGCTGGGCGTCGGGCTCGTCGACCGCCGAGTTCACGACGATGTCGCAGCCCGGCGAGCAGAAGATCGAGTTGTCGGCGGCCGCGCTCCCCGGCAGCAGCGCCGCTCCGGCGGCCACGGTGACGATTGTGGCCGCGAGGCCCAGGCGAGTCCTCATGTCGATCTCCCTCCGCATCCGTGCGAGAAAACTGCGCGGGGCGATCCCTGCCCCACCCCCCACGCTACCCCCGCTCGTCCGATTCCGCCAGCGTTTCACCTTCGCCGAGCGGTGGAGGATGCCCGAGCTGGCCCAGCTCGGCGGCCGCCCGGCCGAACAGGAGGCCGACGGTCCAGTCCGTGACCAGTCGCAGCCGGCGGGCCGCACCGGGCATCAGAGCGAGGTGGTAGGTGCGCGCCGCCCACCATGCCGCGAACCCGCTGAGCTTGACGCCGACCATCTCGGCCACCGCCTGGTGCCGGCCCATGTCAACGAACACGCCGAGGGTCTTGTACTTGAACCTGCGCACGCGTCCGTGGCCCAGCGTGGCCGCGACGTTCTCCGCGGCAAGGCGACCCTGGCGCAGCGCGTGCTGCGCCGTCGGCGGGGTCGGTCCGCGTCCCCCCTTCGCGGGGTCGGGCACCGCCGCCACGTCGCCGATCGCCCACACGTCCTCGCGGCCCCTGACGCGCAGCGTCTCGTCGACCGCGATCCGGCCGGCGTCCGCGAGCGGCAGGCCCAGCTCGGCCGCGAGCGGCGGCGGCCGGACGCCGGCCGTCCAGCAGAGGAGCCTGGTCGGCACCCGCTCGCCGTCCGACAGCGTGACGGCGTCGGCGGCGACCGAGGAGAGCCCGGTGCCCGGCCTGACCTCGATCCCGCGTGCGCGCAGCTCGCGGGCCGCGAACTCGGCCAGCCCGGGCGAGATCTCCGGCATGATCCGGTCGGCCAGGTCCGCGATCAGCCAGCGCGTGCCGTCGAGGCGGCAGCGCGGGTAGCGGTCGATCACGTCGGCGACGTAGTCCTGGAGCTCGGCGATGCCCTCGACCCCTGCGTAGCCGGCGCCGACGAACACGAAAGTGAGGTACGGGCGGCGCGCGTCGGGGTCGTCGAGCGACTCGGCGATCTCGAGGTTGCGCAGCGCGCTGTTGCGGAGGGCGATCGCGTCGGCCAGCGTCTTGAAGCCGAGGCCGTGGTCGCTGAGCCCCGGGATCGGCGGCACGCGCGTGACCGACCCGAGGCCGAGGATGAGCTGGTCGTAGCTCAGGTCCACGTCCTCGCCGTCGACGCTCCGGTAGGAGAGCCTGCGGGCGTCGGCGTCGAGGCCGGTCATCCGGCCCAGCGCGATCTCGGTCCGCTCGAGCTCCTCGCGGAGTGGGATGACCACGTGGCGCGGCTCCAGGGTGCCGGCCGCGGCGCCGGGCAAGAGCGGCGTGTAGAGCAGGAAGTTCTCGCTGGTCACGAGTGTCACGCGCGCGCTCTGGTGCGGGAGCACGCGCTCGAGCCGGCGGGCTGCGTAGAAGCCGCCGAACCCGCCGCCGGCTATGACGACGTGCCAGGCCATCGGCCGGAAGCTACCCGGCCGCGGCAGCCCGCAGCCGCGCGGCCGCCAGGGCGGGTCGCGCGCGGCCGTCCA
>DATENL010000089.1:0-4233 GCA_035275105.1 Thermoleophilaceae bacterium
CCGCCGCGCGGCCGCGCCGCCGGCCCCGCTCGAGCCACCCGTCGACGCTCACCGAGCCGGCCGCGACCAGCACGGGCAGGAGCCCCGCGAGGTAGTAGGGCTTGCCGCCGGTCGCCATGAAGACGACCGCCAGCACGATCCACGCGTACGCGAGGAAGCGCAGATCGCGCACCGACGGGTCCCGGAGCAGCCTCACGAGCCCCGCGATCCAGACCGGCGCGAGCAGCGGGCTGACGAGCAGCACCTGGAACGGGATCACCGCCCACCACGGCTCCGAGCTCTTCGAGCCGCCGGAGGCGATCGCGCGCGACACGTCCATCTGCGGCCAGCCGTGCCGCGCCTGCCAGACGAGCCACGGCGCCCAGAGGGCAAGCGCGAGCGCCGCTCCCGCCCAGACGTATCCCGAGCGGAGCAGCCGCCGCGGCCCGGCGACCACCACCCCCGCGAGCATGCCGAGCGCGAGGAACGCCGGCAGCGGCTTGTTCAAGAGGCCGAGGCCGAGCACGAGGCCGGCGGGGACCCAGAGGCGGTCGTCGCGCCGTCGCACCGCGCGGACGGCCAGCCACGTGACGGCGGTCCAGCACAGGAGGTCGAACGTGGACGTGCTGAGGAGATGCCCGGTGAACAGCACGATCGACGAGACGCCGGCCACCGCCGCCGCAAGCCACTCGGCGCGCCGGCCCCCGCCGAGCTCGCGCACCATCAGCGACGTGAGGAGCACCGTGCCGCCGGCGGCCAGGGCGGACGGCAGTCGCAGCACGGTCAGCGAGTCGGGGGCGAGCTCGCTCATCGCGCGGGCGATCAGCGGCGTGAACGGTCCCTGGTCCGCGTAGCCCCAGGCCAGGTGGCGGCCGGCGGCGAGGAAGTAGAGCTCGTCGCGGTGGTAGCCGTAGCCGGAGGCGAACGCCACGAGCAGGAGCGCCACCGCGCCGGCGATGAGCAGGCTGGCCCGGTTCAACCGCCGGACCGTACCTCCGGCGAGGCGACCGCGCTAGGCGCGCTGCGAGGCTGCGGCGCGGAGCGGCGCCGGCATGAGCGCCGACGCGGCCACCACGAGCAGGAAGGCCACGCTCGTGGCCACGAGGCCGACCGGGTCGCTCGGCATCGGGTCGCCGAACACGACGATGCCGCCCGCGATCGACGTCATGGTGGCGGCGGCGCTGGTGACCGTGATGACAGGCACCGCGTCTCCGGTCTGGAGGCCGCGGGCCGAGGCGAAGAACGCGATGACCGACGCGAGCACGGCGGTCAGGAGCCAGGGCGAGACGAGCCCGCCGACGATCCCGTCGGTGCCGATGCCGCCCGTGAGCGCCTTAATCGCGACGTCGGAGACGCCGAAGAGGATGCCGGCCGAGGCGCCGAGGAAGGCGCCGTGGTGCTCGTGCGGCGCGCCGAACTTGGGGAAGAGGACGAGGACCGTCCCGGCGAGGAGCAGCCCCGACTCGAAGGCGATCATGCCCGGGGTCGAGTAGCTCGAGTGCGCGCCACCCGCGTGCGGGAGGGTGACCGCCAGCGTCGAGAGGCCGAGCGCCGTGAAGCCGACGCCGAGCCACTGGCGCTTGCCGACGCTGAAGCCGAAGAAGCGCTCAGCGAGGACCGTGAGGCACACGAGCCCGCCGGAGATGACCGCCTGGACGAGCGACAGGGGCGCCAGGGCCATGGCGGCCACGTGGAGGACCCACGCGACGACGGCGACGGCCATGCCGATCGCGAACCACCTCGACCGGAACAGGGCGACGGCGCTCTTGCCGGGGTGGCGCCAGTCGACCGCGGCCGCGCGGTTGGCGCCCCGGTGCTTGTACAGGAAGCCGAGGTTCGTCGTGAGGGCGCAGAGGAGCGCCAGCAGGATTCCGATGTTTATGGTCATCGTCAATGGGTTCCGGGCGCGCGGCCGGCCCGGTCACACGGCGTTGTTTCGTGCTATCGGCGCGAGCGCCTGCTCGCTTGAGGATTTCCGCGCCCCAAACGGTCGGACACTTGTGTCTACCGTAGGTTCCGGTGTCCGAAACCTCGCCCCCCAGCCCTTAACGGGGCCCCAACCGTAGCGAAGATGCCCGAGCCCCCGATCCTCTTCCTCGACGTAGACGGCGTGATCAGCCTGTTCGGATTCGAGTCCGGCGGGCCGCCCCCGGGGGCGTTCCACACGATCGACGGAATCCCGCATTGCATCGGGGACCGCGTGGCAGAGCGGCTCGCGCGGCTCGCGGAGGCGTTCGAGCTCGTCTGGGCTACGGGGTGGGAGGAGAAGGCGAACGAGTACCTGCCCCACATCCTCGGCCTCGACCGCGAGCTACCGGTGCTGACGTTCGACGGCCGCGCCGTGTTCGGCTCGGCGCACTGGAAGCTCGGCGCGATCGACGCCTACGCGGGCGACCGCCCAGCCGCCTGGATCGACGACTTCGTGGACGAGGAATGCCGTGCCTGGGCCGAGAGCCGCGGCGCGCCCACGCTCATCGTCGAGGCCAAGTCGGCCAGCGGGCTGACCGAGGAGCACGTGGAGGAGCTCCTCGGCTGGGCCGAGGCGATCAGGACGGACCGAGCTGGAAAGCGCTGATTCCGGCCTTGGTGAACTTGATGGCTCCGCCGCTCGTCTGGTTGCAGTGGAGCTCGAGGTGCACCAGCCCCGGACCGATTGGCGGGGTGACGAACGAGACCGCGAAGTCCTGCCGATGCCCCCCCAGCCCAGCATGAAGACCTTCCCGCTCGCCGGCAGGGTGAGCGTGGCGGTGGAACACACCACGAACGCCGTGCTCTCGGGGTCGCAGGAACCGGGGGTGGTGTTGTTGCTGCCCCGCCCGGCGACCATCGCCTGGGGGACCTCGCCCAGCGAGCTCTCGCGATCTGAGGCCCCTTGATGCGAGCCTCTCCTCCTTGAGCAAGCGCGCCGGGCCTGGCGCGCTCGCGCCAGCCCAACCGGGGGGCATGGGACTAACGCGCCAGGTTCACGACTCCTTCTTGCCCTCGTCCGGCGGCGTCGCCAGGTCGGCGAGCTCGTCCGCGAAGGCCGCGCCGTCGTCGCCGTCGCCGAAGCCGAAGCCGTCGAGGTCGCCGTTGCCGGTGAGGCCGAGCTCGGCCGCCAGCTCCGACTCGTCGAGCAGCCCGATCTCCTCCGGGGACGGGCGCGGGATCGGCTCGGCCGGCTCGATCTCGAGCCGCCGGTAGCGCCGCAGGCCCGTCGCCGCCGGGATCAGCTTCCCGATGATGACGTTCTCCTTCAGGCCGAGCAGGCGGTCGGTCTTGCCCTCGAGCGCGGCGTCCGTGAGCACCTTCGTGGTCTCCTGGAACGAGGCCGCCGACAGGAACGAGTCGGTCGCGAGCGACGCCTTGGTGATTCCGAGGATGACCTCGGTCACGTCCGGCTGCTCGGCCTTCTCCTTCTTGAGCCGCGCCGCTTCGCGCGCAAGCTCGTGGCGGTCGACGAGCTGCCCGGGCAGGTAGCCCGAGTCGCCCCGCTGCTCGATGCGCACCTTCTTCATCATCTGGCGGACGATGATCTCGATGTGCTTGTCGTTGATGTCCACGCCCTGCGACCGGTACACCTTCTGCACCTCGGCCACGAGGTAGAGCTCCGTCGGGGTGCGCCCGCGGATCTCGAGCATCTCGGCCGGGTAGACCGAGCCCTCGTTGAGCTGCGTGCCGTCCTCGATCTTGTCGCCCGACTGCACGAATAGACGCGTGCGCGTGGGGAACGTGTAGGCGTCCTCCTCGCCGCTCGGCGTGGTGACGATCACCCGCCGCGCCTTCTCCGTCTCCTCGAGCGTGACCGTGCCGCCGCGGTGCGCCAGCTGGGCCAGGCCCTTCGGCTTGCGCGCCTCGAACAGCTCGACGACGCGCGGGAGGCCGTGCGTGATGTCCGCGCCGGCGACGCCGCCGGTGTGGAAGGTCCGCAGCGTGAGCTGCGTGCCCGGCTCGCCGATCGACTGGGCGGCGATGATGCCCACCGCGTCGCCGATCGCCACCACGTTGCCGGTGGCCGGCGCCACGCCGTAGCAGCGCTGGCAGATCCCCGACTCGGCGCCGCACTTCAGCACCGAGCGGACCGGGACGTAGACCGGCTCGTCGCCGTACGCCTCGCGAATCTCGTCCACGTGCGCGGCGGTGATGAGCGTGCCCTTGTCGATCAGCTCGCGGCCCCGCTTCGTGGCGAAGTCGGCCGCCGCGTAGCGGCCCTCGAGCTGACCGTTCGGGCGCCCGTCGTCGCCGAGCACCGGCATCTCGATGTACTCCTTGGTG
>DATENL010000090.1:0-67083 GCA_035275105.1 Thermoleophilaceae bacterium
GCCCCGCCCCCACCCCCGGCGGCGCCCGTGGGCGGCACCGCGCTCGAACGGCTGAACGACCTCGCGCGCCGCCGCGACTCCGGGGAGATCACACCCGAGGAGTTCGACCGCCAGAAGGCCGCCATCCTCGGCGACATGACGCGCGGGCTGTGAAGCCAGAGCGGCTCCTGATCCCGCTGGCCGCGATCGCCGTCGCGATCTTCGCCACGAGCCGCCTGATGGTCGCGATCGATCCCGGCGAGGCGCACCCCACCGGGCTCGGGGGCGACACCGCCAAGAGCGCCGAGAAGGCGATTCGGAAGGCCACCGGCGGCGGAGACGGGAACGGCGACGGCGGCGGCAAGGGGGGATCGCGCGAGAGCCACTCGTTCTTCAGCCGCGCCGGGATGCGCGACCTCCAGCGGCTGGTGACCGAGGAGGCCGGCCCCGAGGCGCGCGTGAGCCTGTTCCGGATCCAGGCGAGCCAGGCTCAGGTCTTCACGAGGTCCGGCAGCGGTGGAAAGATGCTCGTGCTGGAGCGCGGGCCCAAGGTGAAGTTCAGCGCCTCCACCCCCGCCGGCATCCCCGGCGGCTTCGGGATCCGGAGCGTGGACACGAGCGCCCCGAGCCGGATCCTCGTCGCCATCGCGCGGCTCTCGGACGCGTCGGCGAACGACGTCGACTACATGGTCTACCTGGTCAGTCCGATCGACCGGACGGGGCGCTGGGACGCCTTCCTGAAGCGCGGCGCGACGCACTTCGCGGCCGACGCGCACGGTCGCCACGTGACGCAGCCGTAGGCTAAGCTGGCCGTCCAGCCAAACGACCTTCGGGAGTGGCCCATGGCACAGACGGCGACGGCGCAGGACGCGCAGCGTATGGCGATCGACAACGTGTCCTACGACGACCTCTACAGGCGCTGGGAGAACGGCAACTGGAAGGCCACCGAGATCGACTTCGGCCAGGACCGCCACGACTGGCACGAGACGTTCGGCGACCTCGAGCGCAACGCGGCCCTCTGGAACTACTCGATGTTCTTCCACGGCGAGGACTCGGTCACCGACAACCTCTCGCCATACATCGACGCCGCCCCGCGCGAGGAGCAGAAGTACTTCCTCGCCACCCAGCAGGTCGACGAGGCGCGCCACGCCGTCTTCTTCGCCCGCTTCATGCGCGAGGTGGTCGAGCGCGGCGACACGATCGCGCACGCCCTCGACGCGACCGAGACCGAGCTCACCTGGGGCTTCTGCAAGACCTTCGAGTACCTCGACAAGGTCGCCGACGGCCTTCGCAAGGACCGCTCGAAGCCGAACTTCGCCGCCGCGATCACGATGTACCACCTGGTGGTCGAGGCCACGCTCGCGCAGCCCGGCCAGCACTTCATCGAGAGCTACCTCGAGGAGCGCGGCGTGCTCCCCGGCTTCTACTCGGGGATGCAGAACGTCTCGCGGGACGAGCAGCGCCACATTGGCTTCGGCGTGAAGTGCCTGTCGGACCTCGTGAAGGAGGACCCCGACTGCAGGCACGCGGTCGCCGACCTGCTGCGCGACGTCATGCCGCTGTCGGTGGGCGTGTTCGTGCCGCCGAACTGGGACCGCCGCTACGTCGAGGTCTTCGGCTCGACGATCGAGGAGGTCTACCTCCAGGGGATGCACTCGTTCGAGTCGAAGATGCGCGCCGCCGGGCTCCCGCTGGAGGAGCTCCCGGGGGCGCCGCCGCTGCCGATCGACCTGAAGCCCGAGGAACGGGTCGAGCGCGCGATCAGCATGCTCCAGGCCGGCTTCATCGGCGAGAAGGTCGGGCCGCCCTCGCGGGATCCCGAGAAGATCGCGATGCTGTTCGACGTGATCGGGCGCTCGGTCGACACCGACGCGACCCCGAACGGCGCCGCCACGATCCAGTGGGACTTCAGGGACGCCGAGCCGTGGTACCTACGGATCGACAACGGCTCCACCCGGACCGTGAAGGGGCGCCACGACGACCCCGACCTGACCCTCCGCTGCGCGTTCGAGGACTGGGTCGACATCACCGCCGGCCGCGAGGACGCGCGCCTCGCGATGCTCAAGGGCAAGCTGCGGCCGAAGGGCAGCGTGCGGATGTTGATGCGGATGCCGCGGCTGTTCGGGCGCTAGCGGTGCGCCGGCTCCTGCGCGCCGCCCGGCTCGTCATCCGCGACGAGCGCATCCCGCGCCCGCTGCGCTGGCTGGCCGCGGTCGCGCTGATGCCGATCCCCGGCCCCGTCGACGAGGCCGCGCTGCTCGTGCTCGCCCCGCTGCTGCTCGCCTTCCACCCCGAGCCGATGCGCGAGGCCTGGCGGACGGCCGGGCGCGCCTAGGCTCGCGCCGGCAGCTCCTCGGGCTTCGCCGCGCCCTCGAAGTCGGTTCGCGGCAGGATCCGCTGAAGGGGTCGCGGCAGCCACCAGTTCCAGCGCCCCATGAGCTCCATCGTCGCCGGCACCAGCACGAGGCGCACGAGGGTCGCGTCCAGAGCGATCGCCACCGACAGGCCGAGCCCGATCTCCTTGACCGACGGCACGCCGGTGCCCGCGAAGACGGCGAACACGGCGACCATGATCAGCGCCGCGCTCGAGATCGTGCGGGCGCTCCTCGCCAGGCCCTGGGCGACGGCCGTGCGCGTGTCGCCGGTCGCCTCGTAGCGCTCGCGGATGCGGGTGAGCAGGAAGACCTCGTAGTCCATCGACAGGCCGAAGACGATCGCCAGGAGGAACGGCGGCGTCATCGTGTTCACGTAGCCCAGATGCTCGAATCCGAGCAGACCGTCGAACCAGCCGTACTGGAAGACCATCACGAGGACGCCATAGGCGGCGGCGACCGAGAGCAGGTTCATCACGACCGCCTTCAGCGGGAGCAGTACCGAGCGCAGCAGTAGCAGCAGCACCAGGTAGCTGAACGCGAGCACGAACAGAGCGATCTTCCACATCGAACCCGAGACCAGGTCCTTGAAGTCCTCGACGTGGGCGGTCGGCCCACCGACCGAGACGGTCGCCACGTCGGCGAGCGGGTTGCGGTCCGGGGAGCGGAGGCGCTCCACGAGCCCCCGTGCGGCCGGGCTCTCGGGGTCGCCCCGCGGCGTCAGCGCGACGAGCGCGGAGTCGCCGTCGCGCGAGGGGCGAGCCGGGGCGACCTTCGCGACGGCCCGGTCGGTCTCGAAGCGATCGCGGAAGCGCACGAGCGCGCGCCGGTTGCGCTCGTCGCCCACCCCGCCCGCGCGGAAGCGCGCGACCACGAGCGCCTGCCCGGCCGCGCCCTTGCCCTGCACGTCGGCGGCCAGCTCGGCGCCGCGTCGCGTCTCGTTGTCCTTGGGGAACTGGCGCAGCGCGCCGTCGCCCCAGTGGAGCGACAACGCCGGCACGGCGAGGAGAAGCAGGAAACCCGCGCTGGCCGCCGCCGTCAACCCGGGACGGCGCATGACGCGCTCGGTCCAGCGCTCCCAGAACGACGGCCGGTCGGGGTCCGATCGCCCGCGCCGGCGGCGCTGGCTCCGCCGGCCGCGCACGACTAGCCCCGTGATCGTCGCGATCCGGCCGCGCGCGTAGGCGCGCCGGCCGAGGAGGCTCATGAGCGCGGGGAGGAGCGTCACCGCCCCGACGATCGAGATAGCGACGACGACGATCGCCCCCATCGCCATCGAGCGGATCGTGGTCGAGTCGACGAGGAACAGCCCGGCGAGGGAGATGAGGACGGTGACGCCCGAGAAGACGACGGCGATCCCCGACGTCCTCATGGCCGTGCGGCGCGCCTCCTCCCGCGTGGCGCCGCCGTGGATCTCCTCGCGGTAGCGCGCGAGGACGAACAGCGAGTAGTCGACCGCGACCCCGATCCCGATCATCGACGCGACGTTCGTGACGAAGACCGACATCTCGGTCGTCTGCGAGAGGAAGTAGATCGCGGCACCGGTGAGCATGACGCTGCCGAACCCGAGCGCCAGCGGCAGCGCGGCGGCGGCGAGCGAGCCGAACACCGCGAGCAGGATCAGGAACACGATCGGGAAGCCGGTGCGCTCGGCGCTCTCGAGGTCGTGCTTGCTCAGGTCCTGCATGCCGGCCCAGAGAGCCTGCTGACCGACCAGGTGCGGCTCGACGTCCCGGCGAGCGCCGTCGCCCACGCCGATCTCGCGGCGCAGGTCGCTGGCGGCGTCGGCGTTCTCGTTCTCGCTGCCCGTGAGGCGCAGCGGAACGATCGCCGCACGCGTGTCCCCGCTCGTCGCGATGACCGGCGACCCCGCGCCAGGCGCGAGGGCGACGTGGTCGACGCGCCGGGCGGCGCTGCGGACGCGGTCGAGCGCGGTGCGCACGTCGGCGTCGGACGCCCGCGCGCCGATCGCGAGGACCGCGGCGAGCTGGTCGCGCTGGACGCCGTCGAAGCGGTCGAGCGCGCGGTCGGTGCGGTCCGAGCCGGAGCCCGGCACCGTGAAGCCGCCGCTCGTCAGGTGCTCGGTCTGCTTGAGCGAGAACGGGATCGCCGCGACGAGCACGGCGAGCCAGAGGCCCACGACCAGGGCCCGCCGGCGCTCGACGAAGCCCGACAGCCTGTCCATCGCGCGCTGCATCGCAGGCGGCTACTTATCCCGCGCGCGCGAGAAAGGCGGTGTGAGGTGGCTCACGGTGACTCGCCGAGCAGGAAGCGCGCCACGGAGATCGCGGCGTCGACCGCGCCCGCGCTCGGCCAGTCGGCGTCGGACGTGAACTGCACCTCGAGCCCGTCGGCGAGGGCAAGGAAGATGGCAACCACCGACTCGGCGTCGGTGCGCAGCGTGACGATCCCCTCGCGCTCCTTCTCGACGAGGATCTCGCCGACCTCGGCCCGCACGCGCCGGTAGAGCGCGCCGAGCTCGTCGCGGATCTCGTCGTTTCGCCTAGCCGCGCTGAGCAGCTCGTGGATGACGGCGTGGCTACCGGCGTCCTCGGCCACGAACTGCTCGAGCCCCCACACGAGCGCCTGGACGATCGCGTCGAGCGAGGTCGCGTCGCGCAGGCGCTCCTCGATGGCGGTCACGCGGACGTCGGCGTCGTGGCGGACGACCTCGACCAGCAGCCGCTCCTTCGAGCCGAAGTAGTAGTGCAGCAGGCCGCGCGATACCCCGGCCTCCTGCGCGACGTGGTCGAACGTGGATCCGGCGGCGCCCCGGCGCGCGACACTCGACCGCATGGCGGCGACGATCCGCTTCGCCTTGTCCGAATCGAGCCGGCGCTCGGTGCGCTCGGCGGTGCGTGCGGCTTCCACGCGCCAAAGACTAGCTGGCCGGCCAGCTAGTGACGCCCTGGTGCAACAAGTGGCCTGGCCCCTGTTGCGCCTCGTGCAACAGGTGGCCTGGCCCCTGTTGCACGAAAAAGGGCGCCTCGCGGCGCCCCTCTTCGCAAAGCGTTGCGACCGGCGCTAGGTCGTAGCGCCCGCCGGCTGCGCCGAGGATCCGGACGAGGTGGTCGTCGAGCTGTACTCGAACTCCTCCTCCGCACCGAACAGCGCGTCGAGCACCTTCTTGCGCAGCCCCTCGGACAGCGCAAGCGCGGCGCCAACGCCGACCAGCAGCAGGAGGATCCTCCCGCCGCGGCGACGCTTCTTCTTCTTCGCGCCTCGCAGGGTGTCGGCCGCGTCGCGAAGCGAGGTCGCGGCCTCCTTCAGCTCCTTCTGCGTCTTCTTGTCGTCCATCAGGGCCTTCGCGGGGCCCTTGCCGTTCGACATGCGCTCGTACGCCTTGCGCGCGGACTCGTAAGCCGTACGCAGGTTGTCGCGCAGCTCGTCGTCCTCGACGAGGCGCTGCACGTAGGGGTTGGACCGCGCGGCCTTGCCGGCGGCTACCGCCCCAGCCCCAGCCTTCGCGGCCTTCTTCTTCTTCGATGCCATGGCTCTCCTCAGACGCTCCTTGCGGGAAACATACCCGGAGCGCCGCGTCGGGAACAGCGCCGCCGGGTCAGCAGATCGAGAAACCGGCCGCCAGGTCCTTCGTAACGGTCTTGGTCTGGCCGTTCTTCTTGAAGCTCGCGGTCACGACGGCCTTCACGTGATGCAGACCCGAACCGAGGGTCTTCGTGCCGAGCGTGGCCCTGAACGGCTTGGCCTTCACGACCGCCCGCTGCTTGCCGTCGATCGAGAAGACGGCCTTCTTGATCGTCACGTCGCCCGAGACGCTCGCGACGAACGCCTGGCCCTTGCCCACGCAGTTCTTCGGTGAGTGGAGGACGAGCTCGTGCGAGCCGAACGTCTCCCGTGTCGCCTTGCTCGGCCCGGCGTACGGCGGCTCGCCGGGAGCCACCGGCACGGCGTGGATGCCGGGGATGCTCTCCCACGTCGCCCAGCCTCGGCCGGCAGAGTTGACGCCGAGCTTCAGGAACGGGAAGCTGCCGGTGGGGGCGAGCGTCTGGGCGGACGTGAACTGCGTGTTGGCGCCGCTGCGCGCATACCGGTAGCGCAGCTTGCCCGAGCTGTCCTGCCACGCGAAGTGGAGACGGCCCGCGCCGTCCTCGACGAGGTCCGCGCTCGAAGGGTTCCCGACCTCGGTCAGAACCGTGGCCGGCCCCCAGCCCGCGCCGGTGAACTTGCGCAGCAGGTAGCTCCGCTTCGAGGTCGCTCCGCGGCTGTAGGCGACGTAGATCCCGGACGGCCCGGACACGAGCTTGCCGGTGCTGAAGACGTTGGTCGAGTCGAGCAGCACGGGCGGCGACCAGTTCGTCACGCTGTTCACGTCGCCGCTCCCGTTCCAGCGGCGCCAGTAGAGCCGGTCGGGGCCGAGCGTCCCGTAGATCGCTACGAGGGTGCTGGGCGCGCGCAGCGCCACCGACCCCTGGTACGACCCGCCCGGTCCACCGAGCTTCGCCGTCGCCGCCTCGCTGCCCGCGCCCGTGCCGGTCGCCTGGAAGGTGACCCCCTCCGTCTGCACGTTGGAGACCGTGAGGATGCTCTCGCCCGCGCGGCCGACGCTGCCGGCCGGTGCGTAGATCGCCTGGCCGATGATGTTGTCGCCGCTTCCGTCCATGTGGCCGGGCGAGACCGGGCCGGTGAACGTCGTCCCGCCGTTCGCCGAGCTGAACACCTCCTTGAGTGCGTAGGAGGGATCGCAGCAGCGCGCGTCGAGCAGAAGCATGCGGCCGCCGCTCGCGAACAGCGTGTAGCCGCCGTCCAGGTCGCTGCTCCCGGGCGCGTACGTCTTCGACGCGTTGCAGGCCTGCGCGCCCTGCGCCACGCGGCAGTAGTGGAAGACGTCGTTGAACCCGGTCGGCTCGGGCGTGGTCCACGTGAAGTGCCCGGTGCCCACGTTGTTGACCGCGACGCGCGGCCGGTGGCCGTCCGGGTCGAGCGAGAGCTGCTTGCCGGCGGCGGTCGCCGCGGCCGGGGCCGCGAGCAAGAGCACGACGAGGGCCACGAGAGCCGTATGGCGCGTAGACGCTATGTGCGGAGCATACGCCGCGTGTCTAGCGCGACTTCGCCGCGGCGCGCTCGCGGCGCGCGCCCGAGACGGGCGTCGGCCGTCGGCGCGTGCGCCGCGGGCCCTCGAGCGCCTCGTCCAGCACCTGGTCCACCTCGTCGGCGAACACGAACTCGATGTCGCTCAGCAGGTGCTCGGGGAACTCGTCGAGGTCGGCCTCGTTGAGCCGCGGCGCCAGCACGCGCGTGAGGCCGGCCCGCTGCGCGGCGAGCGCCTTCTCCTTCAGCCCGCCGATCGGGAGCACCTGCCCGGTGAGCGTGACCTCGCCGGTCATCGCGGTGTCCGACCGCACCCGCCGCCCCGTCGCGAGCGAGACGAGGGCGGTCACCATCGTCACGCCGGCGCTCGGTCCGTCCTTCGGCACCGCGCCCGCCGGCACGTGCACGTGGATGTCGTTCGTCCGGAACCAGTCCTCCGGCACGTCGGCGTCCCAGCGCCAGACGTTGCCGCGCACCCAGGACAGCGCGGTCGCCGCCGACTCCTTCATGACCTCTCCGAGCTGACCGGTGATCTGGAGGCGCCCGTCCCCGGGGTAGGAGGTCGCCTCGACGTACAGGACGTCGCCGCCGACCGGCGTCCAGGCGAGTCCGGTGGCCACGCCGGGGTGATCGGTGCGCCGGCCGGCCTCGGGGAGGAAGCGCCGCTTGCCCAGGTACTCCGTCACCTGCTTCGCGCGCACCGTGCGCTTGCGCGTGCGCCGCCCCTCCGCGTACTCGCGCGCCACCTTCCGGCAGACCGCGCCGATCTCGCGTTCGAGGTTGCGCACCCCCGCCTCGCGCGTGTAGCCCTCGATGATCAGCGCGAGGGCGTCGTCGGTGAACTCGATCTTGCCGGGGGTGAGGCCGTTGCGCTCGATCTGGCGCGGCACCAGATAGCGCTTCGCGATCTCGAGCTTCTCCTCCTCGGTGTAGCCGGCGAGCTGGATCACCTCCATGCGATCGCGCAGCGGCGCCGGGATCGGGTCGAGCAGGTTCGCGGTGGTGATGAAGAAGACGTTCGAGAGGTCGAACGGGACGTCGAGGTAGTGGTCGCGGAAGCTCGTGTTCTGCTCGGGGTCGAGCACCTCGAGCATCGCGCTCGACGGGTCGCCGCGGAAGTCGGCGCCCATCTTGTCGATCTCGTCGATCATCAGCACCGGGTTGTTCACGCCGGCGTCGCGCAGCGCGCGGATGATCGTGCCGGGGATCGCCCCGACGTACGTGCGCCGGTGGCCGCGGATCTCGGACTCGTCGCGCACGCCCCCGACCGAGATGCGCTCGAACTCGCGTCCCATCGCAGCGGCGATCGAGCGACCGAGCGAGGTCTTGCCGACGCCGGGCGGCCCGACGAAACAGAGGATCCCCGAGCGCGCGTCGGGCTTGAGCTTGCGCACCGCGAGGAACTCGAGGATGCGGTCCTTGACCTTCTCGATGTCGTAGTGGTCGCGATCGAGCTGCTCGCGCGCCGCCACCAGGTCGAGCTTGTCCTCGCTCGCGGCCGCCCAGGGCAGCTCGATGATCCACTCGAGGTAGGTCCGGATCACGCCGTGCTCCGCGGACTGCGGGGGCAGCCGCTCGAAGCGCTGGAGCTCGCGCTCGGCCTGCTTGCGCACGTGCTCCGGCAGCTCCGCCCCCTCGACCCGATCGCGGAGCTCGTTGGCCTCGGCCGCCTGCTCGTCGGTCTCGCCCAGCTCCTCCTGGATCGCCTTCAGCTGCTGGCGCAGGAAGTACTCGCGCTGGCCCTTCTCCATCTCGGACTGCACCTGCGACTGGATCCGCGAGCCGATCGAGATCAGCTCGGTCTCGCGCGCGAGGATCTCCGACAGCCGGCGCAGCCGCTTCGCCAGATTGCGCTCCTCGAGGAGCTCCTGGCGCTCCTCGGTCTTGATCCGCAGGGCGCCGGCGATCATGTATGAGAGCTCGCCGGGGTCGTCCACGTTCGCCACCGCGATCTGAAGCTCCTCGGGCAGGTAGGGCACCTGCTGCACGATCCCGGCGAACGTCGTCTGGACGTTGCGGGCGAGCGCCTCGATCTCGGGCGTGTCCTCCTCGACGTCGGGCTCCTCCTCGATGCGAGCGACCAGGTAGGGCTCGCGCGCGACGTAGTCGCGCAGCCGCACCCGCGGTCCGCCCTGGACGAGGATGCGAAGCGTCCCGTCCGGCACCTTGAGCATCCGCGCCACGGTGCCCGCGACCCCTACGTCGTAGAGGTCCTCGGGACCCGGGTTCTCGTTCTCGGGGTCGCGCGACGCGACCATCGCGAGCATGCGCTCGCCGCCGAGCACGTCGTTGACGAGCTTGACGGAACGCTCCTGCCCGACCGCGAGCGGGATCAGCGTGCCGGGGAACGGCACGGTCTCGCGGAGCGGCAGGACCGGCAGCCCGTCGGGCAGCTCGGGCTCCGGCGCCGGCTTGGCCCCCGAGTCGGGCTGCCCGATCTCGATCATCTCTCCTCGCTCGGGTCGCGACCGCGGATCGGGACCTGGCGCCGCTCGTCGTCGGGCCCGGCGATCGGGATCTCGACCCGCAGGATGCCGTCGTCGTAGGAGGCGGTCGCGGCGTCGGCGACGACGTCGGCGCCCAGCTCCACCACGCGGCGGAAGGGGCCGTGCGGGATCTCGATCTGCTGGTAGAGGCGGCCCTCGGACTCCTGCGCGCGGCGCTCGCCCTCGATCACGAGCTGACGGCCGCGGATCTCGAGCCCGACGTCGTCCACCTCCACGCCCGCGAGCTCGACCTTCACGATCGCGCGCGGCGGCTGGCCGCAGTAGTAGACGTCGACGTGGGGGGAGAACTGGCGCCTGCCGGAGCCGAGCGAGCTGCGGTCGAAGACGTCGCCGAACAGCTCGTCGATCTCCCTGCGCATGCGGTCGAAGTTGGCGAACAGATCGCGCTCTGAGGCCACGGGCTAGCTACTACCCGCCTTCACACTCTGTACACGGCGCCCTCGCGGGCCATCTCGACCGGCCCGCCGAAAGCGTCCCGCGCCTCGGCCTGTGCCCACAGGGCGTCGAGCTCGTCGGAGATGTGCGTCAGCACGAGCCGGCGCGCGGCGGCCGCCTTGCCGTGCTCGCCGGCCTCGCGCGGCGTCAGATGGCCGCGCATGCCCGAGCGTTCCGGCCGCGGGAGGGTCGCCTCGATCAACAGCAGGTCGGCCTCGCGCGCGAACTCCACGAGGTCGACCGTCGGCCGGCTGTCGGCGCCGAACGCGAGCGCGCACCCGTTCGACGACGACTCGACGCGGATCGCGAACGTCTCCAGGAAGTGCGGGACCGACTGGAAGCTGAAATCGAGCGGGCCCACCTCGGGGCGCGCGTCGGCGGCGTACTCCTCGATCCGGAACGCGTTCTCGATCAGGTCCTCGTTCCCCCAGGAGCCGACGACGCGGCGGAACGTCTCGGTCGCGCCCTGCGGGGCGATGAGGCGCGGGCGCGCCGGGTCGTCGGTCCCAGGCCAGCGGTCGACCGGGACGGGCTGCTGACGCGGCGCGTAGGTGAGCGCGTAGGACCACGGCACCAGGTCGAGGAAGTGGTCGGCGTGCAGGTGCGAGATCACGACCGCGTCCACCCGCGTGTAGTCGCGGAAGCGCCGGAGCTTCGAGAAGACCCCGTTGCCGCAGTCGACGACGACCGCGGTGCCCGACTCCTCGATCAGGTAACCGGAGCACGCACCACCGGCGTCCTGCCAGGACGGCGACTTGCCCAGAACGGTCACCCGCATTGCGGCGCGAGTCTAACCCGCCGCCGCTGCCACGGGAAGCGCTACTCGGGCTGCGGGAAGGCGTAGACCGCGCGGGTGCGCTCGGTCCGGAAGACGAAGGCGAGCTGGCGCTCGGGCTTGAGTCCGCGTTCAGCCGGCCTGTACGTGGGGCAGGGCTTGCCCAGGTCGAGCGCGCACAGGAAGTTCTTCCCGAAGAAGCAGTTATCGCACGCCGGCGCCTTGGCCTTCGCCACTTTCCCTCCCCCTGAGGTGTTTGAGTTACCGCTTGCGAGCCGGACGTTCGTCCGTCCTGAGCAGGTGCTCATCTTGGCACCGAGTTCGGCTCAGCGCCAGGCGCGTTGTCGCAAAACCGGGGCTTTTCGTGTCCCCGCTAGATGGGGGTTTTTCTCACCGGACGTCGGTTGTCACCCGCTGTTTGCGGGTATCACGCAGCGCACGCCACGTGCGCCGGCGTGACGTCGGCCGGCGTCGGGCAGCCCGTGAGCGCGAGCGCGAGCCGAACCTCCTCGCGCAGGAGCGCCAGCGCGTGGCGGACGCCCTCCTCGCCGCGCGCGGCGAGCGCCCACACGAGCGGGCGGCCCACCAGGGTCGCCGTCGCTCCGAGGGCGAGGGCCTTGACGACGTCAGTCCCGCGCCGGATCCCGCCGTCGACCAGGACCGGCGCGGCGTCGCCCACGGCCTCGACCACGTCGGGGAGCGCCTCGATCGTCGCCGCCACGCCGTCGAGCTGGCGGCCGCCGTGGTTGGACACGATCACGCCCGCGGCCCCGTGCTCCACGGCCAGTCGCGCGTCCTCCGGCGTGAGCACCCCCTTGACGAGCACGGGGACCGGCGACGCCTCGGCGAGCTGCTCGAGGTCGCGCCAGGTGAGCGAGGGGTCCAGCATGCTGATGACCTCGGCGGGCGTCGGCGCGCCGCGCGCCCCTCCGATCGCCGCGTAGGAGGGCACGTGCGTGCCCTCCGGGATGGCCCAGCCCAGCCGGATCCCCTCCTCGCGCGGCCCGACGTAGGGCACGTCGACGGTCATGACGATCGCCGTGAACCCGGCGGCCACGGCGTCGTCGATCACCGCGAGGTTGAGGCCGCGGTCGCGGAAGCAGTAGAGCTGGAACCAGCGCGGCACGTCGGGCGCCGCCTCGGCGATCTCGCCGGGCGCCGCGGTGGCGAGGGTCGAGAGCGTGAAGAGCGTGCCGACCGCGGCGGCGGCGCGCGCGACGCCGGGCTCGCCATCGGGGTGGGCGACGCGAAGGAGCGCCGTCGGCGCCACGATGACGGGCATCGAGAGCGTGTGCCCGAGGACCTCGGTCTCCGGCGACACCGAGGTGACGTCCACGAGCACGCGCGGCCGCAGGATCAGCCGGCGGTAGGCCTCCTCGTTGCGGCGCAGCGTCCATTCGTCGCCCGCCCCGCCGTTGAAGTAGCTGAGCGCGCCGGGATCGAGCGCCTCGGCAGCGAGCCGCTCGTATTCGCGCACGTTGACCGGGTCGGCCACGGACAGGCCATCATAAGCTCGGCCCATGGACCTGGTGACGGGCGCGACCGGATACGTGGGCGGCCGGCTGGTGGAGCGGCTGCGCGCCGAGGGCCGCCCGCTGAGGGCGGCGGCTCGCGATCCCGGGAAGCTGGCGGAGGCCGCCGGCGTCGAGCGGGTGCGGGTCGACCTGCTGAGCGGGGCCGGGCTCGAGGAGGCCCTCGACGGGGTGGCGACCGCCTACTACCTGGTGCACTCCATGGAGAGCAGCACCAGCTCGAACGGCGACACCTTCGGCGACCGCGATCGGCGCGCCGCCCGCAACTTCGCCAGCGCCGCGCGCGCCGCCGGGGTCGAGCGCGCGGTGTATCTCGGCGGGATCGTCCCGCCGCCGGGCACGACCCTTTCGCCCCACCTGGCGTCGCGGCTCGAGGTCGAGGAGATCCTCCTTCGCGCGCTGCCCCGGTCGGTCGCCTTCCGCGCCTCGATCCTGGTCGGCGCCCGCTCGTCGTCGTTCAGGATCCTCGTCAGGCTGGTCGAGCGCCTGCGGCTGCTCCCGTTCCCCGCGTGGCAGGTCAACCGCACCCAGCCGATCGACGAGCGCGACGCGATCGAGTACCTCGCGCGCGCGCCGCAGGTGGCGGCCGCCGCCGGGCGGTCGCTCGACATCGTCGGGCCGGACGTGCTGTCGTACGGCGCGATGATCGGGCGCATCGCCGACCTCATGGGAGTGGGCAGGCCGCCGCTGCGCCTCCGGCTGACGCAGACGCCGGCCGCGAGCGCGGTCGTGAGCGCGATCACCGACCAACCTCTCGACCTCGTCCGGCCGCTGATGCAGAGCCTCGAGAGCGACCTGCTTCCGCGCGACGAGTCGGCGCGGGACCTCTTTGGCATGCGGCTGCGGTCGTTCGACCGGGCGGTGGAGCACGCGCTGCGCGAATGGGAGCTCGCCGAGCCGCTCGCGGCGCGATGACGAAGCTGGAGCGCGAGATCGACATCGCGGCGTCGCCCGAGCGCGTCTACGACGTGCTGGCGGACCCGAGCTGCCTCGGCGAGTGGGTCACGATCCAGGAGGAGCTCGAGGAGGCGCCCTCCGGCGACCTCCGGGCGGGGCACAAGCTCCGCCAGCGCATGAAGGTCGCGGGCCAGCGCTTCCGGCTGCACTGGACCGTGGTGGAGGCCGATCGGCCGAAGCGGATCGTCTGGGAGGGCCGTGGTCCGATGGGCACGAAGGCCAGGGCGGTCTACGAGCTCAGCTCGAACGGCGACGGCGCCACCCACTTCTCCTACCTGAACGAGTACGCGCTACCCGGCGGGGTCGCGGGCAAGATCGCCGGGCGGGCGGTGCAGGCGGCGTCCGGCCGCGAGGCGGACAAGACCCTGAAGCGGCTGAAGGAGCTGGTCGAGAGCAGGGCCTAGCCGTCGGCTGAGCAGGCCGCGCCGCTGGCGCCGCCGGCGCCCGGCAGCCGCCCCAGCAGGTCGGCGAGCGCGACGAGCTCGGCCGCCTCGAACCGCTCGGCGAAGACGGCCTCGATCGTCGCGACATGCGAGCGCGACGACTCCTCGAGGCGGCGGCGGCCCGCGTCGGTCAGCACCGCGTAGGTCACGCGCGCGTCGCTCTCGCAGGTCGCCTTGTCCACGAGCCCCTGGCGCTCCAGCCCATCGAGCAGCCGCGTGACGCCGGAGGGGCTCAGCCCGAGCCCGTCGGCGAGGTCGACCCGCCGCAGCAGCCCGTCCTCCGCGCGCGAGAGAAGGAGCAGCGCCTCGTAGCCGGTCACGTTCAGGCCGTGATCCTCCTCGAGCTCGGCGCTCAGCGATCGGCGTAGCGACGCGTGCCCGCGCAGGAGCCGCGCCCAGGCGTCCAGCGCGGTGCTGCTCGGGCCGTCGCCCGGGGCGCATTCGGCGCCTGGGCCATTGTCAGAATGTTGACTTGTCGATAGTTGACGGCTCAATGTCACCTGCTACCTTTCGTTGCAGAGTCAAGTATAGGAGGCATCATGAGCACGACAACCACAGAAACCGCCCTTCCGGCGGGCACCTGGAACGTCGACCCGGTCCACTCGACGGTCGGCTTCGCGGTCGACTACATGGTCGGCACGTTCAACGGCAGCTTCTCGCCCGTCGACGCGACGGTCGAGGTGACCGACGACGGTCAGACGCTGACCGGCTCGGCCCCCGTGGCCGGCGTGAAGGTCCAGGACGAGAACCTGACCGCGCACCTCCAGTCGCCCGAGTTCTTCGACGCGGAGCGGGCGCCCGAGATCACGTTCGCCTCGCGCGAGATCCGACGCGACGGCGACGCGGTCGAGATCGACGGTGACCTGACGATCAAGAACCGGACGCTGCCGGTCCGCGCCACGGGCACGGTCACGGAGCCCGCCGACGATCCGTTCGGCGGCGTGCGCTACGCGCTTCGGCTCGAGGCCGAGGTCGACCGCACGGAGTACGGGATGACCTGGAACAACCCGCTTCCGAACGGCAAGCCGTCGCTCGCGAACCGGGTCAAGATCAGCGCCGAGCTGTACCTCGTGAGGGCGTAGGAGATGCGCGTCCTCGGAATCGCCGGCAGCCTCCGGCCCGACTCGTTCAACCGCAAGCTGCTGCTCGCGGCGGGCGAGCTGCTCCCGGACGACGTCGTGTTCGACGTGTTCGAGGGGCTCAAGGCCGTGCCGCCGTACGACGAGGACGACGACGTCGAGCCGGCGCCGGCGGCCGTCGCGCGACTGCGCGCGGCGATCGCCGGCGCGGACGCGATCCTGTTCGCGACGCCCGAGTACAACTCGTCGATCCCCGGTCAGTTGAAGAACGCGATCGACTGGGCGTCGCGGCCGCTCGCGACGAACGTGCTGCTCAACAAGCCCGTGGCCGTCGTCGGCGCCAGCACGGGTGCGTTCGGCGCGGTCTGGGCACAGGCCGAGCTGCGCAAGGTGCTGGGCGCGACCGGCGCGCGGGTGGTCGACGTGGAGCTGCCGCTCGGCCACGCGCCGAAGCGGTTCGACGAGACGACCGGCGCGCTGACCGACGCGAGCGCGCTCGACGAGCTCCGCGAGGTCGTCTGGTCGCTCGTGGACGAGACGGTGCCGGTGCGGGCCGCGGCCGCCTGACCCGGCGGCGGACCCTTCGCTAGCCGGGCAGCGCGCCCGGCGGGCCGACGAGCTCGATGTCGTTCACGCTCGCGATCGACGCGACCGTCGCGGCCTCCTCCAGCGACGGCCAGCCACCGCCCACGGGCTCGCTGACGGCGCGGTTGAAGTCGTCGAAGCGCGCCAGCGACCGCACGTGCGTGAGCACGAACCAGGTGGCGCGGTCCGACTCGACGCGGAAGCTCCGCTCCAGGCCGGCGGGCGCCACGACCACGTCGCCGGGAGCGGCAGACACGGTCTCGTCGCCGACGAAGAAGGTGACGATGCCCTGGGTCACGCGGTAGGCCTCGCCCTCGTCGCGGGTGTGGAGCGGGGGCATCTTGCCGCCGCCGGCCGTGCGCTCGGCCAGGACCGGCCTGCGGCCGTCATCGGCGTCCTCGGCGAGGACCGAGGCGACCTGGTCCACGAACCAGTCGGTCGCGGCGGTTTCGGTGAGGACGGCGTGCTCGATCATGTGTCAATCCTCGCGCGCGCCCGGGCGCGCTCCAATCGGGCTACCCGGCATCCCGGGGGTGCGGGAAACCGCACCCCCCGACCGCGGGTTGGGCAGCCGCGCCGACGGGCGCCGGCGCCGCTGCCGCTTCCGGAGTCGCCTCCGGGTCACGGTGAAGCGCGACCCCGGCGACCACCAGCAAGACCCCCACGACCTCGACGAGCGACGGCACCTGGCGCAGGACGAGCACGCCGATCACCGTCGCCGTCGCGGGTAGCAGCGCGACCATCAGCGCGTAGGTGCCGCGGCTGAGACCGGCCATGGCGAGCTGGTCGAACACGTACGGAACGACCGACGACGACACGCCGACACCGATCCCGGCGAGCAGGGCGGCCGGATCGAGGAACGCCGGCGCGGCGTCGAGGCCGGCGATCGGCGTGACGACCACGGCGGCCACGAGCATCGCGGCGGCGAGGCCGTCGATGCCCCCGACGCCCGGATGCCGCGCGACCCGGTGGGCCAGGACTATGTACGCGGCGAACAGCAGCGCGTTCGCGAACGCGAACGCAACGCCGAGGGGCTCGCCCTCGAGCCGGACGCCGGTGATCAGGTAGACGCCCGGGACGGCGATCGCCAGCGCCGCGAGGTTGCGCGAGGTGCGCGCGCCGAGGGCGGCGAGCACGACCACCGGCAGGAACTCCACGGTGGCCACGGTGGCCAGCGGCAGGCGGTCGATGGCCGCGTAGAAGCAGCAGTTCATGACCGCGAGCACGGTCCCCCAGGCGAGTATCAGCCGGCCGGCCGAGCCCCGGAGCGCGCGCCAGGGGCGGCGCCAGACCGCGAAGATCGCCGCCGCCGACGCGATCCGCAGCCACGCCACGCCCAGGACGTCGACGCGCGCGAACAGCAGGACGGCGAACGCGGGGCCGAGGTAGTGGAACACCGCGCTGCCGACGAAGTACAGCTCCGGTCGCCGCCGCATGACCTCAGTTTTCCGCGGCGAGCCGCTTGCGTACATGGGAAACCGAAGGTATTCTCGATGGCATGGCTACGAATGCAAGGGACTTTGGGCTGGACGCCATCGATGAGCGGTTACTCGGCGAGCTTCAGGACGACGCCCGGGTCTCCCTCGCCGAGCTCGGCCGCCGCGTCCGGCTGTCGTCGCCCGCCGTGGCCGACCGCCTGCGCCGGCTCGAGTCGGACGGCGTTCTCGCCGGCTACCGCGCCGAGGTCGACCCGGCCGCGCTCGGCTACTCGCTGACTTCGATGGTCCGCATCCGGCCGAGCCCGCGCCAGATCGCGCGGGTCGCCGAGCTGGCCCGGGAGACGCCGGAGGTCGTGGAGTGCCACCGGGTGACCGGCGAGGACTGCTTCTTCGTCAAGGCGCACGTGCGCGACGTCCGCCACCTCGAGGAGCTGATCGACACCTTTACCCCGTTCGGGCAGACGACGACCTCGATAGTGCAGTCGAGCCCCGTGCCGCCGCGTGGCGTCGCCCTCGGCCGTCCGACCGCTTTGTGAGGGCGATCACCCCCCGCCGCGTGGCCGGCCGTTAACGTCCGCGGCGTGAGCACCGAGCTGCGGGCCTCGGACCCCGCAGAGACCCGCGACCGGCTCCGCGACGCCATGCAGCGCCGCGACCTGCCCGCCGCCGTCGCGACCTTCGCGCCCGACGTCATCCTCCACTCCCCCATCCTCGGGGGCCCGCCGTTCGAGGGCCCCCAGGCGGTTGGTGACCTGCTCGGAGCCGTGATGACGAACTTCGACGACTACACGTACACGGCGGTGTCGGGCAGCGGCGACATGCAGATGCTCGCCTTCCACGCGCGCGTGCGCGGCCACGACGTCGACGTCGTCGACCTGCTGCGGATGGACGGCGCCGGCCGGGTCAGGGAGATAACCGTGCACATCCGGCCGATGGCCGGCCTGGCCCACGTAGCTGCCGCCCTGGGCCCCCACCTCGCCAGGGGGCCGCTCCACCGCATCCTGATCACGGCTTTCTCACGGCCCCTGGCCCTACTGCTGTCACTCGCCGAGCCGCTGGTACCGCGCCTGATCCGGACCAGATAGAGCGGCCGGCCGGCCGTCAGACGTTCTTCAGGGCCTCGACCAGCTCCTGAACGGCACCCGCCGACTTCTCGAGCTCACCCCGCTCCGCGTCGTCGAGCTCAATCTCCACGATCTCCTCGACCCCCTCGGCGCCCAGCCGGACGGGGACGCCCACGAACAGCCCGTCCAGGCCGTACTCGCCCTGGCAAAGCGCCGCGCACGGCAGCACGCGCTTCTGGTCGAAGACGATCGAGTCCACCATCTCCACGACCGCCGCCGACGGCGCGTAGAACGCCGAGCCCTTCTGGAGCAGCTTCACGACCTCGGCGCCGCCGTCGCGCGTGCGCTGCACGATCTCCTCGAGGCGGTCGTCGGAGATCTTCTGGCGGATCGGGATGCCGGCGACGTTGGTGTACGAGACCACCGGCACCATCGTGTCGCCGTGGCCGCCCAGGACGAACCCGGTCACGTCGCGCACCGATACGCCGAGCTCCCACGCGAGGAAAGTGCGGAAGCGGGCGGAGTCGAGGATCCCAGCCATGCCGATCACGCGCTGGCGGGGGAACTGGGTGGTGTCGAACGCGACGTGGCACATCGCGTCGAGGGGATTGGTCACGACGATGACGATCGCGTCGGGCGAGCGGTCCTTCACCTCGGACGCGACACCACCGACGATCTCCTTGTTCTTGGCGAGGAGGTCGTCACGGCTCATCCCGGGTTGGCGCGGAAAGCCGGACGTGATGACAACTATCTCCGATCCGGACGTCTCGTCGTAGCCGTTCGTACCCACGATGTTGGCCTCGTATCCCACGACCGGGCCGGACTGGTTCAGGTCAAGCGCCTTGCCCTGCGGCATGCCCTCCACGATGTCCACGAGCACCACGTCCGCGTAATCGCGCTCCGCAAGCCGTTGCGCCGTGGTTGCACCCACATTGCCTCCACCGACTACAGTTATCTTCCTTCTCACGTATCTACCTTTCCTGGGAGGACGTTTAAATGGCTGACTTCTTGACCGAACAGGTCAATGCGCTGGAGAATCGTCTGAAAGAGCTACGACCGGCGTACGAGGAGTACCTCGAGGTCGAGCAGGTTCGCGACGCCCTCACCAGCGCCACCGGCCGCCGCGCCCCCGGCCGCCCGCGCGGCACCGGCGCCACGCGCCGCGGTCCCGGCCGGCCCAAGGGCAGCACCACCCGGCGGCGCAGCACCAACGGCCGCCGCCGCCGCGGTCGCCGCGGGGGCACCCGCGCGGCCCAGGCGCTCCAGGTCGTGCGCGAGAACCCTGGCATCACGGTCAGCGAGATGGCCGGGAAGATGAGCATCAAGCAGCCCAACTACCTCTACCGCGTGATGAACCAGCTCGAGAGCGACGGGGCTGTCAAGAAGACCGGTAAGGGATACACCGCGAAGTGAGGCGCCGCGGCTAGGCGGCCGCGACCCTCTCCATCTTCGCTATCACCGCGTCGGCGACGTCCGACGTGCCCACGGCGCTCGGATCGTCCCGCGTGGGCTTCATGTCGTACGTGACCGATTCGCCCTCGCGGATGACCTCGGCGATCGCGCCCTCGAGCCGTTCGGCGGCGTCGCGCTCCTCGATGTGGCGCAGCAGCATCACCCCGGACAGCATCAGCGCCATCGGGTTCACCTTGTTCTGCCCCTTGTACTTCGGCGCCGATCCGTGCACCGCCTCGAACACCGCGTAGTCGTCGCCCACGTTCGCGCCCGGAGCCATGCCCAGCCCGCCGATCAGACCGGCGCCCAGGTCGGACACGATGTCGCCGTAGAGGTTCGGGAGCACGAGCACGTCGTACTCCTCGGGACGTGACACGAGCTGGTTGCACAGGTTGTCGACGATCCTGTCCTCGAACTCGATGTCGGGATATTCCTGCTTCGCAACCTCTTGAGCGGTGTGGAGGAACAAACCATCAGTGAACTTCATGATGTTCGCTTTGTGAACAGCAGTAACTTTTGACCTGCCGTAAGCCTTCGCGTACTCGAACGCCTCACGCACTATCCGCTGCGTGCCCGTCACCGAGATCGGCTTGATGGAGACCCCGATGTCCTCACGCAGCTCGGTGCCGTTCGTCTCCTTGATGAACTGGCGCAGCCGCTCGGTGTCCTCCTCGCCCTTCTCGTACTCGACTCCGGCGTAGAGGTCCTCGTGGTTCTCGCGCACCACGACGATGTCCGTGTCGGGGAACCGGGTGCGCACGCCCTCGTACGCCTTGCAGGGGCGCAGGCAGGCGAACAGGTCCAGCTCCTTCCGGAGGGCGACGTTCACCGACCGGAACCCTGACCCCACCGGCGTGGTGATCGGGCCCTTGATCGCGAGGCCGCGCTCCCTGATCGACTCGATCACGCGATCGGGCAGCGGCGTTCCCTCGCTCTCGTAGACGTCGGTTCCGGCGTCCTGCCAGTCCCAGTCGAATTCGACACCGGTGGCCTCGAGCACCCGCCGCACGGCCTCGGATATCTCGGGGCCCGTTCCGTCGCCGCGGATGAAGGTGACGCGGTAAGCCAACTCGGTCCTTTCTCCAGCTTTACGAATCGCGCATCATGGCACGCGCCGGCCGGGGCCCCGGCCTACCATGGGTCGATGGGCGGTGGCCGCTCCATCCAGCTTGCGCGGGTGTTCGGCGTTCGGATCGGCGTCGACCCGAGCTGGTTCATCGTCCTGTTCCTGGTGATCTGGTCGCTGTCGGAGTCCTACAAGGACATCTTCCCCGGCCAGGACACGAAGGCGTTCACGCTCGCGACGGTCAGCGCGCTCCTGTTCTTCGCGTCGGTCGTCCTGCACGAGCTCGGCCACGCGGTGGTCGCGATGCGAAACGGCATCGGCATAGCCGGGATCGACCTGTGGCTCTTCGGCGGCGTCGCCCGGATGAAGGGCGACACCCAGACACCGGCACAGGAGTTCAAGGTCGCGGTCGCGGGACCGGTCGTGACCGCTGTGATCGCCGCGGTCTGCTGGATCGCCGGCGGCAGCCACGCGATCGCGCTCGACGGCGACCACGTGAGCGCGGCGACCGCGATCCTCCGCTTCCTCGCGTTCATCAACCTGGCGCTGCTCGTCTTCAACCTCGTGCCGGGCTTCCCGCTCGACGGCGGCCGGATCGCCCGCGCGATCGCCTGGTGGCGCACCGGCGACCGCGACCGCGCGACCCGCTTCGCCGCGGCCCTGGGGCGCGGCTTCGGGATCATCCTCATGGGCGTCGGCCTCTACCTGCTGCTCGGCCCCCCGAAGGACACGATCGGCGGCGTCTGGCTGATCGCCGTCGGGTTCATGTTGAGGCAGACGGCCCGCGCCGCCGAGGTCCAGAGCCGGATCTCCGAGCGCTTCGCGGGGCTGCGCGTGGCCGACGTGATGGACGCCGAGCCGGTCGTCCTCCCGGCCCAGACCAAGCTCGATCGCGCGCTCGACGAGTTCTTCCTGCGCTACCGCTGGCCGTGGTTCCCGGTCGTCGACGCCGCCGGCCACTTCCTCGGCCTGGTGAGCCGTCAGAAGGTCGAGGACGTGCCCGAGGCGCTCCGTCCCGGCTCCAGCGTCGACCAGGTGATGACCATCGAGGACGCCGGCAGCTACCGGATCGGGGTCGACGAGCCGCTCGAGACGCTGCTCGGCTCCGAGGGCCTGGTCCGGCTCGGCGCGCTCATGGCGGTCGACCCCGACGGGGTGGTGCGGGGAATCGTGACGGTCGACCAGGTGCGGCGCGCACTCCGCACCCAGACCGCCATCCCATAGAATCGCCTTCCCGCGCCGGGATCCCCCGGCGCGGTCCCTTGAAGGACTCCCCGAAGGAATGCCCACCCACGACGTCCTGGTGATCGGAGCCGGCCTCGCCGGCCAGCGCGCCGCGCTCGCCGCGGCCGAGGAGGGCGCCTCGGTCGGGATCCTGTCCAAGGTCCACCCGGTCCGCTCGCACTCGAACGCCGCCCAGGGCGGGATCAACGCGGCGCTCAACCCGGAGGACTCGTGGGAGTCGCACGCGTTCGACACGGTCAAGGGATCGGACTACCTGGGCGACCAGGACGCGATCGAGATCATGTGCCGGGAGGCTCCGAACGAGATCCTCACGCTCGAGCACCTCGGGGTCACCTTCCACCGCAACGAGCACGGGCGGCTCGGCACCCGGGCGTTCGGCGGCGCCTCGGCGGCCCGCACCTACTACGTGGCGGACATCACGGGCCAGGCGATCCTGCACGTGCTCTACGAGCAGCTCATGAAGCACTCCGAGGTCTACCGCTACGAGGAGTGGTTCACCACCAACCTCGCGCTCGACGACGACGGCCACGTGGCGGGCTGCATCGGGCGCAACATCCGCGACGGGTCGATGGAGGCCTTCGAGGCCAAGACCGTGATCCTCGCCAGCGGCGGCAACGGCCAGATCTACAACCCGACCACCAACGCGCTCATCTGCACCGGCGACGGGATCGCGATGGCGTACCGGATCGGCGCGCCGCTGATGGACATGGAGATGGTCCAGTACCACCCGACCACGCTCGCGGGCAACGGTCTGCTGATCACCGAGGGCGCCCGCGGCGAGGGCGCGCACCTCTACAACGCCGAGGGCGAGCGGTTCATGGAGAAGTACGCGCCGAACAAGATGGAGCTCGCGTCGCGCGACGTCGTCTCGCGCGCCGAGCAGACCGAGATCAACGAGGGGCGCGGCTTCCCGGACGGCACGGTCGCGCTCGACATCACCAAGGTGCCGCGCAAGCGGATCCACGAGGCGCTGCGGGAGATCGTCAACGTGGGCCGCGACTTCGCGGGCGTCGACATCACCAGCGAGCCGATCCACATCAAGCCCGGCAACCACTACACGATGGGCGGGATCAAGACCGACGTCGACGGCCAAACGTCGGTCCCGGGCCTCTACGCGGCTGGCGAGGTCGCCTGCGTGTCGGTGCATGGCGGCAACCGGCTGGGCGCCAACTCGCTGCTCGACACGCTCGTGTTCGGCCGCCGGTCGGGCAAGCACGCGGCCGAGCACGCGCGCAACCACAGGCCCGCGTCGGTTCCGCACTCGTTGGTGGACGACGAGGCGCGCGGGATCGAGGACATCGTGCGCCGCGACGGGAACGGCCGCCGCGTCTCGGAGATCCGCGAGGAGCTCGGCCGGACGATGGACGAGTACGTGGCGGTGTTCCGCGACGAGGACGGGCTGCTGAAGGCGGGCGAGGCCGTCCAGCGCCTGAAGGAGGAGGCGAAGAGCGTCTCGATCGACGACAAGGGAACGGTCTTCAACCAGGACCTGCTCGGCGCGATCGAGCTCGGGTTCATGCTCGACAACGCCGAGTGCGTGGTGGTCGCGGCGCTCGAGCGCAAGGAGAGCCGCGGCGCGCAGTTCCGGACGGACTTCCCCGAACGCGACGACGACAACTGGCTCAAGCACATCGACCTCACGCGCGACGGCGACAAGCCGGCCGTCTCGTACTCTGAAGTGACGCTCACGAAGTGGGAGCCGGAAGAGCGGAAGTACTGAATTGGCCGACTATCAGCTGAAGATCCGCCGCTACGACCCGGAGTCGGGCAAGCCCGCGTACTGGGAGGAGTTCGGCGTGGATCTGGCCCCCGAGCGCTCGGTTCTCGACGGGATCCTGCGGGCGCGGGCCGAGCAGGACGGCTCGCTGGCGATCCGCTGCTCGTGCCAGGCCGCGATCTGCGGCTCGTGCGGCGTGCGGATCAACGGCAGGTCGCGGCTCGCCTGCAACACCAAGCTCGGCGAGGCCGCCGAGGGCGCGCCGAACGGCGCGATCGTGGTCGAGCCGATGGGCAACATGCCCGTGATCAAGGACCTGATCGTGGACATGGACGCCGTCCATTGGAAGAAGGTCCAACGGGTGGTCCCGTGGCTCCTGCCCGATGGCGACCCGCCCGCGCGCGAGTACGTCGTCGAGCCCGAGTCGATGATCGACATCACGCAGTCGATGGCGTGCATCCACTGCGGCGCGTGCGTCTCGGCGTGCCTCTCGATGGAGGTCGACCCCGAGTTCGTCGGGCCGGCGGCGCTGGCCAAGGCCTACCGGTTCGTCGGCGACCCGCGCGACGCCTACACGGAGGACCGCCTGCTCGACCTGGCCGAGGACCCGCACGGGATGTACGACTGCACCCACTGCTTCGCCTGCATCGAGGTCTGCCCCAAGGACGTCGCCCCGATGAACCAGATCATGCGGCTGCGCCGGCGCGCGACGCAGGACTACGGGATCAAGGACCGCAACAACGGCTACGGCCACGAGAAGGCGTTCGTCGACCTGATCGGGAAGTACGGGCTGCTGTCCGAGTCACAGCTCCTGCCGAAGTCCTACGGCGACGGCAGCCTGATCCGCGCCAACGTCAAGCCGGCGGCGCTCAAGGAGCTGACCGTCAAGTTCCCGACCGTCGTCCGCGGGCTGATGTCGGGCAAGGTGTCGCCGAAGACCGCCCTGATCGCGCACAAGCTGAAGGACCAGGACCAGATCAAGCGGATCTTCCACGAGGTCGAGTCGCACGAGGACCGGCGCGAGCTGAACATGTACATCGTCGGCGAGTCCGGCGGCGACGAGGAGGGCGCGATGGCCGAGGCAGGGCAGGAGGGATGAAGCTCGCGTACTGGCCGGGCTGCGTGTCGCGCGGGTTCACGCCCGAGCTGCACGGCGCGATGGCCGCGGTGGCGCCGAAGCTGGACCTCGAGCTGGTCGAGCTCGACCGCGCGAACTGCTGCGGCGCCGGCGTGATCGCCGAGCACAACCAGGAGCTCGCCGACACGCTGAACGCGCGGACGTTCTCGCTGGCGCAGCGCGTCGACGGGGCCGCGGGGATGATGAACATCTGCTCCACCTGCCAGGGCGCGCAGTCCGAGTGCCAGGAGCGGCTCGACGCCGACACCGCCTACCGCGCCCACATCAACGAGCACCTGGAGCCCGAGGGGCTCGAGTACGAGCGGGGCGGCGCCTGGTGGAACAAGAACTTCCTCTGGCTGCTCGTCGAGGAGATCGGGCTGGACGTGCTGCGCGAGCGCGTGGTCCGGCCGCTGGACGGGCTCCGCGTCGGGCCGTTCTACGGCTGCTACATCGTGCGGCCCACGCGCCGGCTCGGCTACGAGCTCTACCCCGACCGCGACAAGTACCTCGACATGGTCATCGAGGCGTGCGGCGCGACGCCGGTCGCCTACGCGGGCAGCCACAAGTGCTGCGGCTTCCCGATCGTCACGATGAACCGCGAGACCTCGCTGCGCCAGGCCGGCCGCCACATGGCGGACGCGCTGGACGCCGGCGCGGACTGCGTGGTCACCCCGTGCCCGCTGTGCCACCTGAACCTGGACCTCCAGCAGCCCGAGGCGGCGCCGTTCGTGGAGCGCGATCTCGGGATGCCGGTCCTTCACCTGCCGCAGCTGGTGGGGTTGGCTCTTGGGATCGACATGAAGGAGCTCGGGCTGCACCGGCACGTCGTGAAGACGGACGAGGTGCAGGAGAAGGTGGCGGCGCTAACGGCCGCTTAGGCACTTCGTCGGGCGGGGTTGGCGGGCGGGCTCGGACTTAGCTTCCCGGCCACGTAGCAAAGCTGACCGATCGCGCAGCTTGGCTTTTAGCTGTGGGCTGGGCGGTTGCTCGGGCGGGTGGCGCGGCGAGCACCGTTTCGTCGCGCGCAGCCGAGGGAGGCGAAGCCGAGCGGAGCGAGCACGGACGAAATGGTGTCGCCAAGCCGGGCCCCGCCCGCCACAACGCCCCGTCCCTCAGCCAAAAACAGCCCCAGAACGCGAAAAACCGGCCAGCGAACTGGCCGGTTCTCGCGGTGCGGCGTACCCCTACGCGCCCTGGGAAGCTGGAAGTCTCTATGTGGCCGGCGCCTCCCTGCCGGCAAGTAAATGGTTCCCGGTAGCCGCCGGCTTTACGTCCCCCCGCACGCGTGAACTTCGGGTGATCTTCGGAGGGGCACATGGGTGAGGGTGAGGGGGAGGTTAAGGGGATGCGATGCTCCCCCCTTATCCCCCGTTTCGTGTAATATGCCGCGCCATGCGAGCCCCGATCACCATCGTCTCGGCGCGCTTCGAGGACCTCGTCTCGATCGGGCTAGCGTCGCTCATCGCCGAGGACCCGAACCTCGATCTCGTGGCCAACGAGGTCGACCTCGACCGGCTCGAGGGCGTTCTCGACGAGCACGTCCCGTCGGTCGTGCTGCTCAACTTCGGCTCGCTGCCGAACCCCGCGATGATCTACCAGCTGCACCAGGGCCACCCGGACACGCGGGTGGTGGTGCTGGCCAACCGGCCGTCGGCGGCCGAGTGCAATCAGATGCTCTCGTTCGGGGCCACCGCGGTGATCTCGAAGGAGACCCAGGGCCGCGACATCATCAACGCGATCCACCTCGCGTCACGCGGCATGCACGTGCTACCGCGCTCGGCATCGGCGGCCGCGGACCAGCCCGAGGAGATCGGCATCCCCGCGCCCGACCTGCTCACGCCGCGCGAGGCGGACGTGCTCGAGCTGCTCCAGGAGGGAATGACCAACGCCCAGATCGCGCACTCGCTCTCGATTGGCGTCGAGACCGTCCGCACCCACGCGCGCAACATCTACGCGAAGCTCGGCATCTCCACCCGCCGCGACCTCGCGCGGATCGCGCGGCCGCAGCGCCACGCCACCGGCCGCGAGCCGGTCGGCGCCCCGCGCTAGCGCACCCATCCCCCGCGCAGAGGACGAACGTCCAGAAACCGACGCTATAGCGACGGTTACTGGACGTTCGGTTCGCGAGGGCCTTCGCGGGGAGCGCCGGCCGCGCTAGCCGCGGCCGGTGAGGCGGCGGACGGTCGCGATCAGCCCCTGGCCCTCGCCGCGAGGGCGGTTGCTGCCGCGCCGGCGGCCGGTCTGACCGCGCGTCGTGCCGCGCGAGATGAGCTTCAGTATGCGGTCGGCGTTCATGCTGGCTCCGTACCCGGCGCGGCCGGCGCCGAACATGGGCTGGGCTAGGCGGCGCGGGGCTGGCTGCCGCGCAGGAGCCCGCGCTCGACGAGCAGCTCGGCGACCTGGACCGCGTTCGTGGCCGCGCCCTTGCGGAGGTTGTCGCCGACGACGAACAGGTTCAGGCAGCGCTCGTGCGAGGGGTCGCGGCGGATCCGCCCGACGAGCACCTCGTCGCGGCCGGCGGCGTCGAGCGCCTGCGGGTAGATGGCGTCGGCGGGGTCGTCCAGCACGACCAGGCCGGGCGCGGCGGCCAGCAGCTCACGGCATTCCTCCGGCGACAGCGGGTCGCGCGTCTGCACGTTCACCGACTCGGAGTGGCCCGTGTAGACCGGGACGCGCGTGCAGGTGGCGGAGACCGCGATCTCGGGCCGGCCGAGAATCTTGCGCGTCTCGTTGACGAGCTTCAGCTCCTCGTCCGTGTAGTCCGAGCCCTCGGGGAATACGCCCGCCTGCGGGATCACGTTGAACGCGATCTGGTGCGGGTAGACGGCGGGCGCCGGGATCTCCTCGGCCTCGATCACCGCGCGCGCCTGGTCGTGGAGCTCCTCGACGGCGCGCTGCCCGGTGCCCGAGACCGACTGCATCGTGGTGATCACGAGCCGCTCGATGCCCGCGGCGTCGAGGATCGGCTTGAGCGCGACCACCATCTGCATCGTCGAGCAGTTGGGGTTGGCGACGATCCCGCGGTGGTCGGCGAGGTCGTCGGGGTTCACCTCGGAGACGACCAGCGGAACGCCCTCGTTCATCCGCCAGCGCGAGGAGTTGTCGACCACGACGGCCCCCGCCTCGGCGAAGCGCGGCGCCCACTCGCCGCTCGTGCCGCCGCCGGCCGAGAAGAGGGCGATGTCGAAGCCCTGGATCGACTCGTCGGAGAGCGTGCGCACCTCGAGCCGGCTGTCGCCGAAGTCGATCACGCGCCCCGCCGATCGCTCCGACGCGAACGGCACGACCTCGTCGGCCGGGAAGCGCCGCTCGCGCATGATCCCGAGCATCGTCGAGCCGACCGCGCCCGTGGCCCCCACGACCGCCGTGCGCATCAGCCGCCCCTCGGCCTGTGGTCGTCGCCGCGCGGGTCCTCGGGCCGGATCCCGTCGGCGCCGAGCTCGAACGCCCGGTGCAGCTCGCGCACCGCGGTGGCAACGTCGTCCTCGCGCACGACGCAGGAGATCTTGATCGGGGACGTCGAGATCATCTCGATGTTCACGCCGGCGTCGCCCAGGACCGTGAACGTCTTCGCCGCGACGCCGGGGTGCGTCCTCATTCCAGCCCCGACGAGCGAGACCTTCCCCATCTTGGGGTCGGTCGCGACCGCGCCGATCCCGAGCTCCCCGCGCAGCGGCTCGAGCGCCTCGCGGGCGACCACGAGGTCGTCGCGCGGCACCGTGAACGACATGTCGGCGCCGTGTCCCTCGGACTCGGGCTCGTTCTGGATGATCATGTCGACGTTCACGTTGGCGTCGGCGAGCACGCTCAGCACGCGCCCCGCCACGCCGGGCCGGTCCGGCAGCTGGGTCAGGGTGATCCGGGCGTCGCCGGTGGAGTGGGTGACTGCTGTGACGAGCGGGCGTTCCATCGTCTCTTCCTCTGTCAGTACGAAGGTACCCGGTCCGTCGTCGAAGCTCGACCGGCAGTGGATGCGCACGTTGTGGTTGCGCGCGTACTCGACCGAGCGGAGCTGGAGCACGCCGGCGCCGGAGGCCGACATCTCGAGCATCTCCTCGAACGAGACCTGGGGCAGCATGACGGCGTCGGGCACGATCCGCGGGTCCGCGCTGAACACGCCGGCGACGTCCGTGTAGATCTCGCACACGTCGGCTCCGAGCGCGGCAGCGATGGCGACCGCCGTGGTGTCGGACCCGCCGCGGCCGAGCGTCGTGACGTTCCCGTGGATCTCGTACTCGCCTCCGTCGTCCGAGCGCAGCGACGCGGACGTGCCCTGGAACCCCGCCACGAGCACGATCTTGCCGGCGTCGAGGAGCCGCTCGATCCGCTCGGTGCGCACGTCGAGGATGCGGGCCTTGGTGTGGGAGGCGTCGGTCACGATCCCCGCCTGCGAGCCGGTGAGCGACTCGGCCTCGTGGCCGAGGTCGTTGATCACCATCGACGCGAGCGCGCACGAGATGCGCTCGCCGGTCGACAGCACCATGTCCATCTCGCGCGGGTGCGGGCGGTCCGAGACCTCGTACGCCAGCGCGATGAGCTCGTCGGTGGTCTTGCCCCGCGCCGACAGGACGGCGACCACGCGGCTGCCGGCCTCCTTCGCGTTGACGATCCGTCTCGCGGCGCGGCGAATCCGGTCGCCGTCGGCGACCGACGTCCCGCCGAACTTCATGACGACGGTCTGCGGAGCGGGGTCGCCCATCGCGGTGCGAGGATAGCTTTCGCCCCGTGACTCGCGGAACCGCTGGAACCGCTCGCCCCGGGCGCCGCGCGGCCGCGGCGCTCATGGCGTCGCTCGCCCTGCTCGCGGGTTGCGACAGCGGGGACGACGCGAAGCCGCGCAAGCGGCCGCCGGCGTCACCCGCCGCGCGCGAGCAAGTGCCGGCGCGCTCGTTCCTCGCCCAGCTGATCCCGCCCGCCGGGCGCGCGCTGCCGAACGCGCGCGTGCCCGGCCAGATCAAGCGACAGGTGGCCGGGCTGCCGGTGGAGGAGAAGGTGGCTCAGCTCATGCTCGTCGGCTTCAAGGGCACCGACGCGACGGCGCCCTTCCTGGAGACCCTCAAGCGCATGGACCTGGGCGGCGTCGCCCTCGGGCGGCGCAACTACGTCGGTCGGGAGGAGCTCGCGACGCTCAGCGAGGCGGTCCGGAACGCCGCCGCCGGGCGGACCCGGCAGCCGCCGTTCATCGTCGCCCAGCAGGAGGGCGGCGACTTCTCGGCCTTCCCGGACCTGCCGCCGGGGGCCGCGCCGGGTGAGCTCGGGACGCCGTCCGACGGGGCGGTGGCGGCGCGATTGACCGCCCGCTTCCTGAAGCGCGCCGGCCTGAACGGCGTCATCGCGCCCTCCATCGACGTGGGCACGGGCGGCTCCGATCCTCTGGGCCCGCGCGCGTTCTCGGACGACCCGGCCGACGTGAGCCGCTACGGCGCCGCCGTCGTCTCAGCGTTCCGGAGCGCCGGGATGCTGTCGGTCCCCGGCCACTTCCCCGGCGTGGGGGCGGCGGCCCAGTCGACCGACGAGGGGCCGACGAGCGTGGGCCTCGCCATGAGCGAGCTCGAGAAGCGCGACCTGCCGCCGTTCCGCGCGGTGATCAAGGCGGGGGCGCCGGCGGTGCTGGTCGGGCACGCGTCCTACGCGCCGGACTCGTTCGTGGTGCCGGCCTCGCTGTCGCACGAGATCGAGGCGAACCTGCTCCGCGGCGGGCTCGGGTTCCGGGGGATCGCGATCACGGACGACCTCGACGCCGGGGCGATCGTCGCCGGGAACACGGTGGCGAGGGCGGCGGTCCAGGCGGTGCAGGCGGGTGCCGACATGGTCTGGATCTCGCACCCCGACGACTGGGAGCCCGCCTACCGCGCGCTGCTCACCGCGGCGAGGACGCGGCGGATCTCGCCCGTGCGACTGAACGCGGCGGTCACGCGGATCGTCACCGTCAAGCGGGAGCTGGGGCTGCGCAATCGCGCCAAGTCCAAGGCGGTGGTGCCCGCGACGACGCCCGTGACGCCCGGGGCGACCACCACGCCCGCGCCCGGCACGACGACCACGACCGTTCCCTAGAGCGCGCGCCGGCCCTGGAACGCGCGGCCCAGCGTGATCTCGTCCGCGTACTCGAGGTCGGCTCCGACCGGCAGACCGCTCGCCAGCCGGGTGACCGAGACGTCGGGGGCGCGCTCGCGGAGCCCGTCGGCGATGTAGAGCGCGGTGGCCTCGCCGGTGGTCGTCGAGTTGGTGGCCACCACGACCTCGCGGGTCCCGCCCTCCTGGACCCGGCGGAACAGCTCGGCGAGCCTGAGGTCCTCGGGGTCGACGCCGTCGATCGGCGAGAGCGCGCCGCCCAGCACGTGGTAGCGGCCGTTGAACTCGTGGGTCCGCTCGATCGGGATGACGTCGCTCGGCTCCTCGACGACGCAGATGACGTCGCTCGTGCGGCGCTCGTCCTCACAGATGCGGCAGCGCGGGCCGACCGCGAGGTTGAAGCAGACCTCGCACTGCCCGACCGTCTCCTTGACCTCGCGGATCGCATCCGCCAGCGGGAGCGCCTCGTCCTCGGGGGTGCGGAGGATGTGGAAGGCCAGCCGCTGCGCCGTTCGCTGGCCGATCCCGGGCAGGCGCGCGAGCTCGGTAATCAGCCGGTTGACGGGCGGCGAGAACACCGGTCGAGGGTAGCCGCGCGGTCGGCGGCCAGCCCCGTCGCGCCGGGCCACGGCGCTCGACGCGATTGGGTGTCACTTAAACCGCCTATAGCCGGCTCAATTGACAAGTGAACGCACGGGCCCGCCGTCATTGGCCGCTGTTTGGGGTGGCGCGACCGGGCGGGCGGCGGAGCTCAGGCGGTGGGAACGGTGGGCGACTCCTCGCCCACCAGCGGGGAGCCGAGGCGCGGCTGCTCGCCGACCTCGATCGCGCCCTCGCGGATCAGGCGCGCCATGACCCGCACCGCCTGCTCGTCGAACTGCGTGCCCGCGTGGGCCTCGAGCTCGGTGACCGCCTCGTCGGAGTTCTTCGGCGTGCGGTAGGCGCGCGGGCAGGTCATCGCCTCGAGCGCGTCGGCGATGTGCAGCAGCCGGCTCTCGACGGGGATCTCCGAGCCCTCGAGCCCGTTGGGGTACCCGCGGCCGTCGATCCGCTCGTGCAGCTGGCCGACCCAGTCGGCGATGTCGGGCATTCCCGCCCCGGCGATGATCGCGCGGCCGAGCTCGGCGTGCCGGCGCATGACCGCGAACTCCTGCTTCGTCAGGGGGCCCGGCTTGAGCAGGATGGCGTCGCGGATGCCGATCTTGCCGACGTCGTGGAGCAGTCCCGCCATGCGGATCGCCTCGACGCGGTCGTCGGACAGGCCCATCGCCGCCGCGAGCGTCGCGGCGTAGAACCCGACCCGCTGGGAGTGCATGTGCGTGTAGCCGTCGCGCGCGTCGACCGCGCGGGCGAGCGCGTGGACCGTGTTGAACATGCCGCTGCGGCGGAGGCGGGCGGCCTCCTCCTCGGCTGACAGGGCGGAGTCCTCGGTCGCGGAGTAGACGGACGTGCGGCCCGGGCCGCCCGACCTCGACCAGTACATCGCGCCGTCGGCGAAGCGCATCAGGTCGGCGCGACCGATGGCGTGGCGGGGGAACTCGGCGATGCCGGCACTGAGCGTGAGGGCCCCCACGTCAGCCGCCGCCGCGCGCTGCTCGACGGAGACGCGCAGGCGGTCGACCACCTCGTGAGCGGTCGCGGCGTCGCAGCTCGTCAGCGCGAGCATGAACTCGTCGCCGCCGATGCGCCCGCACAGGTCGCCCGGCCGGAGGTCACTCGACAGGCCCTCGGCGACCGCGGTGAGCGCGGCGTCGCCGTAGGCGTGCCCGCGGGAGTCGTTGAGCTCGCGGAAGCCGTCGACGTCGATCGCGACGACCGTGACCGACCAGTTCTCGCGGCGCGCGCGACGGAGCTCGACCTCGAGCTGGTCCTGGAAGGCGCGGTGGTTGAGGACGCCGGTGAGCGGGTCGCGGAGCGCCAGCGCCTCGAGCTGGCGGCGGGTCTCGTCGAGCTGGTCGGCGAGCTGGTCGGGGTCGCGGCCGCGCGAGTAGCGGCCGAGCACGAGCCCGAGCGCCATGGCGGCGGGCACCGCCGTCGTGATCGGGCGGCTGCCGAAGGCGATGATCGCCCCGGTGGTCGCAACGGCCATCAGCGCTGCCGCACACCACAAGACGCGCGAAGCGAGGATCTCGGCCGCGCGCTGTGTTTTCCCGTGTCGCGGCACCACCCTGGGCTAATCGGCAGGCGCGCCGGGGCGCTTGAGGAAGACCCCCCGGTGGGGTGCGATGCGGCCCGCGGCCGGCTAGAGGCCCGGCAGGCCCAGCCCGCCGAGGCCGCCCGGGCCACCCAGGCCGCCGGTGGCCGCTCCGAGCCGGTTCGCGGCCAGCTCCTGGGCTGAGCGCAGCGCCTCGTTGACGGCCGCGAGAACCAGGTCCTGGAGCATGTCGGCGTCCTCGGGGTCGATCGCCTCCGGGTCGATGCGGATCTCCTTGACCTCGAGTCCCCCGGTGACCTTGACCGTGACCATGCCGCCGCCGGCGCTCGCCTCGACGACCTCGGTCTCCAACTCCTGCTGGGCCTTCGCCATCTCGGCCTGCATCTGCTGGACCTGCTGGAGCATCTGGTTCATGTTCGGCTGCTTTGGCACGATCAGCCCTCCTCGGGCGGCGCGTCGTCGTCGAATACCTCGGTGGCGCCGTAGTCGCGCTTCAGGCGCTCGATCAGCTCGTCCTCGCTGAGACCGCTCGGGAGTCGCTCCTCCTCGTCGGCCGCCACGTCGCTCGCCTCGTACTCGAGGGCCAGCCCGCTCCCGGTGATCGCGCGCAGCGAGGTCTGGAGCAGCTCGCGGTTGCGCTCGACCGTCTTGCGCGAGAAGCCGGCCAGCACGGGGAACGCGATCGTCAGGCGATCGCCCTCGAGCGACGTGGGCCGCGCCCCCTCGAGGCACGCCCCGACCATCGCGTTCTCGGCGCGGACGGCGTCGACGACGGCGGGCCAGAGGGTGCGGAGGCGGTCGACGTCGAGTGCGGGGGCGGTTTGGGTGTCGGGTTCGGGTTCGGGTTCCTCCTGCATTGCCACTGCCGCGGCTGCCCCGGGTTGCGGGTCCGCTTGCCGTGGCGGGCGCGTCCTGTCGCTGCGGACGGCTTGGGCGCCGGCCGGCGCGGCGCTCGCCGTGGGCGTGGTCGCCGCCGTCTCTGTTTGCGCTGTGGGCTGGGCGGTGGTTTGGGCTGCCGCTGTCGGGCTCGGCGTCCCCGTCGCAGCCACCGGGCTCGGCTTCGCCCCCGCGCGCGGCTCACCCCCTCCCGAAGCACCGGCCACAGCCACCGCGCCCTGTTCCGCCGCCGCGGTCGGCTCTCCCCCGCCCGCCGCTGCTCCGCCTCCGCGCGCCTCGGCGAGCTTTCGCTCCAGCTGCTCGATCCGGAAGAGGAGCGCCTGGAGTGAGAGGTCGGACTGCGGCTGCACCGCCTTCAGCAGCGCGAGCTCGAGCTGGATCCGCGGGTCGGCGCCGTCCTTGATCGCCGAGAGGCCGGCCGCCAGGAGGTCGATCGCGCGCAGCACCTCGCCCTGTGCGAGGCGCCCGGCCTGATCAGCCACGCGGTCCGACTGCTCGGCGGTGACCGCGAACGAGTCGGGAACGTCGCCGAGCGTCTGCACCACGAACAGGTGCCGCAGGTGGGCGGCGAGGTCCTGCATGAACTGCTTCACGTCGCGCCCGGACGCCGACAGGCGCTCCACCGCGAGCAGCGCCGCCTTTGGATCGTGGTCGGCGAGTGAGTCGGCCGCCTCGAAGACCAGCTCGGCGTCGGCCACGCCGAGGATCTCGAGGACGTCCTCGAGCTTCACCTCCTGCCCGCCGTAGGTGACGAGCTGCTCGAGCGTGCCGAGCGCGTCGCGGAAGCTGCCCGTGGCCGCGCGGGCGATCATGCCCACGGCCGGGTCGGGGACCTCGATCTCCTCGGTGGCAGCCACCCGCCGCAGGACGCCGGCGATCTGCTCGAGCGACGGGCGGTGGAAGTCGAACCGGTGGCAGCGGTCCACGATCGTGGCCGGCACCTTGTGCGCCTCGGTGGTCGCCAGCACGAACACCACGTGCGGCGGCGGCTCCTCGAGCGTCTTGAGGAAGGCGTTCCAGGCGGCGTTCGAGAGCATGTGCGCCTCGTCGAGGATGTAGACGCGGCGGGCGCCGCCCATCGGCGCGAGCGCCACGTTCTCGCGGAGCTCGCGGATGTCGTCCACCGAGTTGTTGGACGCCGCGTCCATCTCGACCACGTCGAGCGAGTTGCCGGTCATGATCGCCCGGCAGGCCGGATCGTCGGGCGCGAAGTCCGCGCGCGGGCCGCCCTCGGCGTTGAGCGCGCAGGCGAGCAGCTTGGCCATGCTCGTCTTCCCGGTACCGCGCGAGCCGACGAACAGGTAGGCGTGGTGGACCTTGCCGAGCTCGATCGCGTTGCGCAGCGTGCGGACTATGTGCTCCTGGCCGACCACCTCGTCGAAGCTGCGGGGACGGTGGCGGCGGTAGAGCGAGAGCATGGCGGCCGGCCGAGTTTAGACATGGCACCGGCGGGCGGCAGGGACCGTTGCGAGGCGGCGGCGGAGAGCGTCGCGGCGCCGGCCAGATAGCGTCCCGGCGCTATGGCGTGGGCCCGCAGAGCGCTGCCGAACGCGCTGGCCGCGGCGCTGATAGGAGCGCTCGTGTTCGCGTACTTCGGGCACGCGTTCCTGAACTACGACACGTTCTACGCCCTCGTCTGGGGGGACGAGCTCGTGAACGGGCTGACCCCCCAATACGACGCCCCCGTCGCCCCCACCCCCCATCCGCTGGCGATAGCCGTCGGGATGCTCGCATCCCTCTTCGGCGACGCCGGCGAGGGCGTGATGCTCGCTCTCGTCCTGTTCGCGATCGGGTGGCTGGTGGTCGGCGTCTACCGGCTGGGCCAGGAGTCGTTCGCGTGGCCGGTTGGTCTGCTGGCGGCCCTGATCGTCGTTACCCGCGCACCCCCCCTGAACTTCGGGATCCGGGGGTACGTCGACCTGCCGGCGATCGCGTTCGTGGTCTGGGCCACGGTGCTCGAGGCGCGGCGGCCGCGGCGCGGATGGCCGGTGCTGGTCCTGCTGGGCCTCGCGGGGCTGCTGCGGCCCGAGGCGTGGCTGTTCATCGCGGCGTACTGGATCTGGCTCTTCCCCGCGCGCGACTGGCGCGCGCGCCTGGGACTGGCCGCACTGGCGGCGGCGGCCCCGGCGATCTGGCTCGTATCGGACCTCGCCGTGACAGGCGACGCGCTGTGGTCGCTGCACGGCACCCACGACCTCGCCGGGCAGCTCAAGCGGCCGACCGGCCTCGACGAGGTGCCGAAGCTGATGCCGCGCCGGCTCGGGGAGATCATGCGCCTGCCGGAGCTGATCGCGGCGGTGATCGGCTTCGCCGCCGGCCTCGCCTGGCTGCGCCCGCGGTCGCTTCTACCGGCGGCCGTGCTCGTGCTCAACGGCCTGGCCTACCTCGTGCTCGCCGCCGCGGGGCTCCCGCTCCTCGGTCGCTACCTGTTCCTCGCGGGCGCGATGCTGTCGCTCTTCGCGGCCGTGGCGGTGTTCGGGTGGACGGCGCTCGGGCCGGAGGAGGCCCGCCTACGCAGTGCGTGGCGAGTCGGTGGGCTCGTGGTCCTGGCGGGGATGCTGCTGTTCCTCCCCAACCAGGTCGACCGCCTGACCAACCTCCGCGACGACATCGCGGCGCGGCAGCGGGTGGACGCCGACCTCCACGAGCTGGTGAAGGGCGACCGCGCCCTCCTGGCGTTCGACCTCTGCGGCACGTCGCTGTCCGTGCCCAACCACAGGCCCGTGCCGCAACTCGCCTACTGGACGGGGCGCCGCCCAGAGGAGGTCGTCTCCGCGAAGCTGCGGAAGCCGCCCCGCCACGGGCTGTTCGTCGCGCCGGCGAGCCAGCGCGTGGCGAAGCTCTCGATCCTCGACAAGCGCGACCTGAGCGCACCGGCCACGCGGCCGGCCGGCTACCGGCGCCTCGCGCGGAATCGCTCGTGGGTGCTCTACGGCAGTTGCCGCACGAGGGGTTAGTAGTGGACCGTGCACCCGTCGTCGAAGAAGGTTCCCGGGCGTACCCGTCGGCCGGTGACTCCTCCCAGGCTTCCCCACGGCGCATGAGCGGTATCGCTTAAGGCTGCTTCCTCCCGGACCTGACCTGGTTCGCGAGCGCTCACCGCGTGGGACCTGGGCGTCGACGCCTCCGACCGGCGTACTGGCCCCGAGGCCCAACCCCTCGGACGGGGATTCGGCCCCGCTAGAGCGGATTGCGGGTGCAGGGCACCGCTACCTCCCCGCCTAGCACGGTCCGCGCCGGATGGTAGCTACCGCAGGCGGTGGCGTCACCCGTCCGGAGGACTTAGGGTTTCGGTCGTGACCCGCGTCAACCCCGTCGGATGGTTCATCGTCGCGTTCTTCCTGATCGGCGGGATCGCCTTCACCATCGCCCTGCCGTGGGTCGGGATCGGCCAGATCTGGATCGGCGTGGCCGTGCTCGTGGGGATCATCTACCTGCTGATCGGGCGACGGGCGTCGCGGATGGAGGGTCTGCGACAGAGCGGGCTCCCGGGCACCGCGCAGGTGCTTGAGATGTCCCAGACCGGCGTCTACGTCAACGAGAACCCGCAGGTGAAGATGAAGCTCCAGGTGCAGGCCCAGGGGCTCGCGCCGTATCAGGTCGAGAAGAAGGCGACGGTGCCGATGATCGCGATCGGGATGCTCGGCACCGGGCGGCCGCTGACGGTCTACGTCAACCCGCAGGACCACGAGGACATCTTCATCGACTGGTCGGGGCAGGGCGGCGGCCCGATGGTCGCGGCGGGCGGCGGGATGGGCGGGCCTCTCGTGAGCGCCGGCTCGATGCCGTTCACGTTCGCGTTCCCGGACGGCTCGAGCGTCGACCTGACGAGCGACGCCGCGGCGCAGCAGGAGATCCTCGACGTGCTGCGCGCGAAGGGCTACGACCCGCACCAGGGCACGCTCGACCTGCGCTCCAACCCGGATGCCCGAGCGGCCGTGCTCGACGTGATCGCGCGGCGCGGGTATCGCGTGCCGGAGTCAGCGCGTCAGGGAGCGGCGCCCGCGGCGGCGGGGGTGCCGGCGGCGGCGGTTCCCGACCCGACCGACACCCGCCCCGGCGTCGACCGCCTAATGGAGCTACAGCAGATGAAGGACAAGGGGCTGATCAGCGACGAGGACTTCGAGGAGACGAAGGAGCGGATCCTCAAGACGCTCTAGCCGCGACACCGTCCTGCCTTGAGCTCGCTATGCGATCTCAAGTCAGGACACTGCGGCCTACTTGCAGTCGGCCAGGCGGGCGGTGCGCGGGTCCAGCTGGCCGCCGTCGGACGGCGCGCAGCCGTCGGGGTCCTCGGTGCCGAGGTACGAGTTCGGGTTGATCTTCGCGGTGCCCGAGAGCAGGTACGGCATCGGGTCGATCGGGGTGCCGTTGTGGCGGACCTCGAAGTGCAGGTGCGGGCCGGTCACGTGGCCGGTGGAGCCGACGTAGCCGATCGTGTCGCCGCCCGAGACGGAGCGGCCGGAGCTCGTGGCGACGCGCGACATGTGCGCGTACCAGCTCTGGTAGCCGAGGCGGTGCTGGATGATCACCAGGTAGCCGTATCCGCCGGAGTTCCAGCCGGCGAACGAGACGGTCCCGACGCCCGCGGCCTCGATGTGCGTGCCGTAGGAGGCGCCGAAGTCGATGCCCTGGTGCGGGCGGCCCCAGCGCCAGCCGAACGGGCTCGTGATCGGGGCGTCCACCGGGCGGTAGAAGCGCACCGGGCCGGTCGGGCCGCCGCCTCCGCCCCCGGAGCTCGAGTGGCCGCTCAGGGCGCGCATCGTGATCGGGCCCACCACGCCGTCGGCGCTGAGCCCGCGACTGCGCTGGAATCGGTGGACGCCCTTGTCGGTCATATGACCGAAGCCGCCGTCGACCGTCCCGGGGTAGTACCCGCGCCGCTTGAGCAGGAACTGGAGCATGGCCACGTCCCAGCCCTTGTCGCCGCGCTCGATGTAGCGCTGACCCCAGCGCTTGCGACCGCGCCAGCCGAGCTCCCTGAGGGTCTCGGAGCCCACGATCCCGTCCACGGTCAGGTGATGAGCGCGCTGGTAGTGCTTGAGGGCGCGCGTGGTCTGGGGCCCACGGATGCCGTCGATCGAGCCGTCGTAGTGGTGGAGGGCCTTCAGCGCGACCTGCAACGCGGCAGTGTTCGCGCTCACCGCATGGGCGGGCGAGGCGAAGACGGCCGGGACGATCAGCAGCGCGACGGCGAGCGCGGCGAGCGTCCCGGTCCTGGCGGCGGACCGGAGGTACCCCATGGGCCAGGCAGTCGGAGCGGCCGCGCCGGCCTTGCCCCCGTGCAATGCATCCTGCGGATCCGGCCTAGAATCGCTCGCCGCAGGGCGCGTAGCTCAGTGGGAGAGCGCTCGCTTCACACGCGAGAGGTCGCTGGTTCGAAACCAGCCGCGCCCATGCGAAGAACCTGCTGGGGAGGAGCGGACCTTGGGGTTCCTGGAAGACTGGGATCTGTCGTACGACGAAATCAACGAGCTCCTCACCGACAATCCGAGTCTGCGCTCCTTCGTGATGGGCTACGCGGCCGAGATCAAGTGCCGCAACATGTACTTCGAGGACCATCCCGACATCACGGGCGTGTACAAGCCCAACGACCACGATCGGACCGAGAAGGGCGATTGGATCCTTACGTACAAGGGCCAGCGAATCGGCGTCGAGGTCAAGAGCCTCCAGACGAGCAGCCTCAGGCCGAAACGAGGCGGCATCGTCGACCCGAACTACCAATGTGACGCTTCAGACGCACGCACCGTGCAGTTCGCTGATGGCAGCGCTCTCCACACCACGGCACTCCTCGTCGGCGAGTTCGACGTGGTCGCCGTCAACATTCACGCTTTCACCGGGATGTGGAATTTTGCGTTCTGCAAGAACGGGGACCTGCTGACGATGGAGGGAGCGACTCGAGGGGTTGCCAGGCACTACACCCCTCTCCAGCGGCGAAGCCTGATCAAGACGCTCCAGCCGATGCCGATGGACGTCCCGCCGCCGTATACGCGCGATCCGTTCGTGCTGTTCGACGAAATCCTTGCCGAACGGGCTGCGGGGACCTTCCCGCTCGCCGACGCCATGGTCGCCGAACCAGGGTCCACCGCCCTCTCAGACCGCTGAGAGCCCCGTCGAAGGTCCAAGTCGCCCAAGCAGGCGAGCTAGGCAGCGCTAGCGCGACGGAAGCTTCGGTGCTGCGCTCTTCGCGCTTGGCGCCTTCCCCGCGCGGCAGAGCGTGAAGACCAGGAAGTAGCTGTGGTTCTTCCGCGCGTGAACCTGGCGCTTGACGCGGCTGACGCCGGGTTTATTTCGGCGGACGACGACGAACAGGTCCTTGCAGTAAAAGTCGTGCTGCTCAAAGTGGTTGATCAGCTCCACATGGGTCAGTCGCTGGCGATTTGCGCTGACCTCGTCCTGGCACTTGACGATGAAGACGCCACCCGTGCGTAGGACGCGCTTCGCCTCGGCGCCCGCTCGGAAGTAAAGGTCAAGGACCGCCTCATGCCACTTGGGCGCGTCGGCAGCCGTGGCCTGGCCATTCGAATAGTTCTCCCGGAACGCCGCATGCGTACCGCCACCGGCCATGTGGCTGACGTCCTTTCGGAACAACCCCTCCATGTAGGGCGGGTCGAGGACCAGCGCGTCGAGCGAGTTGTCGCCGTACGGCAGGGCCGTCGCGTCCACTCCTCCCTGCAGGTCCGACACCAGGACGGTGTAGTCGTCGAGGTCGACCTGCTGCCAGAAGACGCCCTTCCCGTAGGTCACGTCGGCGATGACCGCCCCCTTGGGGACGTGCATCTGGAGCACCTGAGGAAAGACCTCGGCGTTTCCGCCGATGTGGGCCGACATCACCCCGTCGCTCGACGCGCGTCCACCCTGCACGCGACGCCCATTGGGCTCGACGGGCTCGGCGGCAATTGCGAGGCGAGTTTGGTTCACGTTCATGGGAGCTTATGGCCGACGTCGGCGCCTCGACCAACGGGAGCCTCGAACGGCGCCGCCGGCAGCGTCAAGGATGCCGCGGAGGTGCAGAGCGGCCGCCAGAGCTCGAACAGCTCGAAGGCCCTTCCCGCCGCCGCGAGATCCTCGTGCACGGCGCGTTCTGCCGCGGGCGGGTCGGTGTAGAGCGGGAACCGTCGCTGCTGCGGCACCCCGCTGGGCTCGCGCCCGTGCCGGACGAGGTCCTCGACCACGTCCGCCATCATCGCCGCCGCGAGCTCCATCGCCGCCGTCTCGAGCTCGGCGAGGGACGCCGCGCCCGGGCTCACCTCGAGCAACCGCCTCTCGACTGCCGCGCCGGTGTCGATCCCCGCGTCCACCCAGTGCACCGTCGCGCCCATGGCGACGCCGTGCTCGAGCGAGTGCCCCATCACCCCGCATCCGCGCATCCAGGGCAGCAGCGCCGGATGCGCGTTGAGGACCCCGCGGCGAGCTGTCGCGATCACGCGCGGGAGGAGCAGCCCGCCACCGCCGAGGACGAGGTAGTCCGGAGCCAGCCGCTCGAGGTCGCGCTGCAGCCGGCCGCTGTTCACGTCGCCGGTCGCGACCACCCGCGGCGCGCGCTCGGCTAACCACTCTCTGCTGTTGCGGCGGAAGCGCACGCCCCGCCGCACGCCCGAGAGCGCGGACCGCGGCCAGCGCCGGAGCCGATCCGGGAGGCGCTCGTGGCGGCGCGCGGGCGGGGGTGCGAAGCCGCCGGTGTGGAAAAGCACCGCGTCGGGAGCGACGCCGCGCTCGTATAGGCGCTGCAGGATCCGCCGGCCATGCGCGCTTCCGACCGTGAGGACGACACGCGGCTGCGAGCCGCCGCTCACGCTGGAAGCCACACGGCCGCGAGCCGGGTGCGTAGGGTTGTCTCGATCGATGTCGACGACCGCATCGGAGGGGCCTACGGGTTGGCCTTCGCCGGCATCAGCCCCGGACCGGCGGCGATGGAGCCCGCACCCCGAGGATGGCCGGTGGTCCGCCTCGAGCACGCGGCGGCTGGAGAGGTCCCCGGACCCGGCGGTCCCGACCGTGCGGTCATCCCGCTGCGGGGCGGGGGCGCGATCGCCGTCGACCGCAGCGACCGGAGCGCGACGTTCTTCACGGCGCGGCCCCCGGACCGCGTATCGCTGACGCACCCTCTCGCGTCGGTCGTCGCCGGCGCCTTCTCGCGCTGGCTTGGCCGGGAGGTCCTGCACGCGGGCGGTGTCGTGGGCCCGGATGGCGGCGTCTGGGCGATCATGGCGGGACGAGAGGGCGGCAAGAGCACCACGCTGGCGGCACTCGCGCTCGCCGACGTGCCGGTCCTGAGCGACGACCTGCTGGTGGTGGACGGAGCGGCGACCTTCCGCGGGCCGCGCTGCATCGACCTGCGCACCTCCGCCGCGCACGCGCTCGGAGTGGAGGGAGGGGCGACGCCCGTCAGGGACGATCGCAGGCGGCTGTGCCTGCCACCCGTTGCCGCCGAGTTGCCGCTCACCGGGCTCATCTTCCTCGAATGGGAGTCGGGGCACGCCGTGAAGTCGCTGGGACTGGCCGCGCGCATGCGTCTCCTGGCGCGCCATCGCGCCGGCGGCTTCGTGCCGGGGCCGCCCGAGGCGGCACTCGCCCTGGCCGACCTGCCGGCCTTCGAGATCCGCCGTCCCCGGACCCACGACGGGGTGTCCGAGACGGCGGCGGCCATCCGCGGTGTGATGGGCGGGACGTGACGGCTGCCGCCGCGTACGGATTCCGCTGGACGGGCGTGCCCGGCACCGTTCCCGGCGGTGACGAGGCCGCCGGGTGGCCGCCCGTGGCGGTCCGGCACGAGGCGCCCGCGCGATACGCCGATCGCGACGCCGTCGAAGACGACCAGGCGATCCTCGCCGTGCCCGGCGGCTCGATCCACCTCCGCCGCAGCCCGCGCGAGGCCGCGATCCGCGTGGCCTCGGCGCCCTCCGCGACCGAGATCATCACGCGGCACGCGGCACGCATGGCGGCCGTCTTCTCGACGTGGGCCGGCCGGCCGACCTTCCAGGCAGGGGCGGTTGCCGACGGCTCCCGCGCGCTGGCGGTCGCGGGCCCGATGCTCGCCGGGAAGACCACGCTGCTCGAGGCGTACGCGCGGGCGGGGGGGCTGGTCTTCTGCGACGAGGTCATCGCCACGGACCGCGGGCGCGTGCTCGCCGGGACGCCGCTGCTGCGTCTCAGACCGGACGCGCTGGAAGCGATCGGCCCGGCGGTGGCGGCACGCTCTGCCCCGCCACGGGCCACCCTCCCGCTCGCCGGCTTTGCGTTCCTCGAATGGGGCCCGGAGGCGGCGCTGACCCCGATGGGTCCGGCCGAGCGCCTGGCCGCGCTGGACGGCGCGCGCGTGGCGGGCTCGTCGTCGCAGCCTCCGCCAGAGGTCCTCGACCTCGTGCGGCTACCGGCCTGGCGCCTGGTGCGCCCGTCCGGGTGGGACAGGCTGCACGAGGGAGTCGGGTTGCTCCGTCGCGCCCTCGCCTCGTCGGGCGAGGCGGCTAGGGCGCGGTGACCAGCGTCTGCGCGGCGACGCTGCCGAGCGGGATCAGGGCCGGGGCCTCGTAGTCCGAGACCGCAGCCTCGACCGTGTCGTCAGTAGCGGGAGTCGGGGCTTCGAAATCGTGCTCGTGCATGGGGGGTTCCTCTCGGGGGTCGCGGCGACCCAAACGGGTCGCTCCTACCTGCGGGCGCGGTACTTTGACACACCGTGGAGACTGACCCGTCGTGAGCGAGCGGATCCTGCGTCTGCGGCCCGAGGCGGTGCACTTCCGCGAGGTCGAAGGCCACATCGTGGCCGTGGACGTGGCCGGCGGCGAGTACTTCGCCGTCAACCCGTCCGGGGCGGCGCTGTGGCCCGCGTTGGCCGAAGGGACGACCCTCGAGGACCTCGGCGAGCGCCTCGTCGCCCGGTTCCACATCGCCAAGGAGCAGGCGAGGGCGGATGCCGCGGCGTTCGTCGCGGTGCTGGACGAGCGGGGCCTCCTCGCGTGAGGCGGACGTCGCTGCTGCTGCGCCGCTCGGCACTGGCCGCTGAAGCCGGGCTGTTCCTCACCCTGGCCTCGGTGGCTACGCGCTTGCTTCCGTCCTCTTCCGCGACACGGCTGCTCGGAAGGGTCGCCAGCGCGTCGTCGGGCGGTGCCCGGCCGGCCGGCGACGAGGCGCTGCTCGTCGGGCGGGCGGTGAACCGCGTCACGCGACTTCTGCCATGGCACCCGACCTGCCTGCCCCAGGCGATCGCCACGCGCGCGATGCTGCGGCGTCGCCGGATCGACTGCATCAGCCACCTCGGTGTCGTGGAGACCGATCCCTTCAGGGCTCACGCGTGGGTCACCGTCAACGGATCGGTGGTGCAGGGCCGCCTCAGCCGAGACCCCTCCGAGCTCGCGCGCTTCACGTGAGCACGAACCGCCTGCTGGAGCTGGCACGCCCGCTGGGAGTCGACGCGACGACGGCAGAGGTCGTGCCCGCGCTCCAGGAAGCCGGCTGCACCGCGATCCTCCTGAGGGGACCGGTGCTGCGGCGCGCCCTGTACGGCGAGGGTGCCCACCGGCCGTACGTGGACACCGACCTGCTCGTGTCGCCGCGCGACTTCGCCCGCGCGGGTGAAGTTCTCGCGCGCCTCGGCTTCTCACTCGTGCTCGACCATCGCGACCACGGGTGGGTCGCCGACCCGCACGCGCAGGAGTGGGGGCGCGCACCGCACGGTCACGTCGACCTTCACTGGCTCTTACCGGGCTGCACGGTCGCCGGCGATCGGTCCTGGGAGATCCTCTCCGCGCACGTCGAGCCGATCGCGGTCGCCGGAATCGAGGTGCAGGCGCCGACGCGTGGCGCTCTCGCGTTGATCGTCGCCCTCCATGCCGCACATCACGGCACGACCAAGCGCAGGCCGCTCGACGACCTCGACCTCGCCGTCGAGCGACTCGGGGCCGAAGCCTGGCGGGCGGCGGCGGCTCTCGCCGAAGACCTCGGCGCAACCGAGGCCTTCTCCGCGGGCGTGCGGCTGGCGCCGGCGGGTGCGGCGCTCGCAAGCAGCCTCGGTCTCGCGGATCCCGTGTCCGCGCGCAGGAGGCTGATGGCCGCCAGCCCAAGGAGCGGCGCGCTCGGCCTCTTGAGGATCCTCGAGGCGGACGGCGGGCGCCTCGAGGCGATCCGCGAGACGCTCTTCCCCGCGCCGAGCTACATGCGCGTCGCTCACCCGAACGCGCGCCGCGGGCGACGCGGCCTCCTGCTGGCGTACGTCATGCGGCTGCTCGGCCGCGCGTGGCGCCTGCCTGCCGCCGTCCTTGCGCTGCGCGCGGCGCGCCGGGCGGGCGGCTAGGTCCCGTCGGGACTCACGTAGCGCGCGTACGCTCCCGAGAACCCCTCGTCGCGGGCGACCGAGGCCGCTCGCGCGGCGGTCGACACGTCGTCGTACGACCCGGAGAAGGTCACCCAGTAGCCCGGTCGCAGGCTCGCGAAGTCGTCTGAATGCAGAACGCCGATCGACGGGAGCGCGCTGGTCTCGGCGCGTTGCCGCGTCGCCTCCGCCTGCGCGGGTGTGTCTGCCGATCCGAGCACCACCGTGTAGGCGCGGCGGTCGAGTGGCCAGTCGCCTGAGTCGGACGATCGGGCGTCCGCCGCGGGCGAAGCCGGAGATGGCGCGGCGGAGGATCGGGTCGAGCGCGGCTTGCTCGCCTCCTTCGGTGCCTTGGATGCGCGGCGCGGCTCCCTGTCCGAATCGACCGCCGGCTTCGGGGCTTCCCGCGTCTTGACGGCCGCGGCGGTGGTGCCGGGTTTCGCTTCGTCGCCCCCGCTCGACACCACGGCCGCGACCACGCCGCCGAGCAGCAGGGTCGCAAGGACCACCGCCGCCGCGACCGGGCGCCGACTCGTCCCATGAGCCCTGCCGGGCAGTGCGCTCGTCGGCGGCCGGTCGTCGTGAGCCGCTGCCGCGGCCGGGCGCAGCGCGCTGACGGTCGGTTCACCGACCTCGGGCGGAAGCGCCTCCGTCACGGGCAGATCCTCGCCGTCGATTGCCGCCATCAGCGCGGCGGCATACTCGCCGGCCGAGGCGAAGCGATCGGCGGGGTCCTTCGCCATCGCGCGGGCAACGGCGGCGGCGAGCTCCGGTGAACCAACGTCGAGGTGCGGCGGGGGCGCGTGTATGTGCGCCCACATCTTCGCGGAGGCGGTCGGCTGGGGATAGGGAACCCGACCGGTGAGCGCGTGGTAGGTCAGGCAGCCGAGCGCGTAGACGTCGGATCGGAACGTGGCCTCGCCGTCGATCTGCTCCGGCGCCATGTAGTCGAGCGTCCCGACGACCACGCCAGTCCTGGTCAGCCCACTCGTATCGGCATCGACGCCCTTGGTCAGGCCGAAGTCGGTGAGATACGCGAAGGCGCCATCGGGCGCGTCCGCGAGCAGGATGTTCGCCGGCTTCACGTCGCGGTGGACTAGCCCCTGGGCATGCGCCGCATCCAGCGCGGCCGCGACCTGGCCCACGATTCCCACGGTGTACGCCAGCTCGAGCTGCCCGTCGCGCGCGATCAGGCTGCGCATGTCGTCGCCGTCGACGTAGCGCATCGCGATGTAGAGCTGGCCGCCGTCCTCGCCCGCGTCGTGGATCGGAATCACATGCGGGTGGTCGATCGCCGCGGCGACCTCCCACTCGCGCTCGAACCGACGGCGGAACTCCTCGTCGCGGGAGTATTGGGGGGCGATCACCTTCAACGCCCGGCGCTGCTTGAGGCGCTGGTGGACGGCGACGTACACAACCCCCATTCCGCCGCGGCCGACTACCGCCTCGATGCGATGGCCGGCGAACACGGCGCCGACGGGGAGCTCTTCCACCTCGCCCTTATACATCGGGATGCACGTGCGCGCCAGCGGGTGACCCAGCCCGGCCCCGAGGTAGTCCCCAGGGCCGGGCTTGGTCCGGGCGGTCACCCGGCCCGGCGGGTCGCTACTGCCAGATGTGCAGGTACGCGTCGGCGCGAACCGTCGCCGTGGAGTAGGTACCGGCGTTGTTCGCGTTGTACTGCTCGATCTGCACCGTCCCGTCCGGGTTCACGGCGTCCACGAGCGCCACGTGGCCGTACGGCCGCGTGCTGCTCTGGCCCCACCAGGCGACCGAGCCCGGAGTGGGATTGCCGTTCACGGCGTAGCCCAGGTTGCGAGCGTTGTCGGCCCACTGATAGGCGTTGCCGAAGCGGCCGCCGCGCATGCCGTTGCTGAACGGGAACCCGTAGCTGTTGAGCTTCCAGGCCACGAACGACGTGCACTCCCGGTTGTAGAACCCCCACGGATCGACCCTCGAGTCCTTGGGCCCCCGCAGGGAGTCGGGGTAGTCGTCCGACGGGGTGAGTCGGTCCATCCCGATCCACCACAGCGGTCGACTGCCCTCGTAGACCACGAGATTGCCGTCGCCCTGCACCGCGAGCACCGAGCCGGGATGGCCCCACGTGCCCGTGTTGAAGCGCGCGGCGTTGCTCGCCGTGTACACGACGAAATTGCCGTCGCTCTGCATCACAGCGCGCGCCCCGGGGTTCCCGGGCGTATTGCTGTGCCACCGGACGCTTCCGTTCGTCCTGTACATGACGAGGTTCCCGTCGCTCTGCATGACCAGGTGGTAGCCGTTCGCAAGCGACGACAGGTACCAGCCCGGGTAGAGGACGTCATTCGCCCCCGCCGCCCAGTTCACCGTGCCGCTGTTCCACAGCGGCTGGTGGCTCGGGTTGTACAGCACGACGTTGCCGTCGCTCTGAGCAGAGAGCGAGGACCCCGGCTTGCCCCACGTCCCGGTGGCGAACAGCACCTCGTTCGACGGACCGTAGATCACCAGGTTGCCGTCGGTCTGCATCGCGGTCCGGGCGCCTGAGTGCCCCGCCGTGTTGCTCGCCCACAGCGCGCGGCTGAAGTTCGCCGTGTAGAGGACGAGGTTGCCGTCGCCCTGCATGACGAGCTTGTACTGCCCGTTGGCCGTGGTCAGGTACTGGCCGGCGGTCATGACGTCGCCGGGACCAGCCCCGCTGTTGACCGTGTTGCTGGCCCAGAGAGGCTGGCGCTGGCTGCTGTAGATCACGACGTTCCCGTCGGTCTGAGCGACCAGCGACGCCCCCGGCTTGCCCGCCGTGTTCGAGGCGAACAGCACCTCGTTCGACGGCCCGTAGATCACCAGGTTGCCGTCGGTCTGCATGACCGCGCGCGAGCCCGGATGGTTGGCCGTGTTGCTCGCCCACAGCGCGCGGCTGAAGTTCGCCGTGTAGAGGACGAGGTTGCCGTCGCCCTGCATGACGAGCTTGTACTGCCCGTTGGCCGTGGTCAGGTACTGGCCGCCGGTCATCACACCACCCGAGTTGCGCGCGTCGGCGCCCGTGGTGGAATCGCTCGCCGAGTACAGCACGCGGCGCCCACCGCCCTGATGGTCGCGCCCGTGGCGGTGACGCGCGCACTGGTGTGCACGGCACTTCGCCGCCAGCCCCCGCAGGGACGACGTTCCGCCCCGCGGTTGCTTCACGTCCTGCATGGCGAGGATCCGCTTCAACGTCGGCGCACAGCGATAGCTGCGCATCGCGCCGTCGCAGCGGATCGCGTCCGGCCGCTCGACATGGGCCCGCGGCGGCCCGTGGGTGAGCGGCTGGGGCCGCGGCGGCGGCCCCTTGGCCGAAGCGTCGCCGATCGGCAGCGATACGGCCATGAGAATGCCGACGGCCATCGTGAGCCATCGGTGGTTGTGGGTGACAGGGTTGAACATCGGAGCTCCTTCTCGAGGCGGTGCCTCCGTAGGGGTTGGGCGCTCTGTGAGCGCCACCGAACGGCTGCACCTTCACCTCAGGAGGACGTCCGAAAAAGGGGGCCAGGGTGTTGACGGAGGTCACCGAGGTGTCCCCCTCCGCACCTAGGTGCGGACCTATGTCCCCGGAATGGGGGCTGGCGCGTCGGCGCCATCTCCCTTAGGGTCGCGCGCGGTGGCGGGCGCTGGAGGGAACTTGCCGAACGCGGTGACGGGCACTGTCCGCGCCGACGGCGCGCGCGCGTGGGTCGAGGCCGGCGATGCGCGCGTCCCCCTCGTGGCGGGCGAGTCGCTCCACCTGGGCCGCGACCCGACCGTCGACGTTCATCTGCCCGATCCGCGGATCTCGTGGCGCCACGCCGTGATCGCGGCGGTCGACGGCGGATTCCACGTGCGCGACCTCGGCTCGAAGAACGGGACGTCGGTCGACGGCGTACCGGTGGACGAAGCCGGCGTCCACCTCCGCGCCCCCGCGGAGATCTCGCTGGGCGGGGTCGTCGTGTCGGTGCGGGTCGACCAAGCGTCCGGCAAGCCGCCTTCGCGTCCCGACGGCGACCACGCGCTCCACCGCCCGCTGTCGATCGGGCGCGCGCCCGACAACGACATCGTGCTCGACGAGCCGAACGTCTCGCGCTATCACGCAAAGGTCCTGCCCGGGTCGCCTCCGACGGTCCGCGACCTGGGTTCGCGCAACGGCACGCGCGTGGGCGACCGGCACGTGCGGGAGGCGCCGCTCGAGCCGGGCACGGCGATCGGCATCGGCCCGTTCCAGCTCGTGTACGACGGGCGCGTACTCGCGCTCGTCGACGATCGCTCGACCATCAGCCTGCGCGCCGTCGACGTGAGCGTGGACGTCGGCGCAAAGAGAATCCTGCATCCGACTTCGCTGACCGTCGCACCGGGCGACTTCGTCGCCCTCATCGGCCAGAGCGGCTCGGGCAAGACGACGCTCCTCAAGTCGCTCGCGGGGGTGCGCCCGCAGACCGGCGGCGACGTGTACCTCGGCGTCGACCCGGTCGTCCTGCGTCAGACCGACGTCGGATACGTCCCGCAAAGCGAGACCATCCACGACTTCCTGACCGTCCGCGAGGCCCTTCACTACGCGGCGAAGCTGCGTCTGCCGTCGGACACTCGCGAGGCCGAGCTGGCGGCGGCGGTCGAGGAGGCGCTCGGCGAGCTGCGCCTGGCGGAGCACGGCGACACGCTGATCAAGTCGCTCTCGGGCGGCCAGCGAAAGCGCGCGGCGGCGGCCGCCGAGCTGATCAGCAAGCCGACCATGCTGCTGCTGGACGAGCCCACGAGCGGCCTCGATCCCGGCCTCGAGCGCCGCTTCATGACGATGCTGCGCGGCCTGGCCGACCAGGGTCGCGGCGTCGTGGTCGTCACCCACGCGACGCGGTCGCTGGAGCTCTGCGACAGGGTCGTGATCATGGGCGACGGCGGGCGGCTGCGCTTCGCTGGGCCTCCCGCGGACGCCCTGCGCCAGTTCGGCGTCGACGGCTTCGACGAGCTGTACGTGATCCTCGACACCGATCGCGACGCCGGCGACCCGCCGCGCCAACCGCGGCCTCCGCGAACCCCCGTGCGGCAGCGCGCCGGGATCCTCCAGGGAAGGTCGTTCGCGCAGCAGGTCCGGGTGCTGGCGGCCCGCTACTTCCGCACGGTCTTCCGCGACCGGCGCACGCTGGCGATCCTGCTTGGCCAGGTTCCGGTGATCGCGTTCTGCGTCGCGGCCCTCTTCCCGGCGAGCCTCTTCGTGCGACCCGACCTGCAGCCGAACAAGTCGGCGCAGATGCTGTTCCTCCTGATCACGGCCGCGATCTGGCTCGGGCTGATATCGGCCTGCCGCGAGATCGTCAAGGAGCGTTCGATCGTCGGCCGCGAGCTGACCATCGGGGTGCGGATCGACGCGTACCTGGCCGCCAAGCTCGTCGTCCTCTTCGCGATCACGGCCATCGAGGTGCTGCTGCTGGTCGCGGTCGCGTTCGCGCTCCAGCCGCTGCACGAGTCCCTGTCGACCTATCTGTCGCTGACAGCGATCCTCATCGGCGCCGCGTGGGCCTCCGTCGGCATGGGCCTGGTCGTCTCGGCCATCGCCCGCAGCGTCGACCAGGCCACCAGCTTCGTGCCCCTGCTCCTGATCCCGCAGCTCCTGTTCGCGGGCGCGCTGATCCCGACGTCGGCGATGCGGCCGCTGCTGGAGCCCCTGGCGAATGTCGTCTTCGCGCGCTGGGCGTTCGCGGGTGCCGGCCACGCGATGCACATGGGGGAGCGGCTCGGTGAGGACGCGCGCTTCGCGCGGTTGAACGAGTTCCCGCCCGACTTCTTCACGACCACGGTCGGGGCAACCGCGCTGATACTGGTGGGCTTCCTCGCCGCGTTCATGCTGGCGACGGCCTTCGCCCTGGGCCGTCGGGTGGGCGACCCGGACTGACGGCGCCGCGTCAGAGGTCGCGCGGCGCGACGAGCCCCGACACGAGCGCGCGCTCCACGAGGTGAAGCCGCTTCTGGTTCTGCGGCAGGCCCGAGAGGCCGAACTTCTGGAACAGCGCCGTGAGGTGGCCCTTCACGGCGTCGACGCTCAGAAACACCTCGTCGGCGATCGCCTTGTTCGTCGCCGGGGCACCGAACCCGAGGCCGTCCCGGAACGGGCGGCACAGTGCGACGAGTATCTGGCGCTCCGTCGGGGTGAGCTGGATGGAAGCCGCCCCTGCGTGCGCCGGCGTCACCGTCCCAGCGCTCGACTGACCGCCGCTCTCCCGCGCCTCGCACCGGAAGGTGAGGAAGGTGCTGCCGACGAAGATCGTGTCACCCGGCGCCAGCCGCCGGCGAGTCCGTACGGCCTCCCCGTTGACGAACGTGCCGTTCTTCGACAGGCCGTCGTCAGCCACGGTCCACTCGTCCGCGATCCGCTCGAGGACCGCGTGAAGCCTCGAGGCCTCCGAGTCCCACGAGAGCGCGATGTCGTTGGAGCTGCGGCGGCCGATGGTCACGCGGTCCGCATCCTCTGAGAGCGTGTGAAATCTCAGCGCGCTCTCGCCGTCGCGGTAGAGGAGGAGCGGCGCCCCCTCGCGCTCCGCGAGGACCACGGCCTGCAGCTCCCCGCCCGTGACCGGCCACGCCGGTCGCTGTGCGACCTGGGTCACGACGGCGGGGCGTTCACGCGGACGCCCTGTCTCGGGAAGAGCCTGATGACGAGAAAGCCGGTCGTGTACCTGCCCCCTTCTTCAGCGTCGAGCCCCCGCGGATTCTCGAGTGTCAGGGTCCGGTATGAGTTCCCTGCGCGCACGCCGTAGAAGGCCAGCCGATGAGTCCCGCCGAGCCGGAACACGTCGACGTCCCTGACCTTTCCGAAATCCGATCTTGCCCGCGCGTACTCGGTCTTGAAATCCTTCGCACACGCCTCGCGTCCATCCGACTTCGTCTCCGCTGAGCTCTGGTACGCGTCGCAGTCCTTGTTGCGCAGCGCGCGCACGAACTTCACTGCGACAGCGTCGGGTACGGAGAAGTCCGTCCTCGGATCGCCGATGGCGGGATAGCCAACGGATTTGTCGGCGGTCACGTACTTGCCGCTCCGATCGAGAGCCACCGCGTAGTTCCAGATGTCCGCCGGATCGGTCTTCGAGTACTCGACGATCCCGCCGCTGCCGAAGCTGACCGATCGCACGTTTGCGAGACCACGCGCGGCCCCGAGTCGCGAAGCGCTCTGGTCGATCGGTTCCGTCGGTCGGGGAACCGGGCCGAACGGGTGCGTCCTGAAGACGATCCTCTTCTTGCCCTCCTTCGGCGACTTGTGCGCGGCGTTGGTCGCACCCTTCTCGTCATCGCCACCGCTCGACGAGATGACCGCGGCGGCGACCCCGCCCAGCAGGAGGACCGCGAGGGCGATGAGCGCGGCGATCGGCCGGCGGCTCGCCGGGCGGGGGTTGCCCGGAGGCTCCGCGAGCGCGCGTCGCTCCTGACCCTCCGACGTCGCCTCGGCCGGCGTGGCGATCGGTAGGGCGTCCAGGATCGGCCGCTCGCCGCTGACGGTCGCCGGTCCGATGTCCGGCGCCGCCGACTCGGCCGCCGGCAGGTCTGCAGCGCCGACCGCGGCGTTGAGCGCGGCGCCGAACTCGCCCGCCGACGCGAACCGGTCGTTCGGGTTCTTCGCCATGGCCCGCGCGACCGCGTCGGAGATCGCCGGGGACCCAACGGTCAGATGCGGCGGAGGCGAGTGGATGTGAGCCCACATCTTCGCCGGTGCCGTCGGCTGCGGATATGGGACCTCGCCACTGAGCGCGTGGTACGTGAGGCAGCCGAGGGCGTAGATGTCGGATCGCGAGGTCGCCACCCCGTCGAGCTGCTCAGGCGCGATGTAGTCGAGCGTCCCCACGAACACCCCGGTCTTCGTGATCCCGCTCGTCTCGGCGCTCACACCCTTGGTGAGCCCGAAATCGGTGAGGTAGGCGAAGGGGCCGTCGGACGTCTCGGCGATCAGGATGTTCGCCGGCTTCACGTCGCGGTGGACGAGGCCGCGCGCGTGGGCCGCCTCGAGCGCCGACGCGATCTGCCCGACCACGTCGGCGGTGAACGGCGGTGCGAGACGACCGTCCCGCACGATCAGGCTCCGCAGGTCCACGCCATCGACGTAGCGCATCGCGATGTAGAGCTGGTCCTGGTCCTCGCCCGCGTCGTAGATCGGGATCACGTGCGGGTGATCGATCGCGGCGGCGACCTCCCACTCGCGCTCGAACCGCCGCCGGAACTGCTCGTCGCGGCAGTACTCGGGCGCTATGACCTTCAGCGCCCGTCGCTGCTTGAGCCGCTGGTGCATCGCTACGTAGACGACGCCCATCCCGCCGCGGCCGACCACCGCCTCGATGCGATGACCCGCGAACAGGGCACCGATTGGAAGCTCGTTCACCGTGCCCTTATACATCGGGGCAGCCGAATGCGCCAATCGTCTGTAGCGACGAAGCGCGGATCGCCGCTCGTCGCCCTCCGCCAGGACCCGGGTCCGAGCCGCCGCAGGATCTGGCGGCGGCTCGGCCCAGGGTGCGGTGCCAGGCACGCTACGCCGTCGGTGCGGGCTGCCGCGCCTCGCGCGCCGGCGGTGGGAACTGGGGCAGGTCCGGCGTGCGCGGGGCCGGCTGCGTGACCGAGACGGCAGCCGGGCGGCTCGCCATGCGAACGATGCAGATCAGGGCGAGCACGGCGCCGCCGACGAGCATCAGCAGTGCGAACGCATGCACGCCCTGATAGGCGCTCGGGGTCAGGACGTCGCCACCGTTGGCGAGTGCGTTGGTGAGCGTCGGCTTGTGCTTCTCGGCGAAGCCGAGCACCGCGATGCCGGGGAGCACGAGGAGCAGGAGCGACAGGATCAGGCCGAGGCCGCCTCCGACGCGCGACGGCTTCTTGATCGTGACGACTGACTGGTCCGGGTTGTAGGTCATGAGGGCCTCCTGGGTAGGGCGTGAGTTGATGCAGCGACCTTCCCAGCGGGCGTCCCCGGGTGTAAGGGGCCCAAGGTGCCGGAGGCGCTCACCGGGGTGGCGCAAACGGCACCTTGGTGCGAAGCGTCCCCCGGTGCAACAGGGGCCAGGCCACTTGTTGCACCCCTAGTGCTGGTTGTTTTGTTCAGCGGCTTCTTGTCGACCCGGTCGTCGCCCCGCCCGAGCGCTTGTAGACGTCCACCGAGTTGTCGGTGTGCGCGACCACGAGCTGCTCGTCGGTCTCGAAGACGACGACGCTACCGTCGGGCGACGCGTCCTTGAAGTCGGGCGTGCCTCGCGTTAGCGTCGAGCGCGTATGGGGCGCCAGGCACGACGGCTGCGGGGAGAGCTCCACGAGCACCTGGCCTCCCATGACGTGGCGCGCGTCATCTACGGCTCGATCATCGGGCTCGCCCTCGTCCTCGCGCTCGAGGAGCACCCGCCGTCAGCGGGCACGACGGCGCTGCTCCTGACCGCGGGCGCGGTAGCCATCGGCCTGGCGGAGGCCTACAGCGAGGCCGTCGCCACCTGGGCCCAGAAGCGGCGCCCCCTGAATCGCGGCGACACGCGGCGACTGGCGGAGGAGTCGGTGGCGGTGGTCTTCGGGGCCGGCTTCCCCGCCGCCTTCTTCGTGCTCGCGGCGGCCGGCGCGATCGAGACCGACACCGCGTTCACCCTCTCGAAGTGGTCGGGTCTGGGCCTGATCTGCGCATACGGGTTCCTCGCCTCGAAGCTCGCCGGCGCGGGGCACGGACGGGCGATCCTGCACGCGAGCGCCGCGGGCACGATCGCCGGCGTGCTCATCGCGGTCAAGGCGCTGCTGCACTGACCGCGGCGGCGGCGGCTATCGCGGGGCGGCTGCGGCGCCGCTGTCGCCGGGCGCCACGAGCGGCTCGCTGACCGCCCGCCGGAGGATCAGCGCCGACGCGATGCCCACGAGTCCCTGGAGCACGAGCGTGATCCCCGCGAGGACGGCGAGCACTCCGAGGTCCGGGTCATGCCAGGCGACGATGAGCGTGCCGGCCGTCACGAGCACGAGGCCGCCGACGATGCGCGGCGAGCGGTGCACCCGATGGACGAGGCCCTGGCCCAGCATCACAGCGCCCGCGACGATCAGGTAGATGGCGAACGCCATCACGAGCAGCGACAGGCTCTTGGTGGGGTTGCGGATCACCACGAGCCCCGCGATGAGCGCGAGGATCCCGAGAAGGATCGCGTACGGGCCGGCCTCGGCGTCCGAGTCGCTCGCCGCGCCGCGGATGATGAAGAGGACGCCCGCGATCAGGAGGTCGATGCCGAGGAGTGCGCCGAGCAGCTTGATCGACGGATCTGGATGCGTCAGGACGAGGACTCCGAAGACGAGGCTGACCGTCCCCGAGACCGCCAGCAGCTGCCACCTCCGGTCGGCGGTGTCGTCGAGCGGTTCCATCAGGTGTCCGTTGCCGGCTCGGCGTAGGCGATCAGGGCGTGCAGGATGACGACGTCGACAACGGCGATCGCGATCGACCACAGCGGCTGTGCCTGCACTAGCAGCATCTGGACCAGGAGATTTCCGCCGGTGCAGATGACCGCCACCCAGACCGCCGCGAAGCTGCGGGCGCGCACCCCCACCCCGCACAGGATCTGGACGATCCCGAGCAGGAGCACGGCCCAGCCGAGGCTCTGAAGGTCGCCGACCATGAAGCCCGCCTTCCCGGCGAAGAACTCGGACTCGTTCGCGGCGGCGATCCCGCCGATGCAGTTCAGGATCCCGACGACGATCAGCATCGTGACGGCGAACGTCACGTAGCCCTGTCCCTTGCGCGCGCGCTCGTCCTGCCGGCGAGCCAGCACGGATGCGACGCCGGGGTCCTGCTGTGCGCGCGTGGCCATGCACACGTGAGTCTCGCTCGCCCTTCGCACCCCGGCTTCACCCCATTCGGACGATGCAGGCAAGGCCCCGCCCCCTGAAGCTGCAACCCGCATGCGTCTCGAGCTCGGCACCCCGGTGCGCTGCAGCGACGGCAAGCTCGGAAAGCTCGCTGACGTCGTGGTCGACCCGCGAGCGGGCCGCGTGACGCACCTCGTCGTCGAGACCGGCCGCCTGTCACGAACGCCCCGCCTCGCGCCGCTCGAGCTCGTCGACGACGCCGGCGACCACGAGGAGGTCGTGCTCCGGTGCACCGTCAAGGAGGCGAGGGCGCTCGAGTCCGCCGAGGGATTCGCGTGCCTGCGCCCGGGCGAGGTCGAGTTCGACCACGACGACCAGCGCTGGGACGTGGGGATCGAGCGGGTGCTGGTACCGCCGGCGTATCCGGAGGGCGACCTCGCGGGGTACGAGTCCGCGTCGTTCGACGGGACCGTGTCCCTCGTCTACGACCGGGTCCCCAAGGGCGAGGTCGAGATCCGGCGGGGAAGCGCGGTGGTCGGGGCGGACGACAGGGTGGTCGGCGCGGTGGAGGCCGTGGTCGTGGACGGCTCGAACCGGATCACGCACGTCGTCGTGACCCGCGGGCACTTCTGGAACCGGCGCCACGTGAGCGTCTCGATGAACGCGGTCACTCGCGTGGAGACCGACACCGTGACGACGACGCTCTCCCGCGACGAGTTCGACGCGCTGGACGGCGTCCGCGCGGGTCGCTGGCTCGTCTAGCCTTTCTCCGCGAGCGTGCTAGTAACGGCGCGCGAGAGGCCGCTTTGGAACGTTCACTGCGATATACGCAGTCAACGTTCCAAAGCGCGAGCTACGACCCGTCGCGCACAGCCGACTTCTCGGCCTCGAACTCCTCGTCCGTCAGCGCGCCGCGGTCGTGCAGCTCGGCGAGTCGCTCCAGCTCGTCGACGTGGCCGCCGTTGGGGCCGCTCGACGATGACGCGCGCCGGGCCCGCAGGCCGGAGAACGCGTCGCCGCTCTGCACGCCGGCGAACTCGACCGCCGTCTGACGGCGCAGCGCGGTGACCCCCGCCGCGAGGAGCGCGGCGAAGAGAGCGATCCATGCGAGCTGCCGGAAGGCGGGCGTCGGGCCCCACAGGACGACGAGGAGCAGCACGGCCCCGACGAACCCGTACGACGCGGCGGCGTGGTCGCGCAGCGACGGCGCCAGGAACCTCCGGACCGCGGTCGCGGACCTGGTCGGCCCCGCCAGCCACGCTGACACGACGATCACGACGCCGTACACGACCAGCGCCACGGCGATCGAGTAGAGCAGCGTCGTCGCGACCTCCCACGCATCGTGCGCGGCGGGCCTGTTCGACGGCAGGGTGACCAGCGAATCGACGACCTTGTCGCCGAGCACGCGCCGGACGATGAGCAGCAGCAGCCCGACGCCCACGAAGCACCAGCCGGTCGTGCGGAGCGCGCGCCGGCGCCATCCCCGGGCAAGCCAGACCGCCAGCGCGAACAGCGCTAGCGCGAGTATCGGAAGGACGAGCGCGAGGCCCTTGATCAGGTCGCCGACGTCCTGCGCGGTCCCCAGCTCCTCCGAGCGCATGACCACGAGCTTCCCGGTCGACGGCGGGAGCGTGACGCCGAGCTTCTGCTCGGCGACCGCGCGTCCCTTGGCGCGCGCCTCCGGGGTCGCCTTGGCGCGAACCGCGGCGACCTGCTCCTCGAGCCCGACCCGTGCCGCGAGCCGGTCGACGATCGCGCGCAGGTCGAGGGTCACGTCGCCATTGGCCGTCGACACGGTGTCGCCGCCGCCCTCGACGATGTTCACGAGCTCCTCGTGCGCGGTCCCGTTCGCCTGAACCCAGAGGTCGCGGACCTGCGACGACGCGAGCAGCCGCGGCGCCTGGCGTCCGGCGAGCTCACGCAGGCCGGCGGCGGCCGGCCCCGCCGCGACCTTCAGTCGCGGCGGGAGGACGCCCTCGATCGATCCGGCGACGTCGACGTTGGTGAACAGCTGGTCGACGAGGTAGACCCCGAGGGCGGTCTGGATCCGCTCCTTGGCGAGGAGCTTCCCGCTCGTCTCCTTCCAGTTCTCGCTGTTGAGCGCCTGCCGGTTGACCCAGACGCTGACGGCCGCGGCCAGCCAGATGACGGACGCAACCGCCAGCAGCGCCGGAACGAGGTACCGATGCGGGCGCCTGCGATCCACGACGGCTACGCGGCCGCGAGGGCGTTGCTCTTCAGCTTCTCGAACTCGGCCTGGTTGATCGTGCCCTCGTCGTAGAGCTTCTTCGCCCTGGCGATCTCGTCAGTCGCGCCGCTCCCTCCCGCGACCGACTTGACGTAGTCGCTCATCTGCTGCTCGGCCGCCTTCTGGGCATCGGCGCTGCGCTGCGCCATGCCGTCGTGCTGCGCGATCAGGTAGACCAGCACGCCGAGGAACGGCAGCACGATCATGAAGACGCACCAGGCCGCCTTGGCCCAACCGCCGATGTCACGTCTGCGGAAGACGTCGCCCAAAATCACGATCATCATCCAGATCCAGACGACCCAGGCGAAGAAGATGATCATCGACCAGAGGATGTTCAGGAACGGGTAATCAGCGGCAAGGACCATGGGTCTCCTATCGGTGTATGAGACGGATGGTCCCGTCCGCCGAGGGCCCGGACATCACCCCATCCGGATGATGCTGGTCCGCGCCCGCTCGGCCATCGTGGGCACGCGTGATCGGGCGACTCCCCGGAGCGCGACTTCTGGCGACGTACAGGCTCGCCTGGCTCCGCAGCGACCTCGTCGCCGGCGTCGTCCTCGCGACCCTGCTGGTGCCGCAGGGCATGGCCTACGCGGAGCTGGCGGGGCTCCCGGCGATCACCGGGCTGTACACGAGCGTCCTCTGCCTCGCCGGCTACGCGCTCTTCGGGCCCTCGCGGGTGCTCGTGCTCGGGCCCGACTCCTCGCTCGGCCCGATGATCGCGGCCACGATCATCCCGATCGTCGGGGCGGACGGCGACCCGGACCGGGCCGTGGCGCTGGCGTCGATGCTCGCGCTCATGGTGGGCGCGATCACGATCGCCGCCGGGACCGCGCGGCTCGGGTTCATCGCCGACCTGCTCTCGAAGCCGACCCAGATCGGCTACATGAACGGACTGGCGCTCACGATCCTGATCGGCCAGCTGCCGAAGCTGTTCGGGTTCTCGGTCGACGGCGACGGACTGATCGACGAGCTGCGCGGATTCGTCGACGGGGTCGCGTCGGGGGACACGGTGGCGGCCGCTCTCGCCGTCGGCGCGCTGAGCCTCGCGCTGATGCTCGCGCTGGGGAAGTGGTTGCCGCGCATCCCGGGCGTCCTCATCGCGGTGGTCGTGGCGATCGTGGGGACATCCCTCTTCGACCTGGGCGGCGAGGGGGTCAAGCTCGTGGGGACGCTGCCCGAGGGCTTCCCGCCTTTCACGCTGCCCGGCACGGTCGAGGACTTCCCGCTCCTGGTGGCAGGAGCGCTCGGGATCGCGATCGTCTCGCTCGCGGACACGATCTCGACGGCGTCCTCGTTCGCGGCCCGTAGCGGCGAGGAGGTCGACGGCGACGGCGAGATGATCGGGATCGGTGCCGCGAACGTGGCCTCCGGCCTGTTCCAGGGGTTCCCGGTCAGCACGAGCGGCTCCCGCACGGCGGTCGCCGCACAGGGCGGGGCCAAGACCCAGGTCGCGGGCCTCGTCGGCGCGGCGGCGATCGTGCTGATGCTGGTCCTGACCCCAGGGCTCCTGCGCAACCTCCCCCAGCCGACGCTCGGCGCCGTCGTGATCGCGGCGTCGCTCTCCCTCGCCGACCTCCCCGGCACGAGGCGCCTCTGGCGTCAGCGGCGCACGGAGTTCACGCTGTCGATCGTCGCTTTTCTCGGCGTCGCCCTCCTGGGCGTGCTTCCGGGCATCGCGGTCGCCGTCGGGCTCTCGATCCTCAACGTCTTCCGGCGCGCGTGGCGGCCCTACCGGACGACGCTCGGCCGCGTGCCGGGCATGCCCGGCCACCACGACCGCAGCATGCACCCCGACGCTGAGGAGATGCCCGGCCTGGTGATCCTCAGGTTCGACGCCCCGCTCTTCTTCGCCAACGTGCGCACGTTCCGCGACCAGGTGAGGGCGCTGGTCCGAAGCGAGCACCCGTCGTGGGTCGTGGTCGCGGCGGAGCCGATCACCGACGTCGACACGACGGCGGCCGACGTGCTGCGCGACCTCGACGAGGAGCTCGACGCGGAGGGTGTCTCGCTGGTCTTCGCCGAGCTCAAGGACCCGGTCCGCAGGAAGCTCGAGCGCTACGAGCTGATCGGGCCGCTGGAGCCGGCCCACTTCTTCCCCACCATCGACGCGGCGGTCGAAGCGTTCCGGGAGCGGACCGGCGCCGACTGGACACCACCGCGCGAGCCCGAGGCCGCGTACTCGTCATGACCGAGCTCGACGAGCCAGCGCCGGAGGTGCCCGTGGACGGCCTCGGCGCCCACGATCTCCTCGTCGGGCAGCTCGAGGTCGGACGGGTGCAGCAGGAAGGGATACGACTGCGGGCCGCCCATGCCGCCGTGTGAGCCGACCAGCTCCTCGAACGCCGCGACCTCGCCCAGGTCCTCCCAGTAGGCGCTGTTGATGACGATGTCGGGGCAGTGCGCGAAGCCGTCGGTGCGCAGCACGTGCCGCGCCGCGTTGGGGCCGAACGGCTCGAGCGGGTCCTCGCCCACGATCCGGCGCTCGTCGACGTCGTGGCGCCCGCGCGGGCCGATGACGACGGCGCCGTGCTCCTCCGACCGGACCAGGAGGAACCCGATGCCGGGGTGGTCGCGCAGGGCGGGGACGAGCCGCGGGTAGAGCTGGTCGATGCGCTCGAGCGTGACGCGCCCGGGCTCCCGCGGGAACGACACGAGACCGAGGCACCCGGACGCCATCACCACCACCTCGGGCAGATCCGACGTAGGACGGCGGCCCTCGTCGCCGTCGCCCAGCCGGACCTCGCCGTCCACGGCGCGCCGGCTCGACGCCCGGCGCACCACGCCGGCGCCGCGCGAGTCGCCCGCCGCCGCCTCGGTGATCGACGCGCCGAGGAATCCCAGCGCCTCGGTCGCGGGGCCGTCGATGGCCTCGGCCCCCGCGTCCACGGACGCCTGCACCACCTCCTCGAGGCTGCGGCCGTAGCGCTGCCGGAACGTCGCGCCCTGCGACTGGCCGTGGTCGGATAGGACGACGAGCCGGTACTCGCGCGGCGCCCGCTGGGCGGCGGCCGCGATGCGGGCGATCTGGCGGTCGACCTGGCTCAGGGTCGCGAGGGCGTCGGGGCGCTCGATGCCCGAGTGGTGCGCGACCTCGTCGTAGGCGAGGAACGTCGTGTAGATCACGGGCCGGCCGGCGTACATGTCCGCGATCACCGCCTGCACCTGCAGATCGCGCTGGATCACCGTGGCGAATGCACGCATGAACGCGTAGGCGAATCCGCGGTCGATGCGCGGGCGCACGTCCCGCCGCCGCTGCTGCGCGGCCGCCCAGAGCTCCGCCACGACCTCGCGCACGCCGAGCGCGAGGGTGCGCATGACGTTGTAGGGATTGGCGAAGTAGGCGAAGTAGTCCTGCCCGATCCGCCCGGGACGGTCCCGCCTAAGAGCGGTGCTCATCGTGAGCAGGCTGTGCGGCGCGTCCCCCGACAGGATGTTCGCCCGGCTCGCGCCGTCCGAGAACAGGAGGCCGCGGCCGTCCGAGTGCCGGCGCTCCAGCTCCATCGCGTCGCGCGGGTGGTTCGTGACGATGGCCGCCCCGCGGTCCTTCTCCCACCAGCGGAAGGCGGGCATGTCGTCGTTGTCGCCGTGGAGGATCCCGGCCTGGCACGCGCCCGTCTGCGACGACCAGTCCGTCTCCCAGCGGGCCAGCCGGTGCGACCCGTCGCGGACCCAGCCGGCGAGCGCGGGGGCGTTGCCGTCGCTCATCGCGCGCCTCAGGACCGCGTGCGCGAGCCCGTCGATCTCGAGCATCAGGAGCCCCGGCGTGGCCGGCGCCGCGGCCTCCGCGCCGCGGGCCCCGCGACGCCGGACGACGTTCCGGTACCAGAAGTCGTCGTCGTCGATCGCCAGCAGCGTCGTGACGGCCGTGTTGACCACGGTCAGGACCAGCGCGACCGCCGCGCCCGCGAGGACCGACTCCACCTCGAGCCCGGGTTGGAGCTCCGAGACCGCGTACACGAGCGCGCCGTTGAGGACGATCGCGGCGAGCCCGAACGTGAGCACGGTCAGGGGCAGCGCAAGCCTGATCAAGAGCGGCCAGACGAAGGCGTTCAGCAGGCCGATCAGCGCGGCGGCCGCAAGCGCGGCGGCGAAGTCCTTCACCTCCACCGAGCTGAGGATGCCGCCGAGCGCGAGCAGGGTCGCGCCCGCGAGCAACCACACGAACACCACGCGCAGGATCGGGATCCGGGGCCTCAAGGCGTAGCCGCCGCCTCGCGCGCCGCCACGGCGGTCCCCTCGCCCGGCGCGAGCACGCGCACCTCCACGGTGGGGGCGTACCGTGCGACGAGCGCCGCGAACTCCCGCGGCGCCGAGAGCGGGTCGCGCGCTCGCAGCATGCGCGCCCGCGGCGCGACGGTCCCCCAGTGGATCGGGATCGCGAGCCGCGGCGCCGTGAGGATCGCGGCGATCGCGGCGCGCTCCGCGTCGAGGTGGCCGGGACCCAGCGTCCTGCCCCAGCCGGCAACCGGCAGCAGGGCGGCGTCGAGCGACCCGGCGAGGTCGGACATCGCCGGGAACAGGTCGGTGTCGCCGGCGAAGTAGACGGCGCACGACCCGCTCACGACGAACCCGACGGCGTCCGCGGAGGTCCCGAGCGGGTGCCGGCGGCCGTCGTGCACGGCCTCGGTGGCCGTCACCTCGAGCGAGCCGATCGAGACGGACTGCCCGGCACCGAGCTCGCGCACGTCCTCGAGGCCCTGCCGCCTGAGCCACGAGCCCGATCCGCGCGGGGCGATCACGGGCGTCGCCGCACCGAGCCGCATCAGCGACGGCAGGTCGGCGTGGTCGTGGTGGAGGTGCGAGAGGAGCACCGCGTCCACCCGCTCGGCGGCGGCGCTTGCCACGGGCGGCGCGGTCCTCGTCAGCGGCCCGATCCGATCGCGCAGAACGGGGTCCGTCAGGACGCGCGCGCCGTCCAGCTCGATCAGCGTCGTTGCGTGTCCCAGCCACGTGAGCCTGATCGAGTGATCGAACCTCGTCATCGCGCCGACCGCATCATCCCCTTCGCGTGATGTGGCCGCACCGCCAGTGGGCCAACATCCACGGGCGCGCGATGGACGAGCGAGTCGACAACAGCGCGGACGACGGGCCGCTCTGGGCGGTCGTGGCCGGCAGCGCGCGGATCACCGAGGCCGTCGCGCGCCGCACCGGGGTCGACCGCGTGCTCCGGCACGCGCTGCTCTCGACGGTCGACCGCGTCGCGGGCTCACAGCTCGCGCGCGAGGCGGCCGACCGCGTGCTTCGCAGCGGTGTGGCCGACGAGGTCGTCGCGCGGCTGCTCGACGGCCCCGAGCTCGAGCGCTTCGTGGACCGCGCCCTCGAGAGCCCCGCCGTCGAGCGCCTCGTGGCGCACACGATCGACAGCCGGCTGATGGATCAGGCGGTGGCGCACCTGCTCGACAGCGACGACCTCTGGCGTCTCGTGGACGAGATCGCGCGCAGCCCGTCGGTGACCGAGGCGATCGGTAGGCAGAGCATCAGTTTCGCGGACCAGATCGCGGCGGCCGTGCGGCAGCGCTCGCGCCGGGCCGACGCGCGGATCGAGCACACGGCCCGCCGCCTGGTCGGGCGCGACGGGCGATGACGCTCGCGCACGACGCGGGCGTGCCCGGACCGCTCGCGAGGCCCCGCTCGCTCGCCGAACCGCAGGTGGTGCGGGAGGACGTGGACTACGCCGGACTCGTGACGAGGACGATCGCGTTCGCGATCGACGCGGCGATCGTCAACCTCGTCGCGTTGGTCGTGGCGGCGGTGGTCGCGCTGGTGGTGTCGCTCTTCCCGATCTCCGACGGCGCGCGCGACGTGATGGTGGTGGTGGGAGGAGCCGCCTTCGTCGTCTGGACACTGGCGTACTTCACCGTCTTCTGGACCACGACCGGGGAGACGCCGGGAAACCGCCTCATGCGGCTGCGCGTGCAACGCGTCGACGGGTCGGCGCTCCGGCCGCGACACGCCCTGCTCAGGCTGATCGGGATGCTGATCTCCTTCCCGCTTCTCTGGGGTTACCTGCCGATCCTCGTGAACGAGCGCAGGCGCGGCGTGCACGACGCGCTGGCGGGCACGGTGGTCACGGTGACGTCCGCCCCGCAGCCGCGGTGAGGGGGCGGCGGTGGCTGGCTGAGGCGGATCGCCTCGACGTCGCGGTGTATGCCGCTATCGCGGCCACCGACACGCCGGCGCTCGACCGGTCGTTGCGCACCCTGTCCCACGCGGCCGACTACTCGCGCCTGTCGATCGCCTCAGCGCTGGCCCTGAGCGCCGCGGGAGGTCCCGGCGGGCGCCGCGCCGCGCGCGCCGGCCTGGCCTCGGTCGCTGTCACCGCCACGGTGGTCAACCTGGTCATGAAGCCGCTCGGCCGCCGGCGGCGCCCGGAGCGCCAGGCGCATGAGGTGGTGGCGGACCGCCACGTGCGGATGCCGGTCTCGAGCTCGTTTCCCTCAGGCCACTCGGCCGCGGCGTTCTCGTTCGCGACGGGCGTCGGGTCGATCCTCCCGGGCGTGGCGCTTCCGCTCCACGCGCTGGCGCTGTCGGTCGCGTACTCGCGCGTGCACACCGGGGTGCACTACCCCGGCGACGTCGTCGTCGGAGCCGTGACCGGCGTCGTGCTCGCTCAGTGCACCGTGCGGGCGGTCAATCGCGCTTGACGGGGAGGGCCGACAGCCGGCCCATCGTCAGGGGCTCGACGATCGCAATCGAGTGCAGCGGGCGATCGGCCAGGTCGCGCACGTAGGTCGCGGTCAGCGCCACCGGCACGACGTCGCCGTCCTTCGTCACGAAGCGCTTGTTGATCCGGTAGCGCTCGATCTCGCCGCCGAACGCCTGCGCCGCGAGCTCGGCGTCGAGCGCCACGTCGTCGTGGTGTGTCAGGTCGGTGAGGCTGCGGCCCAGGAGCTCCTCGCGCGTGTACCCGGTGATCTCGGCCAGGACGCGGTTGGCGTTCAGCAGGCGCATGTCGGTCCCGACGATGGCGATCCCGACGGGCGCATGCTCGAACACGCCGCGGAAGCGCTCCTCCACGACGCGCAGGGCGTCCTCGGCCGCCTTCTGCTTGGTCATGTCCGTCTGCACCAGGATCCACACGGGGCCGTGCTCGGGGTGGTCGAGCGCCGAGAGCGTCGCGGCGCACCACAGGCTGGTGCCGTCCTGGCGGACGTTCCGTATCTCGCCCTTCCAGGTGCCGCCCCCGCTCAGGGTCTGGTCGATCTCATGGGCGCGGTGATCGGGCGCCTCGTCGCGCGGGAGGACGGCCACCTGCGAGATGTGCGCACCGACGAGCTTGCCGGCGTCGTAGCGGAGCATCCGCTCCCAGGCCTCGTTCGCGTAGACGATCCGCCCGTCCTCGGCGCGCACCAGCCCGATGCCCGACCCGATGTGGGTCGCGATCGCGCTCTGGAGGCGTATGCGAGTGCCGAGGTTGGCCAGCGACGTGACGTCGTGAAGCGCGACGACCGCGGCGCGCACGTTGCCCCGCGTATCGCGCAGCGGCGTGGCGCTCACGCTGTAGACGCAGCGGGAGCCTCCACGCAGGAGCACTAGCTCGCGATCCTCGCTCTCGGTGCCCGCGAGCGCCTCCTCGAGCGGGAGGTCGCGCGGGGTGAGCACCGTCCCCTCGTCATCGGCGTACAGCTGCTCGGAGCGGGCGGCCCACTCGGCCACGAGCATCGACGCCGCGGGCGCGCCGAGCTCCCGCGCCCTGCGGTTCGAGACGATGATCTTCCCGGCGCCGTCGACGACGATCAGCGCTTCGGGCAGGGTCTCGAGGAGGCTCGGCATGAGCTCGACCGGGAGCGCGTCGGTGATGCACGCGCGGGCCGGCGACGAAGCTCGCGTCGCGCGCTCGCGCCGGCTGCCGAGCCCGCGCACCTCAGGCCACCGGCACCACGCCCGCGACGCGCGTCCCGCGCCCGGGGATCGATTCGACGGTGAGCTCGCCGCCGACCGCCGCGACGCGGTCGCGGAGGCTCGACAGGCCGCTGCCGAGCGGCGTGTGCGCCGCGTCGAAGCCGTCGCCGTCGTCGCGCACCTCGAAGTCCAGGCGGGCGTCCCCGCGCACCCTGATGATCACTCCCGACGCGCTGTGCGCGTGCTTGCTCACGTTCTGGAGGGCCTCGGTGCAGACGAAGTAGACGGTCGACTCGATCTCCGGCGCGTACCGTCCGATCCCGGCGGCGTCGACCAGCGTCGGCACCGGCGAGCTTCGTCCCGCGGCCGCGAGCGCCTCGGTGAGACCCCGCTCCTGAAGCAGCGAGGGGTAGATCCCGCGCGCGAAGCGCCGGACCTCATCGATCGCCTCCTCGACGTCGTCCTCGAGCGCGCGAATCGCCTCCGCGCCCTCCGGAGAGCGCGACTCGAGCTGCTCCGCCGCGAGCTCGAGCTTCACGCGCAACGCCACCAGCCGCTGCTGGGCGCTGTCATGCAGGTCGCGTTCGATCTTCCGGCGTTCGCGGTCGGCAACGGAGACGATACGGACGCGCGAGTCGGAGAGCTCACTCAGCGACGACTGGAGCCTGTCGACGAGCCGCCCGTTCTCCACGGCGGTAAGTGCATACGCCGCGGCCGTCTCCACAAGCGAGCGGTCCGTGAGCAGGCCGCCGTCGTGCACGACCGCGGCGAGCAGGCGTCCTCCGGAGCGGATCTCGGTCACCGCCTGCCCCGGTTGCGGCTCGGGCGGCCGCACGGGCCAGCCGTTGTGGTCCACCCAGCGTCCGCGCCCGTTCGAGACCCAGAAGAGCACGGTCACTCCGGGGTCCTCCAGGGCGTCGACGAGCGCCGGCTCCAGATCGGAGGCCATCGCCGGCGGGCGCA